>JAZRNG010000162.1:0-43088 GCA_045648065.1 Acutalibacteraceae bacterium | reverse complement strand
GCTTGTCCTGTTGAGGAACAGCTTATCGTCGAGCTTTATTCAAAATAATAATTAACCGTATACTTAATATAACAAGGAGGGTTTTGAATGATTGGCATAGAGAAACCAAGAATCGAAACAGCCGATGTTTTACCTGACGGTACTTACGGTAAATTTGTCGTAGAACCCTTGGAGAGAGGTTATGGTACAACTCTTGGCAACAGCCTCAGACGTGTACTCCTTTCTTCATTACCGGGCTACGCAATTACTTCCGTTAAGATTGATGGAATTCTTCACGAATTCTCTACGATTCCGGGCGTTAAGGAAGACGTTACGGAAATCGTACTTAATTTGAAGAGCGTTATCCTTAAAATCCACGGTGACGGTCCCAAGACTATTTACGTGGATGTAAAAGGTGAAGGTGAACTCACTGCAGGCGACTTCAAGACAGATTCAGAAGTTGAGATTCTCAATCCCGAACTTCACATCGCTTCTCTTGATTCAGACGCTCATGTAGTGATGGAGATCACTTGCAGTAAGGGCAGAGGATATGTTTCTGCAGAACGCAACAAGCAGTATCTTCAGCCGCCGATCGGCGTAATCGCAATTGACTCGATTTATTCACCGGTATTAAAGGTAAATTACACAGTCGAGAACACACGTGTCGGTCAGATCACTGACTATGACAAACTTACACTTGAAGTGTGGACAAACGGTACAATTTCCGCAAAGGAAGCCGTTTCTCTTGGCGCCAAGATCCTCAACGAGCATCTCAGTCTCTTCGGAGACCTCTCTGACGAGGCTTTTGAAACTGAGATCATGGTTGAAAAGAGCAAGAATGGTAAAGAAAAAATCTTGGAGATGACCATTGAGGAACTTGACCTGTCTGTGCGCTCTTTTAACTGCTTGAAGAGAGCAGGAATCAATACAGTTGAAGATCTTATCGGCAAGTCCGAAGATGATATGATGAAAGTTCGTAACCTTGGTAAGAAATCTCTTGATGAGGTTGTTGCTAAGCTTACATCTCTCGGTTATGATCTTCGCAGGGATGAAGACTAATAAGAAACTGTAATAATTATTTCACACACAACTAACGGTAAAGGAGTGACTTTAAATGCCAGGTTCAAGAAAGCTTGGAAGAGCAACTGACCATCGTAAGTCAATGCTCAGAGGCATGGTAACATACCTTTTGGAAAGCGGCAGAATAGAGACCACCGTTACAAGAGCTAAGGAAGTTCGTGCAATGGCTGAAAAGATGATCACCACTGCTAAGACAAACGACCTTCACTCAAGAAGACAGGTTTTGGCATACGTCACAAAAGAGGACGTTGTTAAGAAACTCTTCGATGAGATTGCTCCTAAATATAAGGACGTAAACGGCGGCTATTGCCGTATTATTAAGACAGGCACACGTAGAGGCGACGCTTCAGAAATGTGCATCATCGAGCTCATCGATGTTGAGTCTAAATAATCAGGTATAGACAAACTTTAACACCCACGGTAGAAATGCCGTGGGTGTTTTTTCATTGACAGAAGCTGAAAAATTCGGATTTTAAGCCATAGTATTGCCAAGATAAATCGGTATCAGCAGAAAACTCAATTTCTGTGGTTCAAAATCAAAAAAGCTGCAAATTATTTTCGTTTTGATATAGTAAAATTTCAAAAATTATGTTACAATATATCGATTATAATTTTCTTGTGAGGTTTTCTATGAAAAGAGTAACTAAACTTGACAGAGAAACGCTGAAATTTTATGCTCGGATGGCAGCTGAAAGCTTTGTAAATGATCCGGTACATTGTTATGCAACGAAGAATGTTGAGAGAAGAAAAAAGTTTGTCTACCACTTCCTTCTCGAAAGACTGACTTCTTCAAATAATTGTGATGTTTTTTACGTCGACGATGAAAACAGAGCTCTCTGTGTATGGAGAGATGCTCATAACGAGTATACTGTTGTTGATTTTCTCAAGTGTCCCAATTGGGTTTTTCTTTGTTACTACATAGACTCAACCTTCAAAACACTTATGGCTTACCGTTACCTTGACTCAAAAGTTTTCGAAAAGAAGACGAAGATTATTTCTCCTGTCTTTGTTGATCCGAAACATCAGGGCAAAGGTATTGCCAAAGAGATGATTAAAAAAGGTATTGAGGAGTTTACGTCTCAGGGCTACAAGATAGGTCTTGAAACTCAGAATCCCGACAATGTTCCTTTCTATGAAAAACTCGGATTCAGAACGATCAAAGAAGAGTTCTATGAAAGAGAAAAAATATATAACTATTATATGATTTATGACCCGGAGGTTTAAAACGATGAAAAACTATAAGCACACACTTCTCGTGATGGACAAGCAGGAATATCCTGCAGAGGCTAAAGAAGCAATTATCAGAGTTGAGGAAAAAATTCTTGCAGATGAAAAGGCTAACAAGCTTTATGACTCAATGTACAGAGCATACTGGCTTAAAAAGAAAAATTTCGATGCTTTCAAGGATAAGGTTAAGGCTCTTGCTGAAATGATCGGTGAAAATGAGCATACAGTTAAACTTGTCCTTCTTCTCAACTGTACAAAGCCTTTGCTCGCTGAATACAAAAAGGCAAACATCAGCGAAGATATTTACTGGAACACAATCATCGACCTCAAGGTAAAAATGCTCGAGTGTAAGGAAAACTACGGAGTATACGGAACGTTCGTTGAAGGTTGGTTCAAGCAGTTTTACACTCTTGAAAGATTCGGTATCGGCAGATTTCAGTATGAACTTTCTGATTTTTGTGAGGACTATTACGACGAGCACGGTATCGAGCTTAAGGACAGTCAGTTTGTTCTCGGACTTCATATTCCGTCACACCTCGGCAGTCTCGATTATGATGTAAGACTTGATTCGTACAAGAAAGCTTATGAGTTTTTCAAGGACAGATTTGACGGACCGATGGTCGTCTGCTGCGGCTCATGGCTTCTTTATCCGGACAACCTTAACATCCTTCCGGAAAAGTCAAAGGCAAGAGATTTCCTTCTTGATTTTGAACCCCTTGACATCACAAGAACTTATGACTTCGGTGATGGATGGAGAATTTTCGGTATAGAAAACGAACACAAAAGAGTACACGAACTTCCGAGAAATACAAGTATGCAGAGAGCTTTTGCTGAGTGGTTTGAGCAGGGCAAGAAATGCGGTCACGCTTATTGTATTCTCATTTTTGACGGCGAGAAGCTTCTTACAAGAAATACAAGAGAAGAGTTCAAGGAAAAATACGGTTATTAATCAGATTTTAATTTTGAAAGGAGTGAAGGGTTTGCCGTTTTTCAGAAAATATCTTAACGGACATAAGATGATGCTTATCCTTTGCTCCGTTTTGTTTGTTTTTCAGGCTGTATTCAGCCTGAGTATACCTTACCTGATGGGTGAGATGATTGACACAGGAATTCAGAAGAAGGGTATAGAAAGTCCTGTGCCTGAGGTTATGACTGATAATGCAGTAAATTTATTTTCTGTAATCATTCCTGACGACGAAGAAAAGGTGTTCTTTTCAAACTATGAGGTTTCGGATGACGGTGAGCTGTACCATCTGCGTGAGGATTATGACGAAGAAAATACAGTAAGAATTTTTGAAAATGCCATGACATCAGGATTCTATATCATCACGGAAGTTACTCAGGGCAAGACGGGTGATCTTGATGCTGATCGGATAAATTATATGGTCAACAGAGTGAGCCTTCGTCTGCTTTACATTCATCAGAGTGAGCTTTCTTCCTTTACGGATGAAGAAATTCAGGGCTTTTACGCTAAAGCACAGTCTGCTCCCGAGGCACTCAAAAATCAACTTGCAGCCTACACTATTTCATACTTCCACGAGGATGCAGGGATAAACTGTGACGAAGAACAGCAGGAGTATATATTCCGTGTCGGTGCAGTTATGGTCGCATGTGTGCTTCTGCAGGTTCTGTGCATTGCAATTACGGGGCGTATTTCATCACGCATTTCGTCACGTATTACGGGACGCTTGCGTAATGACTATCTTCTTCATACGGCAGAGTTTTCGTCGAAACAGAAACGTGTATGCAATAACGATCTGTTTACGGTATTTTCAGACGATATCAATAATATCGGTGCAGTTATAAATTATCTGATTTCAGCGGTAATTTATGCTCCGATACTGAGTATAGGCGGTATCGTACTTTCTTTTACGATCAGCCCGTTCCTGAGCGTAGTCGTGATTGCTACTGTTATTATAGTTATTGCGGTTCTTTTTGTACTGTATAAGGTAGCGTTGCCGAAGTACGATAAGCTTCAGGAGAATTATTCACTTCTTGTCCGTTTCGTTAAAAACGGAATCAGCAGAATATACACAATCAGAACAATGAGAACACAGAAACTTGAAAAAGAACGCTTTTCACAGGTCACAGAAAATGTACGCAAGGATGAGCGTTATGTACTCAAGGCGGTATTTACTGCATTGAGCATAGTTTCTCTTATTTCCAATCTTGTCGTTGCAGCTACGGTCATTCTCTCAGGAAACAGTCTGCTCTCCTCAAGGATCGGTATAGGCGATATCATTTCATTTTTACAATATTCGGTTATTACGGTTTCAGCATTTACAGCTATCGCATCCGTTATAATGTTTGCACCCAGAGCAAAAGTATCTTTCAGAAGGTTTAATGAAGTGATGGGTACTCCAATCCCTGAAAGACCGAATTCTCAGGGCATAAAACTCAGTGATGACAGCGGTCATACCGTTGAATTCAGAGATGTAAGCATCAGATTTGAAAACGGTGGTCTGACGGGTGTCAGCTTTAAAGCGGAAAAAGGAAAGATTACTGCGATTGCAGCTCCTACTGGTTGCGGAAAAACTACGTTGTTCGGACTTCTCACGGGAAGCGGAGAAAACTTTGACGGTGAGATTTTAATCGATTCGCACCCTCTGAGAGAGATTAGTATAAACAGTCTGCGAAAACGTGTTTCCTATGCATTCAGCGAACCAATACTCTTCTCAAAAAGTGTAAAAGAGAATCTCAGCCTCTACGGAGCAGGTGACGGCACTACAGCAGTCAGAGATGCACTTGATGCGGCTTCTGTCGATTTTATCGATGATGAGAACTTTGTACTTGAAAACGGAGGAAACCGACTCAGCGGCGGACAGCGAGGCAGACTTTCTCTCGCAGGTGCTTTGTCAAAGGAAGCCGGTATATATATCATAGATGACTGTATGAAGTCAGTCGATGCTCAGACCGAGAATAATATTCTTAACAATCTGAGAAAAATAGCAGAAAATTCGGCTGTAATTATCATAACTCAGAGGATAAACAGCCTTGTAGCGGCGGATAAAATCGTCGTGTTTAATAAAAACGGAATTGAAGCACAGGGCACTCATGAACATCTGCTCAGAACTTCAGACTTTTACAGGGAACTTGCTTCCTTGCAGGGAATGGAGGTGACTGCACGTGAGTGATGAGAGAAGCGGTGTTTTTAAATTCAGATTTGATTCAGGATCAAGAACGCTGGAAGAGCGTGGAAACAAAAAAGAAGTACGAAAAAGACTTGTAAAAAGCTTTGCTGATTACAAGGTAAAGTTTACGCTTTTTCTGGTAGTTACCGTGCTTTACAGCATCACCTTTGTGATCTTTCCTCAGAAAATAGGTGACATCATCGACGCTTTTGCGGCATCAATCATACAGTATCTTCTCGGACTTGGTGACGGAAGCGTTTTCGGAGATATCATTCCTTACGCTATACCTGCAGTCATATATTTTGTAGCGAATGCTGTGCTGTCGCTCGTGCAGGGATACATTATAAGTGATATCGTTACTTCGTATTCTGCGAAACTCAGAAAGAGTGTAATGGAAAAGTACGATTCACTTTCGGTATCTTTTGTGGATAATGCTGATCACAAGGATATTATTGCAGCTATGACACAGGATGTTGATGCTCTTAATCAGAGTATGAACCTGATCCTTATGAAGTTGGTGTCACCCGCAATCACATTTGCGGTGATTATCGTTACTCAGTTGATTGTTGATGTAAAAGTCGGAATTCTGAGTATAGTTTTCTGCCTGCTTGGCACAGGTCTTACCTTGCTGTCTGAGCGTAGAGAACGCAGAAACGCACAAAAACAGCAGAAAAACAAAGGTGATCTTTACTCTGAGGCGGCTGAGTTTTATAACGGTCTTGCCGTGTTGCAGAATTCAGGTAAGGTAGAAGAGAGAAAAAAGAATATTCAGGAAAAGATAAAAGATACTGTTGCGGCAAGTGAAAAGTCTCAGAATGTTTCTGTCCTGCAGAATTGTATTTCAGAGCTTTCTGTATCCCTCTGCATAGTTTTCACGATGATAGTATCGGCATTCAGTATGATAGGCAACGGATTTTCCGTCGGTGGATTACAGTGTCAGTTTGTATACATCAGGAAACTGTTCAGTTCGGTTACACCACTGTCAATGGCACCGGGAGTTGTTCGCACGGCAATCGTTTCGGCAGGACGTATTTTCGACTTTCTCGATATCGAAAGTTCTGAAAATGATGGTACCGAGCTTGTCAGCAAGACAGATTCGCCTGACAGTATTGAGTTCAGAGATGTAAGCTTCAGGTACAGCGATGACGGCAGATACATTCTCAAGGATGTTTCCTTTGCGGTCGCACGAAAAGGAATTACCGTAGTTTCAGGCATGACGGGTGCAGGAAAAACTACGATGATAAAACTGCTTTTAGGTTTTTATTCTCCTCAGGAAGGAAAGATACTTTTTGAAGGAAAAGAAGTATCTGAGCTGAACAGAGAGGATTATTTCTCAAGGTTCAATATAATCGTACAGGGCTCAACTCTTTTCGATGATACGATTGAAAATAATATTGCATACGGCTGTGAAAATGCAACTTTTGCAGAGATACAGAAAGCTGCAAAACTCAGCGGAGCGGACGACTTTATAGTCCGAAGAGAGAACGGATATAAAACGGTGTTTAATTCAAAGAGTCCTAATCTTTCAGACGGTGAGATCCAGCTTGTGCTTCTCGCAAGAGCTTTCTTAAGAAAGCGTGAAATCCTTGTGTTTGATGAAGCGACGTCAGGTCTTGATGTTGTTGCAGAGAAGAGGATTATAGAAGCTTTACAGGAGATTTCAAAAGAGAGTTGTGTCATCGTTATATCTCACAGAAACTCGTCACTTTCAGCTATAAGCAACGTTATAAATATCAGCGAATCAAAGGTAAAACTGATAAAATGAATAACTGTCGGATATGTTTTGAGTATCCGACAGTTTTTATTATTTGATTGACAATTAAAGTGAATAGTGATAAACTGTCATTATCAGAGACAAAGGAGAAAAGTGAAATGAATGCACCTGTTAATACTAAAAAGAAATTTGACATTAAGCTTGTGATTATTCCTGTAGTTGCGGTAGTATTGGTTGCTGCGATAGTTATCGGTATGGTTGTTGCTTTTTCTGCAAACAAGCCTGTAGCTGCTTTAAATGCACTGAAAAAGACAGTGTTTGAGTCAGGCTCTCTTGATGCTACAGTATATATTGAAGGCGATAAGATTTATACTGCGGACCTCGAATTCGGCGAGGGAATCAATGACAGTGTTCTTGATATAACTATTGAAGGAAGAAAGTTTGCTATTGATAACGGCAATCTTAAAGTTAACGGTCAGGATCTTGGTGACATTGACACAATCGTTGAAAGAATGCAGCAGATGGGTGCAGCAAGCTACGGCGTTGAGACAAGTGATCTTAATCTCATCGATGTTCTTGACACACTTATCAATGGTAAACTCGACGAAAAAGAATTTGCTGAGTTCTACGACAACGAAGTAGTTCCTACATTTGAAAAATCAATGGAGGAGTCAAATGATATTTCCATAGAACTTCCGACATATGATCAGACAATGGATATGATCGAAAGATTCCTTAAGAAATACCTTACTGATGATGCATTAGCTCTCGAAAAGGTTAAGTCAAAGGAGAAGGGTACTACTTACGAGTACACAATCTACGTTGACGAGATGGCAGCTTGCCTTGGCGAATTTGCAAAGGAAGACAAGGAAGCAAGAGCATTGCTTGAGACTCTTCTCGAAGAAGGCGACAGCTCGTACGAAAGCGTTGACGAGATGGTAGACGATCTTGTAGATGAGTACAGCGATACTGATGAAAAGATCAGGGGCGAAGTTACTATCGCTTCAGGCCGCATCACACGTGTAGTAGTTGAGAGATACGGTGAAGAACTCGAAATCGAAATCTCATCTAAGAAATAATTAAACTTAAATAAGCGACAGAAAGGAGAATCTTCGTAAAGAGGTTTCTCCTTTTCTTAAATCTGACATACTGTATTGAACGGAGGTTTGCTGAATGAAAAGAATTATCAGCATATTATTAGTTGTTCTCACATTGTGTCTGCTGCCTCTCGAAGTTGCAGCTTCGGCACAGGATTACACGGTATTACCTGAATTACAACCGACATCAACACAGCTCAGAACACGTAAAAAGGTTGACGGATTGCGCCTTTACGTTGATGAGGAAAACCCGCTGTTTATGATAAGAAATGCTCCGGTAGGTAATATGCATATTCCTGAAGTCGCAGCTGATTCGGCAATCAAGACATATTACGCATTACCTGAGGACGTAAGAAACTTTACTGTTATCTATATGGACGAGGGCCCTGCTTATATGACACCTCAGGAACAGCTTGACTATTGGTACGGTTTACTTGATATTCTCGAAGCTGCAAAGATTCCTGTTGTGCTGCAGTCAGAGTGTTTCTGTACAAACAAGCAGCGTGATCCTTTTACCCAGGAACAGCTTTCCGACTTTTTCAAAAAGTACACTACACTTATGGGATTTGTTCAGGTTGAACTTTCAACAAACGGTATTACAAATAAGAAACTTGCTTATGACGAAGTTACCGATGACCAAGGTGTCCACAAAAACATCCTTGCACGAATGAAATCCTGCGTTAAAGCATGTGTTGAAAACGGCGGACTTTTCATCTGGCAGGATATGGAATATATATACTGGCAGAAGTCTAATTATGTCAATCATCTTCTCAAGGACAGAGAGCTTTATGACCTGCTCAAGGGTAATAGCGAAAACATAATTATTATGGACAAGCATAACGGTCACGGCCGTCATTTTGCTTCACAGTCAAATATCTTCGGCTGTTGGCTTGATGACGTCTGCGGAAACTGGGGTGTAAACCTTGAAAACTTCCTCTGGTATGAAGAAGGTTTTATCGAGTATGACGACCTTGGTGTTGCACCGAATGAACCCGATCCGATAACAACAGTCAAGTATCCTCCGGCACTTTTGGGTATAGATATGATAGCAGATGCGGTTGCAGGTGCAACGGTTTATGCTATTGAAGGTACTTTCAGCCGAGGCGGTCTTTACCAATATGTTGATAACGATGTTATTATGACGGCAACATTCTACGATGTACTTTATCCGTTTTATCAGTACGTGCTCAACGGCTCAGTACCGAATAAAGATCAGGTAAAAGAGGAGATTAAGGTCGCATATAAAATGACCAATCCTATTGCAAATGCACTTATGGGTAATGATGCTCATCTTCTTCAGGGTCTTTATTGTGACAAGTTTACTTTCTGGCAGGAGAACAGTACGATAGGCAATATCTATGACAACTGTACAAAAACGTGGGTACCGTCAACGGGCAGATACTACGTGGTTCCGATTCTCCCGATTTATTCAGATCCCACAGAGGTTCTTCCTGATGCACACATACTTAATGACTTCAATTATTTCTTCCGTTTTATGTTTATAAACCCGGTAAAAGTGAATTACTTCAACAAGTATTATGAGAAGATTTACACAGGTGACGGCGTACTGTTTGATATAAACGATCACGTCTACGCATTCAACAGCAACGAAAACAAAACAATAGATGCACGACAGACGGTTAATTACACATTGCCTGAAACTCAGAAAAATATCAATCTCCAGCTTGAGTCACACACCTATGCTATAATCACTGAAGCCGATGACAAAGTCAATATTGATATGTGCAATCTCCGACTTGATACAGATGATGTATGTAACGGACTTGAATCTGAGTACGAGTTTATGTACAAATATGCTTCAGGTGAGAAGAGAAGCGATCCGAAAAACTTCCGTGAAACGACGATCGAACTTTCAGGCTACAGCGAGAAACCGACAGTAACCGCACAGGGTACAAACGGAGCAAAGCTTAAAGAAACATGGGATAAAGATTCAGGCACACTTACACTTTCTGTTATTTCAAACGGCAGAGTAACCATTACAGTTGAATAAACAAATTTACCCCCTGACGGATTAATTACCGTCAGGGGGTATTTGTGTGTTCAGCGATTTATTTTGCCGGAAGGATATACTTCTCTTTGTATTCATCAAAGCTGTGTGTAAATGTTTCACTGCCTGATGATTTGTAGTCGTTAAGATATTCGTGAGCGTCAAATACTGACTTGCTGATCTGAATCTGACAGACAGCGATATTTGAACAGTGGTCAGAAACTCTTTCGTAGTTTGTGAGCAGGTCTGAAAGAACGAATCCGAGCTCGATTGTACATTTACCGCCTGTAAGACGGGAGATATGTCTTGACTTGATCTCAGCCAAAAGATCATCAATAACCTGCTCAAGGGGTTCGACCTGCATTGCCATAGCTACATTATCCTCAGCAAATGCTTTCTCGGTAAGAGCGAGGATTTCTTTGATAGCATTTGTAACGACCTTAAGCTCAGCAGTGGCGTTTTCAGAGAAGCTGATCTGCTTGTCGTGGATTTCCTGTGCAGCTTTTGCGATGTTTACAGCGTGGTCACCGATTCTTTCAAAGTCACCGATCGCATGAAGAAGGGTCGAAACTGTATTGCTGTCAGCGTCAGAGAGGTCGTGGCTTGAAACTTTAACAAGGAACGTTCCGAGCTTGTCCTCATAGTTGTCGAGCTGTTGCTCACTTTCAATGATTTTATCGACGATTTTTGTGTCAAATTTTTCGACGAGTGATATTGAGTCGGACAAAGCCTCAATAGCGATCTGACCCATCTGAACTGTGTAGTTCTTACCTTCAGATACAGCAAGAGGCGGAGAGTTGAGAAGACGGTCGTCGATGAATGCACTCTTACCCGTAGCTTTCTTGTCCTTGACAGTTTTTCTTGCGAGTTTTTCGAGAAGCTTTGAGAAGGGGAAGAGGAGAACTGTCGTTGCGACGTTGAAGATACTGTGTATGATTGCGATTCCGGCAGGTTCGATTGACGTTTCGGTAAATGCAAAGTGGAAAATCATATCTGCAGCGTAGAAAAGAGAAAGCCAGATTGCAGTACCGATAATATTGAAGTAAACGTGTACGGCAGCAACTCTCTTAGCGTTTTTGCTTACACCGATACTCGAAAGAAGTGCAGTAATACAAGTACCTATATTCTGACCCATAATGATAGGGATAGCTATACCGTAAGAAATAGCACCTGTAAGGGATAATGCCTGAAGGATACCGACTGTAGCAGATGAGCTTTGAATTACGGCTGTCATAACGATGCCGAGAAGAAGAGCGAGAAGCGGATTTTCAAACATAACCATAAGGTTACGGAAGCTGTCCATTTCTGCAAGCGGATCCATCGCTTCACTCATCATATCCATACCGAACATAAGGATAGCAAAACCGAGGCAGATACCGCCGATATCCTTTGTGCGGTTTTTCTTTGCAACCATCGTTAACAGAATACCGATGAATGCAATAATTGCTGAAAGTGAAGTAGGTTTGAGAAGGTTCACGAAGACATTATCACTGTCGATACCTGCAAGGCTGAGTATCCAGGCAGTAACAGTTGTGCCTATATTGGAACCCATAATGACACCGACAGCCTGACCGAGTTGCATGATTCCTGAGTTTACAAGACCGACGAGCATAACCGTTACGGCAGATGATGACTGGATAGTTGCGGTAATGGCAACACCAAGCAGCAGGGCTTTGACGGGCTTGTCTGTCATAACCTTCAGGATTTTTTCAAGCTTACCACCGGCAGTTTTTTCAAGGCTGCCCGACATTGTGTTCATACCGAACAGGAAAAGGGCAAGACCGCCGAACAATGCAATGAAATTGAAAATTGTCATAGTGAGGACCTCCTCGGAAAAATGCCATTGTTTATGTACGATGAGTGAAAGCAGAAATATTGATGCTTTCTACTTTAGATTAACATTATTTTCTGCAAAAATCAATGTGTTTATTTAAAATAGAGTTAAAATTTTGCCGTTTTCAGAAAAATGATAAACGCTGTTAAAAACTCTACTGAACGTAGGTTGTATGATGGCGTAAGATTAGCTATAATATACCTATAATGATCAAAGGAGCATTGGCGATGGATAATTATATTACGGGAGTGACAATTAAAAAATTACGTGAAGAAAAAGGGCTGACACAGCTGCAGCTTGCTGAGAGTTTAGGTGTTACAGCCAAGGCTGTTTCAAAATGGGAAACGGCAAAGGGTCTGCCTGATATTTCGCTTGTTGAGCCTTTAAGTAAGACTCTCGGTGTGTCCGTAATGGAGCTGATGTCAGGCGAAACTGTCATAAACAAAAACCTTTCTTCAAATATTCTTTTTTCTAAGTTTTATGTTTGTCCTGTGTGCGGTAATGTTATTCACACAACGGGTGCAACTGTGATAAGCTGCTGCGGAATCACGCTTCCTGCGCTTGAAGCCGATGAGGTTGACGAATGGCACGAAATCAGCATCGAAAACGTGGAGGATGAAAAGTTTATCTCCGTCAGTCACGATATGACAAAGAGTCATTACATTTCATTCATAGCTTATGTAACTTCCGATAAAATCCATTTTGTAAAGCTTTATCCCGAGGGGAATGCTGAAACAAGAATACAGTTCCGAGGTCGCGGTTTTCTTTACATTTACTGTAACAGACACGGACTTATGAAAATGAAGGTATAAAAAATGCGTTGCTCAGGCAACGCATTTTTTTATGAATCTTATTTTTGTTCCATATCAGTGAGTTCTTCTTCGCTGACGATGAAACAATTTTTAAAGGTGAACTGTATACCATATTCAGGCGGAAGAGGTCCGAACTGAAGACGACCTATGAGATGAACTGTGTCTCCTTTGTTAAGAGAGAGAATGACATCCTTGTTTTGGTCTTCGCTCATATAGCAGGTTCTTTCTTTACTGCTGCCGTCAACTGTAATTTTTATTTGGGAATCAGTTGGTATTTCTTCGACTGTTGCATTAAGAATTTTATATTCTTTTGCGTAGTTTTTTTCGGCAGCGGCTGCATTGTTGTCAAAATCCTTGCTTAATTGATAAAGTAAATCTTTGTTATATTCAGGTAAGGCTGATATGTTTTCGTAACCTGCCATCAATTCGTAAGGTTTAGTTTCAACCGTGGTTTCAGTAACAGAACTATCGTCAGTTGTGCAACCTGAAATTGAAAAAATCATCAGGATTAAAACGAAAGTGCTTATAAATCTTTTTGATATTGTTTTCATTTGGCTTTTCCCCTTTGTTATATTGTAAGCTTATTATATCATGATATTTTATTACAAATCAAACTCATTGTAAAACTCACTGAGGTAAACTCTGCGGTTTTCAGCCATTGATATATTTGCAGCCATACCTATGCCGATTGACATCATACCTGCGCGCGTATCAGCCATCTGTCCCAACGGGTCGCTCTTGCAGCCGATGAAAAGATTTTCTCTGATTTTCTCGTCAGCGCCACCGTGGCCGCCGGGCAGATCCTGAGGAGCCTGAACCGTGATTTTTTCGCCCTGACGGTTGTAAATCGTAATCACGTTGTTGATACCTTGTGCAAAGTCAGAATATCTGCCGTCCATTTTGGCAAATTCAAGACGTCCGTCTGTACCGTTGAAAACAAGTCTTAAGCCTTCGATGGGTGAATGTGCCGTGAGTGAATAGCTCATAACAGCACCTCTTTTATAAAGCACGTTGAGGCTGACTGTGTCCTCAATGTCAATTTCTTCTGAGAAGATGCATCTGTCTCTGAAGTAGCCGTCAGCATCCTCACACTCAAGGTAAAGCTTGTCCATAGGAGGCTGATTTATGTCGAGATAAAATTCGCAGTCCTTTTTATACTGACAGGTGAGGCAACGCTCGGAACGTTCTTCACGTGAGGGACCGTAATATTTCCTTGAACCGAAAGCGTTGACAGCTACGGGATCATCCTCTAAAAACCAATTGATAAGATCGAAATGATGAGTTGATTTGTGCACGAGAAGAGAACCTGAATTTTCTCTCATACGGTGCCAACGTCTGAAATAGTCTGCACCGTGAAGGGTGTCGAGCATCCACTCATAATGTACGCTGAGCACCTCGCCGATAACTCCGCTTTTGAGAAGCTCCTTGACACGTGCGAAGAAGGGGAGATAACGCAGATTGAAAACAACCGTAACGGTTTTGCCTGATTTTTCTTCGGCAGCCTTGATTGCATTTGCTTTTTCAAAGGTAGTTGTCATCGGCTTTTCAACGATAACATCACATCCTGCTTCAAGTGCCTTGATTACGTAAAAATCGTGCATACTGTCTTTCGTTGTTACGATGACTGTATCAGGCTTGACTTCTTTCAGCATCTCGTCAAAATCGTCATAAACGGGCACATCGACTCCACCGTAATGACTGACGAGTGCGGCACGCTTCGGATTGATGTCGTAAACACCGCAAAGCTCAATATGCTCCCTGAAATCTTTAAGAATCGGCTCAGCGTAACCCTCAATACCGCGGATTCCGCAGCCTACCTGAACGAATTTTTTCATCCTGAACACCTCCGTGTTGTTTGAAATAATTCTATCACAGAAAATTTCGGATTACAAGATGTTTGCTTTGTTTTCAATTCTGTGGTATGCTATTAAAAATAAACGAAGGGAGAAAAATATGAAGGTTATAATTGCTTGTCTTAACTCAAAATATGTTCACGCTTCGCTTTCTCCCTGGTGTCTGCTTGCAGGTGTCCGTGAGTTTTCACGGAATGATTATGATGTGTCTGTTGCAGAAAGTACCATCAACGGTGATATGCAAGCTTTTGCTCAGAAAATCATAAATGAAAAACCAGATGTTGTAGCATTTTCGTGCTACATCTGGAATATTACGAAAACCCTTGAAATCTGCAATATTATAAAGAAAAATCACGGTTGTAAAATTGTCCTCGGCGGACCTGAAGTGGCTTACCGTCAAAAGGACGTTTTAGAAAAATATGACTTTGTCGATTTTGTTCTTTCGGGCGAAGGTGAGTGGACTTTCCCGGATTTTCTTGATAATCTGAACGGTGATTTTTCGCTTGTTTCGGGTCTTTCTTACAGGGAAAACGGTGAAATTGTCACTATACCCGAAAAGGAGTATGCAGAAACTCCTCCGTCACCGTACAGCGATGAATTTTTTGAAAATCTGAACGGAAGAATTTCTTATATCGAAACGGCAAGAGGATGCCCTTACCGCTGTGCTTTCTGCCTTTCAGGAAGATGCTCTCAGCTTCGTTTCTTTGATATCGACAGGGTCAAAAAAGATATAATCAGACTTTCACAAAGCGGTACACAGACGGTAAAGTTCGTCGACCGTACGTTTAACGCAAATGCTGAAAGAGCAAACGAAATCTTGCTCTTTATCAAAGAAAATTACGGTAAGGAAATCCCCGACAATGTGTGTTTCCACTTTGAAATTGCAGGTGACATCTTAAAGGACAGTACGCTTGAAATCCTGTCTTCGATGCCCGTGGGTGCTGTGCAGCTTGAAATAGGTATGCAGTCATTCAACGAAGAAACGCTCAGGATAATCAACCGCAGAACCGATACAAAGAGGCTTATAGAGAATGTCAAAAAGCTTATAAGCTTTAATAATATGCACATTCACATTGACCTTATTGCAGGACTTACGGGTGAAGACTTTGAAAGCTTCAGGGAAAGCTTCAATATCGGTTATTCGCTCGGTGCACATATGCTCCAGATGGGCTTTCTTAAACTTCTTCACGGTGCCGATATGCGTGAAAATAATGAAAAATATCCCTGCACTTTTGCCGATGAACCACCCTATGAGGTTATATCAACTCCGTGGATTTCGGAAGATGAAATCAGAATGCTCAAGAACTGTGAGGATGCCCTCGACAGAATTTATAACAGCGGACGTTTTCTGCTTACGCTCAGATATCTTACCGATGAAATCGGGATTTCTCCTTTTGATGTTTTTAACGGTTTTGGAAATTCTGTCAACGGTAATAAAATGCGATTAAGTGACTATGCCGAAAGTCTTTATAATTTCTTCAGCGACAAATGTGACAATGAAATACTCAGAGAGAAAATTCTTTGCGATCTGCTTTGTTGCTCGTCATCGGTGCAGATTCCCGATGTTCTGAAAGTCAGGGATCCGCTTTACAAACAGGTGAAAAAACATTTCACGGAAAATGTGGATAAGAATATTAAAATTGCAATCCTTTACTCAAAAAATCAAGTCTTTGCAGTAAATCAGACAGATAAAAAAGACCTTCATAACAGATACGAAGGCAGGATTTACGACATCAGTGAAACTGAAGATTTAAGGTAAAAGGATATATAATTGATCCGATAAAAATACACCGTACAGTGTCAGGTGAACCTTACATTGTACGGTGTTTATTTATATTTCTTAGTTAATTCTTACTACGAGATCACTCTCAGGATAACAGCAACAGGGATGTATAAAATTAAACTGCATATCTGCAATTCGTCGCTTATCTTCACCTTCGGGTATATAAACCTTACCGCTGACAAGCTTACTTCTGCAGAAACCGCATTCGCCTGTATGACATCTTGCAGGGACTTCGATGCCTGAACGTTCAAATGCACAGAGTACGGTTTCGCTGCTGTTCGCTTTGATTACAGATTCATTACCGCGGTTGATGACAGTAATGCTGTATTCCTTTGCTTCTTCATCTGTCTTCTTACCTGAAGAGAATACTTCAAAACGGATATATTTTCTCTCTTTTTCAAGCTTCGGAAGCTCAGCTTCGAGGAATTTATACATACCGCCGGGTCCGCATACGAAAATGCTGTAATTTCCTGCAGGTGCATATTTCTTTATCACATCTGCACCTACAAAGCCTTTTTCGTAGCCTTCCTCATCGCTGTGGCTGAGGACATAAACGACATTGATCTTATCGTTTTTCTCAGAAAGCTGATCGAGCTCTGATTTGAAAAGAATTTCGTCTGAAGTTCTGCAACCGTACAGCAAAGTAAGGGAACAGTCTTCGTCACCCTGATCGATTGCTCTTGCGAGTGAAAGGAAAGGTGTGATTCCGCTACCGCCTGCGATAGCAACTATATTCGTCGCATCTCTTAAAGGATTATATATCATATTGCCTTCAGGTGCATAAGCCGTAACCTTATCACCGACACTCCAGTTGTCAAGAATGTAATCGGAAACAAAGCCGTCAGCGATACGCTTGACCGTGATCTGATATTCGCCATTCAATGCACTTGCAGGTGAGGAAGCGATTGAGTATGAACGTGTAACTACAGAGTTACCGATCTCAAGTCTGAATGTGAGATACTGACCTGCTTTGAAATATGCAAGAGGTGCTGACTCACTTTTGAAGTAGTAGCTTTTTGCTATGTCTGCGTGTTCTTCGATTCTGCTGATCACAAGATCCTGCTTTTTGGGATGAAGGCTTTTTGCAACCTTGTTTACACCAAAATCATCAGTACGGGTAGGAATGGTTGCAGGAGCACTGTTTATAAACTGCTTTCTTTCAGTTAAAAACTTTACTGTATTGATGCTGTCTTTGAAGTTGCCGTTTACAGAAAACTTTTTCTTGCTCATTTTTTTGCCTCCTTTTCCATACCGAGTATTGCATTTTTTGCTGCCATATCGCCGGTCGTATAGCTGGGTGAGTAACCCATATGTCTTGTGGTGTAACCACCGGCAAAGTAGAGTCCCGGGATGCCCTTGTCTATCATATCAAAGACAATTCTCTTGACGATACCGTCTTCCTTAGTTGCCTCGTAACCGTAGATGGTTCCTGCAGGAGCATCGGTATAACGTGCATAAGTCATCGGTGTTGAGATTTCAATCTCTTCGATGTAATCTCTGATTGCGACACCCGTAGCTTTTTCGAAATTATCGATCATTTTTTCAGCAAATGAAAGCTTGGTCTTGTAGTAATCCTTAACAGGAATCTTACTCCACTCATCTCCTGCGAAGATAGATGTCATATAAAGAATACTTGTACCCTCAGGTGAGCAGTCATCAAAAGCTCTGTTAAGGCAGACTGTTGCCTGAACATCGTTTGTCTCAAGCTTTTTGCTCATCTCGTAGCACTTTCTGTTATCGTTGGTCGGGTAAATGAAGTAGGTATGGTTATTAAGTCCCAGCTCATCAGCAGAGCGGTTAAGACCAAGGAATACAGCGAAGCCTTTTGCACTCAGTGTTTTAGCGTTGACTTCTCTCTTGAGTTTTTCGGGGATATCCTTTTCGTCTATAAGCTTTGTATATGCATTATAGGGTGAAGCGTTACAGATGACTGCTTTAGCGTTGATCTGTGTGCCGTCATCGAGTACGACACCGGTCGCTGCACCGTTTTTGATTATTATCTTCTTAACGCTTGTGTTGAACCATGCTTCGCCGCCGTTTTCAGTGAAAGCCTCAAGTAATGCTGTGCTTATCTGATGACTTCTGCCCTTGGGGATAGCAGCACCGTCGATGATATACGAGTGAAGCATTGTGAAGTAATGGATGACATTAAGCTCGTCAGTAGGCTGACCGAGATAGCACCAGTATCCGTTGAGAATATCTCTTGTTTTCTGACTTGCACCGACAGATTTCAAAACTTCATCGACAGAATAGTTAGCTACTTTAAGAAACTCTGTATGCTCAGAGAAAATTTCTTTAATCATTGAAGGTTTGAAATCTTCAATGTCGCTCACAAAGTCCAGAGTTTTTTCAATGCTTTCAATGAGATCGAAAATCTTTGTCACTACAGCTCTGGAACCGGGATCGTATTCTTCGAGCTTAGCTATAAAAGCTTCTTTACCCAAAGGCATCGAATAGTCGCTTTTCTCGTTCTCGTCAAGTGTAATAAGTCTGTATGCTTCGTCGAGTGAAACCCATTCGATTTTGTCGGCTGCTCCGACTTCCTTGAAGATTTTTAAAAGCGGTGATTTTCCCGTGATAGGACCTACACCGCAAAGCTCGTGAAGCGATGCTTCAAATTCGAATCTGCCTCTTACGAAGCTTGTAGCAAAGCCGCCGGGCAAATTATGACGTTCAATAAGCAACGTTTTTTTGTCTTCTTTTGCAAGACGTGCTGAAGCCACAAGTCCGCCGTTACCTGCGCCGATAACAACTGCATCGTAGTTTTTAACCATATTCCCACTTCTTTCATAGTAATTATTTGAACAGGATCAATTATATCACCAATACATAGCAAAAAGCAACAGTTTTCAGGCTGTTGCTTTTTGTATATTGCTTATATTTGTCAGTTGTCAAGTGATTTTTCTATAATCTCAATTTCGCCGGCCGTGTTACCATTTTCGTACATACCGTTGTGGTAATAAACCTCGGAATTGATTTTTACATTAGCATTATCAGGTACATACAAAACAGCCTTCATCCCTTGCGGAACAGTCAGATCAATATCGTAAATTTCGTCATTTTTTTCAAAATTGAGAGTGATTAAGCCCTTTACGCTCGGAACAGTACAGCTCATACTGTCGGACAGAGTGTACTGAGGATTAATCCTGACTTTTTCATAACCTGCCTCGATGGGAGCGATACCTGCAAAATGTTTACTCATTATGACGAGCGGTCCGCCACTCCAGGCGTGATTCATAGTTCCTCGCCATGAGTCCCAGAATTCCCAGAGAGTAGAATAGTCCTCGCACATCATACCTTCGTATCTTTCCTTGATTCTGTCTCTTGCAGCCTCATATTCACCCATTTCACAAAGAGCTTCAAGAACGTAGTATTCCATATACGGACTTGAATTTTTAGTGGTTATGAGTACTTTTGTAACAGTAGCATACTGTTCTTCTTTTGCGAGTCCTGACAGAACTGCAAGTGCATTGGCTCTGTCATCGGGTTTTCTTACGTCCTTGCTTTTGAAGCCGTCTTCAGTCCAGAGATCTTTATATCCTTCTGAGATTGCAGCTTTTCTCTCTGTGATGAACGGTATATCCTCATCTTTTTCAAGGATCGAAGCCATCTTTTCTGTAGCAGAAAGAGCATAGTAAAACCAAGCGTTTTCGATCGCTGTCATATCTGCTTTTGAACCCCAGTCAGCCCAATCCCAAGAACCTGCACGGTGAACGACAAGATTGTTTTCGCCGATTTCCCAAAGTTTCAGGTAGTCGAGAGAAGCGTCATAAACTTTTTCGAGAAAAGCTTTGTCACCTGTATATTCGTAGTAAGTGAGAAAACCTACAATTCCTGCAAGTTGCTGAACGGGAAGCTCAAAATAGTCACCGTTTATAGGTACGACAGTCTGAAGTACACCGTTTTCGTCGGCGTGAGAGAGCATCGCTTCGACACCTTTCTGATACAGCAGGTAGGAGTTGCTGTCCATAGAGTACATCGTCATAATCATTTCATTTGTGACGTCACCCCACCATTGAGCTCTTTCTCTGTCGGGACAGTCCATAAAATTATCACGCATAGTAACGTAAAGTGTACGCAGGGATTTTTGCCACAGAGAATTCATAAATTCATCGTCACAACTGAAGTTACCGCAGAACGAGCTGTCATATCCCGTCTCGCGGTATTTAAGAGAAACAACCGTAACACCTTTTGGTATTTTATAAGTAATATGCTCTCCGTTAAACCAGCCTAATGCTTCAAATTCCTGCTCACCATCTTTAGTTACATATGTAGTTGATACTGCGCCTATCAGGGTGTTTTCTGTTGTTATGCGGATCTTTTTGCCTGCAGGAGCTATGATTTTAAGATAGGGAGTAAGCTGTGCATTGTAAGGGATGTCTACTGTGATTTTTTCTCCTAAAAGCTTATTAACAGTGTAGTTTTCATAATCTTCTGAGTTTTCGTAATCTTTAAGACCGTAGTCTTTCAGAAAAGGTATTCCTCTGGGATAAAGCTTACCGTAAGCACCCTCACCACCGACCGCGTATTCGGTTGCATTTTCCCAGGCGGAAGTGTCATAGTCCTTGGCTGTCCAGTCGCCAAAATCTTTTCTCGCATCGAAATATATACTGTACTCAGGCAGTCTGTAGTTAGGGGGATAGAGCGGACTGTCGATGTAAGCACTGTGCCTTTTTACCTTCCAACTCTGGTCAGAAACTATGGAGATGTCTTCGCTGACAGCTTCAAAAAGGAAACCGCCCTGTCCACTACTGTTATAGGAATAACTTGTTTCATCGTCCCAGAACCACACCAGAGCACAGATTGAGTTTTCACCCTCACGCAGATAAGGCGCGATATCTATACTGTCGTAATATCCGCTGTCTTCGTCGGGGCCTCGTTTTACACTACCCTCAAAAACAACATTTTCACCGTTTATATAAAGCCAGTATTTCGAGTCGGCTGAGATGTCAGCGATAAGCTCATCAGGAGTTTTTTCAAGACTGACCTTTTTATAAAGACACATCCAGACATTTGTCTGTGTCAGGTTTTCTTTGTCCCAGATCCATCTGGCTGTCCAGTCGTTTTTTTCTTCGGTAGCAATTACGCTGTATCCGGGAATACTTCCGGGTATCTCATAGTCATTTGTATACGGTATCATTGTAGTATCACCGAACGAAAAAACAGAAGTGATAAAAGCTGCCGCTATAGCTATATAAGAAATGATTGTCTGTAAAATCTGCATATAAACCTCCGTGTGTTCTTACGATGATTTTTAATATCTGAAATTTATTTTTCTATGACTTTTCGTATGCTCCATTCATTTTCTTTGAGGAGATTTTCTGATTCTTCGGTGGTACATCCGAGGATTTCTGCGACAATACCTATCATTCTTTTACGCAGTTTTTGGTTAGTAGGTCTGAGGTTTATCATCATATTTTCATAAACATAACCGCACTTTACCATAGATGCGGTTGATATCATATTGAGTATGATTTTTTGTGCTGTGCCTGCCTTCATACGGGTTGAACCTGTGATAACTTCGGGTCCTGTATCTGCGCAGATATCAATATCAGCAGTTTGACCGAGCTCTGTATCCGGATTGTTGGTGATGGAAGCAGTTTTTGCACCGATACTTTTTGCATAATTCACTGCGGAAATCACATATGCTGCCGAGCCTGAAGCAGAGATTCCTATTAAAACGTCCTTGTTGCTGAAATCACGGCTTTTAAGGTCTTCTATACCTGCTTCGGGATCATCCTCTGCATTCTCTGCGGCCTTGAACATACACTTTTCACCGCCTGCGATGATTCCGTTGAAAAGGTCATATGATACACCGAATGTCGGAGGACATTCTGCAGCATCGCACACGCCGAGCCGTCCTGATGTTCCGCTTCCGACGTAGAAAACTCTGCCACCTGATTTTATGGCATCAGCAACGGTATCACATACTGTTGAAATCTGAGGCAATGCATCACCGACGGCTTTTGTTACAACGGCATTTTCATCATTGATCACGCTGAGTATTTCATATGTTGACATTTTGTCGATATCATATGTATTTTTATTTCTTAACTCAGTTTTCAGCATTAAAGCTCACCGTTTTCTGCAATTGATTTTGCGATCAGGATTGCTCCGTCGATCATTTTTTCATCTGAAAATACGGGCAGCTCCTCTCCTTTAAGATGATCAGAAAGGAAGGATGACAATATTTCTTTCTGTCGGCAAAGACCGCCGCAAATTACTGCCTTACCACCGTTTTTAAGGTGCTTTCGTGCAGTTCTGATTATCTTTGCTGCTTCATAAGTGTTTCTCTCAAGAATCTTACGTGCCTCCTCGTCGCCCTGCTCATATGCCTCAAAGACTATGGGTGCAAAGGAAGCGACAAATGTCGCTCCGCCGGCATAGATTGCAGGAGCTGATGAATCAAGACTCTGACCGAGTTTTTCTTCGACGAGCTTGAAAATAAGGGGACTTCCGCCTCTGCCGTCGAGAAATTCAAATGCACAGGTAAGAGCGTCTGAACCGTAATTGAAACCGCAACCGCCCTTGTCTACAAGATAACCTCTTCCGCCGACACGGCGAAGTTCACCTCCGCAGCTGCTGAAAGCGATGATACCTGTACCCATAATCATAGCGACACCGTCTTCGTCCTTAAGTGCGATTTTCACAACGCTGTCAGTGTCTCTGCCGTTTGAACACGCGCCGAAACCGAATCCTTCAAGGAATTTGTTGAGCTCGACCTTGATATCTCCCGTGCCTCCGCCTGCAAGACCTGCAAATGCAGAAATTTCTGCGAAATCAAATCCTTCGCAGATCTCTGTGATACCCTGACGGAGTATATCTTTAGTTTTTTCTACACCGATGTTGACGGGGTTTGTTGCGCCGAGAAAAATTCTTCGGATCTCATTTCTGTTCGAGTCTGTCAGAAGGAACTCCGTTTTTGTTCCTCCACCGTCAATTCCGAGAAAATATTTTATCTTAATATCTGACATAAATGTCCACCTTACCTTATATATTTGTACTTTATAATATCAAATTATTACCTTTCGGTCAATGCTTTTGATACAACGCTGAATTAACAAACATAAACTGTTAAATTACAAAATTTCCGAGAGAAAATTTAACCCGGGGTGATATTATGGGCTTTTATCAGCATGGAGATGTTGCGGTCGACGGAATTATGTTTGCTTTCTGATAAAGCATTGTAACAACAAAAGCTGACAACATTAACAATTTTTGTATAACGATACATAGCGTAGTAGAGAAATATAAAAGAACAGCGGAGTGAAAATCACTCCGCTGTTAGTTGTTTATTTAAGGCAAACGACTGCTTAATATTTTCTCCACGATTTTTAAGGCATTATTAAGTGAAGCATTATCATCAATAGAATCCTTATAATACTCAAGTCCGATATATGCCATAATTAAGTCTTCGTTGTTGAGAGCGTCTAAATATCTTTCTATTGCCTCTGGCTTTAAGGCGTGAAAACCACCGTTAAATCGCAAGCAAACTTGTGCGAGTACATACATAACTCGGTCGATATCTTCGCTGGTTTTTATGTTTTCATCCAAATCGTTAAAATCAAACTGTAAAGTTGCAAAGAAAGGTTCAAGAGATGGAAACGTGTTGCGAAGCAAATTGTAGATATTTCTTTGGGTAATGACGGATGCCATTTTAGTGTTTGATTTTTTCTCTTGCACAAGTGTATGCCAACTGTCGCTTGATTTAGGGATTTCAAGTGAATCTGCATTCTGATTCTTTTTCAAAAAGTTAAATAATGCCATAAGGACAAAACTCCAATCATTTTTCCGAATTATATCATTTGCGACTTAAAAAGTAAAGTTATATCGTATGATTTTCTTTTTTACTATATCCGAAATTAAATAACCCTGATCGGATTGCTGATACTTCCTTTATTGTCCGTGAAAATGATTTCCGTTGACTCTTTGCCGAAGATGTATCCGCAACCGGTAAAGTCGCCTGACTTAAGATCGACATCAGATCCTATTACGATATTGCACGGCTGTCCTAAAGTATCTTCTTCTCCTCCGGGCATCCATACAGCGGTATCGTGAAAATGACCGCATATCATCAGATCGGGCTTGATATGTTCTCTTAAAAGCTCTGCCCATTGAGAATATATTTCCTGCTCAATGTCAAACGGTGGCTTAATAACACGCGTGAACGGATTGTGGCAGATAACCAGCCGTGTATCGACACCGTCAGATTCATATTCTTTATCTTTTTCACAGATCACTTTTTTTAAAAATTCTGTCTGGCGTTTGCGGAATCTGTGACAGGCAACGGTATAACCGTATTCGGGGTGGTCATCAGGCTTATCTTCACCGCAGTCAAGCACGATCCCCCACAACCGTCCGAGCTTGAAGGTATAGTAGGTATTGCCGTTTGAGTTCGGCGTGTATTCTGCAAATTTTTCCGCATAGTTTCCTCGCAAATCGTGATTTCCACGGCTAAAAATCACAGGTTTGTTACCGCCTGTAAGTTCAGAACATATGATATAAATGTTTTCAAACTTGGACGGATCCCCGCTGTGGTTTATTACATCACCGTTAAGTATGAGGAAGTCGATATCTCCGAAGTTTTTAGCTGCGCTGACAGGTTCGTCGATGTGACTGTGTGCATCAGCTATATGATAAGCCCGTATTTCTCCGTCAGGTACAGGATAGAATTCATACTCATACTCCCTGAGAGATTCCGTTTCGGTAAAGTACGGTTTGCGTTCAACTATCGGGCGTACATACACGGTATATTTTCTTGCTTTGTCGAGTTCTGACATAGGAACGATGATTCTGTGTACAGATGATTGAGAACACATGATTCCGTTTGATTCATTGTAATACTCTTCGTCACCGATTTTTACAAAAACAAGGGACGGGTAATTTATGTTTACCATAATATGATATGTGTTTTCGACAGCGAAGACTGAGGGAGCGACTAAAAGCTTGTTTTTTTCGGAATTATTATCTGTCATAATAAGCACATCCTTTCAGGAAGTATAGTTTAATTATACTTCACATCAGGAACATATCAAGTGAATTGCTGAAAATTTCTGAGATGTTTTATTGATTTGCGATTTTCCCATATGTTACAATGCTGTTTAAAGAAACGATAATTACATAAAGATTGCATCAAGGATTAAAGAATAACTCTTAAACTGAAATCTTTCAGGACTGTGATACTTGAAGGTTAAAAAATTAATTACTTTGAAGGAGCGTTTCGAAAAATGTTGAATATCGAGAAGACTACTATAAAAATCGGTCTTGAAAAACCGTTTAAATTTCTTCATATGACAGACTCACACCTGCCGTTTTACTGTGACAGTGACTCTGAAAATATGATAAGACAGGGTAAAAAACGAAACGAGAAAATAAGCGTGCAAAATCTTAATGACCTGATTGAATACGGCGAAAAGAACTGTGACCTGATTGTTCATACTGGTGACCTTATTGATTACATATCAAAGCCTTGCGTGGAGTTTGCAAAGGCATTTTTAAAGCGTGATAACTTCCTTTTTATTGCAGGTAATCACGAATATGCCAAGTACGACGGAGTAAAAGAGGATATGGCTTATCGTCTTCAGAGTATGGAGGAAATCGGCGGATATCCTGTGAATGTTTTCTTTAATTCCCGTATTATCAGCGGTGTTAATTTTGTCGGAATAGATGACGCTTATCATCAGGTAGAATATGAGCAGCTCGAAATGCTCAGGGAAGAAGTAAAGAAGGGCTATCCGATTATTCTGTTTATGCACGCTCCCTTGTATGAAAAAGAGCTGTATGAAAAAAGCTATGAATTCTGGAACGGTGAGATTTGTCTTCTCAGCTCCGACATTACTGCTCATCCTGAGGTCAGGGGAGATATTGCGGAGCCGTCGGCTGATTCAAAGGCGTTTTACGAATACGTTATAAGTGAGCCGTTGATTAAGGCAGTACTTGCGGGACATCTGCATTTCGGATTTGAAAGCCGCCTTCCCGGAGGAACAATGCAGTATGTGACAGATCGCGGAGACAGAGGTAATGCGAGAGAGATAACTATAGTCTGATTTTTACTGTCATTTCGTATGTTTTAAATTTCAAAAGGAAAAGACCTGTGCAGTTGGCTGAACCAACCTCACAGGTCTTGCTTTGTCTTTTGTTAATGAGTGCTGAGCCACCATTCGGTATAAGCATCAGGGAAATTAGTTTTGAATCCTGCTATACCCATATCGCATATCTGCTGCCACCATTCGGGATAGTCACCAAGATTTGAAAAAACTTTGATGCCCATAGCTTCAAACATCTCGACATCAGCCTTGGTAAAAGCCTCGTTATTAAGTCCGACTTCCCAGAGGTCTGAGCGTTTTACAAAATCCATAGTCTTTTCGTTGATAAATCGGATATTAGCACCGAGACGAAGACCATCCGGTTTACCGTATTTACGGTAATGTTCCTGCATTTCTTCAAGGACTTCCCAATCACCTGAGAAGAATATGTAGCGTGAAACGTTTGTCGATTTTGCAAGGATTTCATCCATACGCGGACACATACCCTTGCACTTGAATTCAACCTCAACGGTGAAGTCACCATCAACAGTTGACAACCACGCATCAAATTCAGGGAAGGTGATCAGGTGAGTGACCCTGTCTTCGGCATAGTCGGGCGGAGTGATCATACGTCTGCCGCCGAAATGTTCGGTCCATGGATATGGAGGGTACTTCAGCTTGAGTGCATCACGATAGGGGATGTCAAACTTTTTGATCTGTTCAGCGGTCAGATCTTTGAGTACGTCACGGTGTCTTTCGAATGTCATATAAGCCATATTGCCATTATGAGTTATGATGATTTCTCCGTCACCGCTGATCTGGATATCCATCTCAATACCCTCAAAACCAAGTTCTGCGGCTTTCCGGAATGCTTCCAACGAGTTTTCAGGAGCGAACTGTGTAACTCCCGTGTGAACAAGTCTCATCGGCATTCCGCAATAATCTTTTTTCATATCTGAACCTCCGTATACCGTTGATCGGAAATTTTTGTGTTACAAATTTATAGCAGGATTTATATAGATTTTATCACTACTGCCTGACCGGCATCAAGGTCAAGCAGTATTTTTTTATCTTCGACTGAAACTTTTCCGATGTATTCATTTCCGTCTGCAGTGATAGTGTATACTTTTGCTTCTGTGAACTCAGCATCGGGTACGTTCCACTCACCGTTTTTGCCGTTTTCAGAATAAGCGACGAATACCTTGTTATCTTCTGTCAACGGAAGGATAACATCGTTACCGCTTTTGAGGACAGTTCCGTTCAGGGTGATAGATTTTGTTTTTCCTGTGCTTTCGACACCGTCTGAAAAGCTTACAATGTAATTTTCACCGTCTTCTTTATAACTCAGTCTCTTATATCGGTTGAGATAGGTGTACGGGATGTGATGAGTGCAGAATTCTTTGATGAATAAAGGAACCCATACATCTTTTTCGATTCCGTTGTTCATCCAGATATCCTCACCGTGCATTGTGCCGTAGAAAACTGATTTCAAAGCTGCATTGTTAAGATATCCGCTGAATTGCTCAGGCTGAATACGGATGCAGTCATCGATAGTCATATTTGACATCCACCATACGGCAGGGATTCTGCCCAGAGTATGTATCGGAGCATCCCTCCAGTCACCGACAGGCAGATTTTTATCATAAAGCCAATAGTAATGTCTTATAGGATGTTCCGGCGAATCAGCACGTAAAGGCAATTCACGGTAGGTATATTCACTGGTAACATCAATGCCGAGACTCATCACGTAATCAAGCATCTGATTGCGGGCTTCATTCTGAGCCTGAACGTCAGAACGTGGAAACATGTTTTCTGCTATACAGAAATTATCAAGGTGAACTGTACCTGCTTCCTTTACGGGGACAGCCTCGCAGAAATCATCGAAAATTTTCTTGAAAAGTCCGCTTTCCCAATACTGTTTATATGATGTTTTGTAGGCAGCTCTGCCGTTGAAAGCCTCGATTACAGCAGGTGTTCCGTCAGAATGCAGAAGTATCGCACCTTCTTGAGCAAAATCATAGTGTGTAGGACTGGCTTTATATGCATCGGCAACGTTTCCGTGGTAACTGATTACGGTATTACACTTCTTAGCCTCTCCGACAAGCCAGAGAAGGCTGTCTTTCGCTGTCGCATCGCATTCACGCTTGAGGTAAGGGTTGATTAGATTCATTTCAGGATACAGATCATCGTGTCCCATACCTTGCCAACCGACGAGATAAATGATTTTTTCTATTCCCTGTGTGATGTTGTCGATTCCTTTTATGATTTCAAGAGCCTGCTCGAAATTTATAAGCACTTCGGATGTGTTGTTTTCATAATCAGGCTTTGCAAGAAACATTTTCATCCACAATATTTTGGAATAATCGTAATTGAATTGGTTCTGGTTCATATTAACCTCCGATGGCGTTCTGTTCAGGCTATTTAGTGACCTTTTCTTTTACCTTTTTTGAGCTTTTCTGATGCGGAAACATTTTCTTGAGTTCTGAAGGGTCTTCGTCAACGATTTCACCCTCAGCTCTGCGCTTAAGAACATCCATAATGTGGGCGTGCTTTTCGTCTGAGAAGTCCCACATCAACAGGTACGGAATTGTCATCAGCACATATCCTACAAGGTCAAATCCGAGACCGATAATCATACACTGTACCCGTATATCGCTCATATAAAGCACATCCCAGTCTGATGTGAAACCTACACGGTAGAACATAAGCGGAATGATGAGTGAAACGAGAGTGGTGATAGGTGTTGTAAACCAGGTGATGATTTTCTGATACTCTTCAAGTCTTTCACCTGAAATATACATCTGATAGTCGGTGACTCTGATATTGGTATCGCTCTGTGCGAGACTGACTGCTGATTCAAGAATATTGCTCAGGAACATTGCAACATAGATTGCAATACCGCAGATGATATGTGTGTTACCGAGGAAAAGAATGGCGAGAATATATATACCGTTTCTTATTGCACAAATGATATACTTGAAAACTATCAGCTGTTTGAACTGGAATCTCTTTCTTATCCACGGTGCAAGGAATTCTCCGGGATTTCCTGAAATCTTATAAAGTATTTCACAAAGTGAGAAAATAAGTCCCGTTTCACGCCAGGTATAAATAAGAAGAATCGTCTTCATATTAAGCATACCGTTGCCCAACGAGTCGAGGAGTTCGGCAATTTTGGTTATCCACAGATATTTGTTTTTGAAGATACCCGAAACACAGTGCCAGAATGAAAGATACTCTCTGTTTTCGATCGGAGGCATCGGAATTCTTTCTTTGATATTGCGAAGACCTATAAACATAACTCCCGATGAAACTATAAAGAATATGGGAAGAAGATATCTGAACATTCCGATATCCTTGATACCGTCGAGGAACATTGCACCTGCAAGTGTCGGAAGAATAACGTTTACGATATTCTGCACGAAATGGCTTATTTTTACAGGGAAAGCTCGGACGTACAGTCTTTCCTGGGCGTTGGGGCTGATATTATCTGCAACAGACTGTGTGAAACCGACATAGTTGAAGATTGTGTAAAGCTGGAAGAGGAGATAAAGAGTCCAGACTCTGTCTGTAAGAGGAAGCTTGTAAAGCGGAAGCGTACAGATCAGTACAACGACAATAATGCACTGAATAACATTTGCATATGCAAAAATTTTGTATCTGCCGAGCTTTTTGAGAAGCTTCTTTCTTATAAGGATGTTTCTGAAGCCACTCCAACCGTTTGCGAGGAAATGTGCACCGAATATTTTGAAAACGTTGAAGCTGTTAAGACCTTTCCAACGAGTATCTATAATACCGGCGATACCTTCGGGAAGAATGAATGAAAAGTCGAAAATAAGCATCAGTAATCCCAATACGGTGAAGGTGAGATACACAGCATTGTATTTTCGTTCGATTTTCGGTGGTAGGAAGCCTAAGTTTGCGTCAACGCCCATTGTCAGAAGGTTCCAGAAGTACGTTGAAGCGATGAAAAATACATTTATTGCACTGAATGTAAGCAAGGGGATTTCGTAGTAGTATGCGATAAGGTAACAGCCTGTGCCGAACGAAAGGAAGCTCTGGAGATATTTGAGTGTGTAGTCACCGCCGATTGCGGCAAAAATTGAAAAATACTCTTTATACGGAACGAATTTTCCTTCAGCAGGAGTCTTCCAGTATTTTTTCATTTCCTGAAAGATATTCATCTTATCTTTGTTTTTGGCTTTTGATTTTGCCATCAGCTTTCTCCTCCTTCCGCAAGAAGTTCATTTATTCTCTTTTCGGCGTCTTCGCGTGTCTTTGCGTACTGCTCCTTCGGAGCGACGTTGATTGCTACCTTTTTGATGTTTTTGGGAAGCCATGTGTCACCGAAGGTTATGCCTTCTGCACTTTCAGCTCCCATATAAAATTCTCTGAGGTTAGAACACGAATAGAAAGCGAAACTTCCGATTTCCTTGACTGTATCGGGGATGTACATAACGGGCTGCATACCCTGACAGTAACTGAATGCATCGGAACCGATCTTTTCAAGTCCGTCGGGAAGGGTGACAAGAGCGATTTTTTCACACTTGAAGAAAGCCATATCGCCGATTTCTTTAAGTGTTGTCGGAAGGTCTAATTCTGTAAGGGTTTCGTTTTTATAGAAAGCACATTTGCCGATTCTTTCTACACCTTCGGGAATTGTGTATGCGGTGGCATCTTTCATAATCGGATAGACGAGCAACTTCTTCATATCCTTGGTGTAAAGAACACCGTCAACGGAAGTGTAATATTCGTTTGCTTCGTCAACATCTATAGATCTGAGCTCTTTGCAATAGAAAAAGGAGGTTTCATCTATGTATTTAACATCCTTGCCGATATAAATAGTCTCTACATATTCGTCGGTATTCATCGTGAATTTACCGACAGCCGAAATAGGCTTTGTTTCGTCAGGGTTGTTGCCGTCATCATCACGGACAAAATCGATATACACGTTTTTTGTACTTGTGTTGCCGTTGAAACCGAAAAGCACCCAACCATCGACAGAAGCAGGATTATCAATTGCTGTCTGATATTCGTATTCAAACGGAGCTCTTGCCATTGATACGAACGAGATGGTAACGGATGCTACGATGAATGCTATGAGTACAATTATGAACGTTGCTTTTTGCCAGGTTTTCAATTCGTTCAACTCCTGTCTATAATTCATTAACTATATTATAATATAACAGAATGCACAAATCAATATTGATTTGTGTAAAATTTTTGTGATAAATAAATTATCTTGTGCGTATTTTGTTCTTTTGGTTTAGTTATCTATAGAGGCATAATAAAAAATCTGAGTTCAGAGAAATCTGCCTTATTTTAATTTATTGAGGGTAGTCTATTTACTTTTTCTTTTGCTTTGATATAATAAAAGAAGGTATTGTTTTACCTGATTTTATTGCCACAGGAGGAAATTTCATGTCAAAATTAAGAATCGGTCTTATCGGTAACGGCGGTATCTGCCGCGGATCCCATATCAACAATTATTACGAAGACGACAGGGTAGAGGTAGTGGCTTTTTGCGATATTATCGAGGAGAGAGCAGCTGCGCTCAGAGACAAGTATTATCCCGAAGCAGCAGTATATACAGACTACAAGGAACTTCTCAAGGATGAGAGCATTGATGCTGTAGATATCTGTACTCCGAATTACCTTCATTCCATAATCGCTGTCGATGCATTCAAGGCAGGAAAGCACGTACTGTGTGAAAAGCCTGATGCTGTCGATGTCGCAGAGGCTATCAAAATGAAAAATGCTGCAGAAGAAGCAGGCAAGGTGCTTATGGTTATAAGAAATAACCGTTTCGTCACAGCATCGCAGTACGCAAAGAAATTTATCGACGAAGGAAAAATGGGCGAAATTTATTGCGGTCGTTGCGGTTGGCAGAGACGCAGAGGTATACCCGGAAAAGGTGGCTGGTTCACAACTAAAGCTCAGTCAGGCGGCGGTCCGCTTATAGATCTCGGCGTTCATATGATTGACCTTTCGGTGTGGCTTATGGGAAATCCCACTCCCGTTGCAGTAAGTGCAAATACATACACTAAATTCGCTGACAGTACTACAAGTGATTCTGAAAATTCTAAATTCGGTGATGCAAAAGACGAGGGTACTTTTGATGTAGAAGATCTCGCAATGGGTATGATCCGCTTTGATAACGGTGCTGTGCTTCAGATAGAGTTCAGCTGGGCATCAAATATCAAAGAAGAAACACGTTATGTTGAACTCAGAGGAACAAAGGCAGGTCTCAGATGGGACGATAACGAGGTTGAGTTCTTCACAGAGGATGACGGACAGCTGCTTGATATCGCTCAGAGAGGTAAGATTGACACAAACGGTCACAAGAAAAATATCAAGAATTTCATTGACGTTATTACTGAGGGTGCAGAGCCCGTTTTCAAGCCGTCACAGGGTGTTGATATGATAAAAATCCTGTGTGCAATTTACGAGTCTGCAGAAAAAGGCAAAGAAATTATTCTTTGAGTATCAGAGTGACTGTCGCTTAGGTAATACGGACGGTTTTATAAATCTATACATAATAAAAACGAAGTCGGGAATATTGCTTTCCTGACTTCGTTCTTTTTAGTATAACTGTTGAAAGTTTATTTTACTATAATATTTTCTTCAGAACATCTCCGACTGCTTCGGCCATAGACATAAATCCGAGATCGTTGGGATGACTGCCGTCCACGGTACCGTCGTCCTCAGCTATTTTCATAAGTGTTCTGCTCTCTATCAGAAAGACGTTGTTATCTCCGGCGTTGATCGCATTCTGATATGTTGTTTTTATTATATCAAGACGTTTTTCTTCATCATCCGATAAGTTGAATTTCGGTCTTGAAAGCATTACTATCGGCAGATCGGGATTTGCATTGCGGATTTTTTTGAACATTCTCTCGTGAGTGTTATTCAGATGTTCTGCTGTCGGTGCGTTATGGTCATAGTCATAAACAAACACGGACATCGGGAGAGTGCTTATGTATTCTGCGATTTCATCTTCACCTTTCGCACTGCCTGAAAAGCCGAGATTGATATAATCAGCATCGATCTTTCTGGATATAATGCTTTCGTATGAAAGTCCGGGTCGGGAAGCACAACCTCCGTGTGTGATGGAAGAACCGTAGTATACAATCGGCTTTTCGTACCTGTAAGGTTCAGCGGGACAAAGTGTGGCACTATTGCTTACGCCTACGTATAGCTCAGAAACTTCACTGAAAAGGGGAAAGTTGATGTTGATATCCCGCATTTGTGCAGAATCAAAATGTACAACACTCTCATAACCGTTCTGAATTTCAAACGGTGGAATAAACGTTGCAAGATATTTTTCGGGATTTTTTCCGGTATACAGGTCAAATCCTGCTGATCCTGTTAAGGCGAAGTGAGGCATTTTTCCTATGTTAGGCATTTTTGCATGTATGGCAATGTATGGGCTGTCTGTCTTAAAACGAACTCTTCCTCCTGCGGTATGAGCGTGTAAGCCATAAACACCGTCATTAACCGTTTTTGCAACGCTTTCGGGCAATCTTCTGTATTTTCCTGAATCGTATAACACACCGTAAATTTTAAACGGTGGTTGATTGACGTCATAGAACTTAATGTCTTTGATTTTCAATTCGGTATCCACCTTGAAATTGGAATCAATCAGTGTAATATCCTGCATACTGATACCTCCTGAAATATGCTTTCTGTTTCGGATGTTTTAAACGATAGATATATATGACAGTTACAGTCTTATGCCATTCTTGCGAGAGCTTCGAGTGTTACCTCGTAACGTGTGGGACTTCCTGAAAGAAAACTCTCCATTTCTTCCATCATATAGTAAGCCATACGCTGAGGCTCGTTACCTATACTGCCGGCGATATGTGGCGTAAGAATTGCATTAGGCACCCAGAAAAGCGGATTTATGTGTGGGAAAGATTCTTTTTTCAATACGTCACCGATAAAGGTATGCGACGGATGAAGCAACAGTGAGAGAGCAAGTGAATACTCTGCAACCTGTGCACCTCTGCCTGTGTTGATGAAAGTAGAATGCTTTTTCATCTTTTTGAAAAGCTTTGCATTGAAAATGTTTTCAAGCTCAGGTTTGTCAGCAAGGTGATTGCTGATTATGTCGCACTCGCTGAAAATCGTTTCCATATCGGTCAGTGTTACGCCAAGTTCTTGTGCTGTTTCTTCAGGGATAAACGGATCACAGGCATAAACCTCGACGTCGAAATTTTTCAGCCTTTCCGCAACCATTTTTCCTATTGCACCAAGACCGATAAGTCCGACCTTACAGCCGAAGCATCCTGTCGAAGACTGCGAAAATGCCCGTGAACGAGACGGAAGAATGCGGTAATACTTAGCCGCCTGAAAAAATCCCTTCGCCGCAAGAGAAATCTGCGCTACGGTATACTCTGCAACGGGTACGGCATTAGCTGCAAAGGCAGAGTAAACCTTTATTCCGCTTTCAAGAAAAGGCCGTGCAAAATACTGTACTGTACCTGCTGAGTAAAATACAGCTTTCAGGTCAGGCATATACCCTGAAATTTCCTCTTTTGTAAATTCCGGCATACCCCAGGTGGAAAAGGCAATCTCGCATCCTTTAAGAAAATCTTTGTATTCATCAATATTATTTTTGTTTATCATCGGCGAAAGCTCACCGTACTTACCTAATTTTTCAAGCACATCAGGAGTGTAGACCTTGGAAAACTGCGTCTGATTGCTACCGAAAAGTGCGATTTTCATTTTGTGCCATCTACCTTTTAAAAAAATTTACTGATAAGAAAAATAACTGCTGAGTCCGTTTGCGCAATCACATCTATCTGACTGTGTAAATTGAATTTGTCAATCAATTTATGTAATTACGCTTTTGCATATTCAGAGAGTAACGTATGGTCATTCATTGGCTTACAGCAGATTTCTGTTCTGACAGATGACCATTTGCGTTCGATTTCCTCAGCTGAGTCGTTGTTGATATCGACGACGTTGTCAGGATTATCCGAACCCATCATAAACCATTGGCTTGTTGTTCCTTCAGCACAATGTCCTTTGTAAGTCCAGGTCTGCCAGTTATATGAACACTCGTTGAAAAGCTTCAGTATGTATTCCCAACTTGCAGTTCCGCGGCAGGGAGAAAATTCGCCGACGAGCACGGGCACATTGAAGTTTTTACTTGCATGATGCTCGGTAACTTCCCTGAAACTTTCATCTGAATCGTCATAAAGGTGATACTGATACATCACGTTTTCCCATCCTCGTTCTTCGGGGTGGGGTATGTCATCAGGAGTCCAGATCGCCTCAAGCGTGATGATATGATCAGGGTCATTTGCCCTGACTGCATCGTCCACTCATGAGTAAACATCGTGATACTTGCTGTTTACTTTATCTTCGCCCTCGTAATCGCACATCGGCTCGTTCATCAGGTCATAGGCAGCAACTGTACCGTTACCTGCAAAATGACGTGCGATTTCGCTCCATAAATCACAGGCAAGCGAACGGAAAAAGACACTTTCTTCTGTTTCGTCATAAAGCTTACAATGATTCACACGGCAGCAGTGGTGGGCGATACTCTGGTGACCCGGTACACCGTGCATATCAAGAATGACATACATTCCTCTTTTTCCGCATTCATCAACAATCCAATCAAGACGGGAAAAATCAAATTCTCCGTTTTCCATACGCTTCCACGTACCTGAATCGTCAGTCTGAAAATTACGGTACCAGAACGGCACACGTACACAGGTGAAACCGAGCGACTGAAGATAGTCAAGGTCATAGTCTGTGATGTAGTTGTCTTCACGGATTTTTATAAGACGGTCGGCTTCCTGCTTACCGAAACGCTTTTCGAGTGTGGTCACGATATCCCACTGAGCTTCTCCGCCCTTGAAAAATCCCTGCCATAATTCATCAAGCAACCATCCGCCGAGGTTTGTCCCTCGCAGAAACACCTGTTTCCCTTCGGCATTAATGATTTTTTCACCGTCACAATGCAGCATACTAAGGCTCATACTGTATCCTCCGTTACAATAAATTCAGATTAAGATATCATAGTAATAGTTTGACAATTTAAGTATATCATCATTACCAAGCAAAGTGCAACAGTTTTATGCTGCAGACCGACGGTGAGGTGATTTTGTATACCGTACACTTTTACCCGACTTCATCCGGTACAAATGATTTTTAACAGTTGAGGACAAGGATGAACTTTTAATGTGTTAAGTGATTGCATTCGGAGGTTAAAAGTGTTATACTCAATTTTATAGTGAATGAGTTGTATAAGGATGTTTCGTAGGAGGGGTCCGGATGAAAAAGATGAAAAAGATATTAGCTTCGCTTATGGTGGTAGTCATCGTGCTTACCGCTGCACCGCTGACAGGATTTATTGGTTTGAATTTAGACTTCGATTGGATCAGATTAGATTGGCTCAACTTCAATGCTGAAGCAAATGCAGAAACATACAGCGGTACCTGCGGTGATAATCTTACCTGGTCACTTGATACCGAAACAGGTGAGCTCGTCATCAGTGGTACGGGTTCAATGAAGAGTTTTATATATTCGTCATCTATGCCTTGGTACAACTACCGTTCATCAATAAAAAAGGTAACAATCGGTAACGGTGTCACAAGCATCGGTAAGAATGCATTCTATAGTTGCGACAGCCTTACAAGCGTAACAATCGGTAACGGAGTAACAAGCATCGGTGGCTATGCATTCGAAAATTGTACAGAACTCGAAAATGTTTACTATAGCGGAGATATTGTGAGTTGGTGTGACATAGCTTTTTCTGATGATTGCTCTAATCCAATGTGTTATGCTGATAACTTTTATATTAACGGTGAACTTGTTACGGAACTGGTTATTCCCGACAGCGTAACAAGCATTGGCAAGTATGCATTCATTAATTGTAGCGGACTCACAAGCATCACAATCCCTGGCAGTGTAACAAGCATCGCTGGTGTGGCGTTTAGCGAGTATGAAAATACGATTCTGTATCTTGAAAAAGGCTCTTATGCCGAAACCTATGCAAACAGTAAATATATTCCGATTCCATATCATTATACTATAGATGAGAATACGGAAGACGTCATCTCTGTCAAATTAACTTCAAAATTCAGCTTTAAAATTGATACAAAGAGTTATACAATGACAATAAATTGCACCGGAAATATGCCTTCACTTGCAAATGAAGATATTCCTTGGGCAGATTATAAAGGATACATTAAGCACGTAATAATCAATGATGGCTGTACAAGTATAAGTGCAAATGCATTTCAAAACTTCAATGCGATAGAAAGCGTAACGATTCCTGACAGTGTGACAAGAATAGAAAATAGAATGTTCTATGGTTGTAGCAACCTTACAAGTGTAATAATCCCTGACAGCGTAATAAGTATCGGTGAATATGCGTTCTATCATTGTAGTGACCTTACAAGCATCACGATCCCCGACAGCGTAACCAGTATTGGTAACTCTGTATTCAAAAATTGTACGGCCCTTACAAGCATCACAATTCCTGACAGCGTAACAAGCATCGGTGAATCTGTATTCAGAAATTGTAAGGCTCTTACAAACATTACGATTCCCGATAGTGTAACAAGCATCGGTTACGAGACATTCTCTGATTGTACGGCACTTACAAGTATAACAATTCCCGACAGCGTAACCAGTATTGGTTACTCTGTATTCGAAAATTGTACGGCCCTTACAAGCATCACAATTCCCGACAGCGTAACCAGTATTGGTAACTCTGTATTCAAAAATTGTACGGCCCTTACAAGCATCACAATTCCTGACAGCGTAACAGTTTTTGGTAACTATGCATTCGAAAATTGTACGGCACTTACAACAGCAACAATTGGCAACGGCGTAACACACATCGGTTGCTCTGCATTCGAAAATTGTACAGGACTTACGGAGCTGACAATGCCAATTTCTGCTAAAATATATATCAGTAAATATGACTCTAATATCGATGGCAGTTTTTATGGATGTACAAATATTGAAAAAATTACACTGACCAAAGGTAACGGTACGGTACAGGAGTATACATCCTCAACTTATAAGTACACTCCGTGGTATATCAGTAGATGTCCTGATGTTGTTATTGAAGACGGAGTTACAGGTATTGGTGGGTATACATTCTACGAATGCATTGGTCTTAAAAACGTAACAATCGGTAATGGAGTAACAAGCATTGGTTCTAATGCATTCTATGGATGTATCAGCCTTACAAGCGTAACAAATGGCAACAGCGTAACAAGTATTGGTTCTGGTGCGTTCTATAATTGCGAAAACCTTACAAATATAATGATACCTGACGGTTTAACAAGCATCGGCGAGTATGCGTTCTATCGTTGCTTCGACCTTACAAAAATAATGATCCTTGACAGTGTAACAAGCATCGGTGATTATGCGTTCCAACATTGTAGCGGACTTACAAACGTGACAATTGGCAACAGCGTAACAAGCCTCGGTTCTGGTACATTCGATGATTGCGACAGCCTTACAAGCATCACAATTCCTGATAGTGTAACAAGAATCGGCAGCTCTGCATTCGAAAATTGTACAGAACTTGAAAATGTTTACTATAGCGGAGATATTGTGAGTTGGTGTGACATAGCTTTTTCTGATTATTATTCTAATCCAATTTATTATGCTGATAACTTTTATATTAACGGTGAACTTGTTACGGAACTGGTTATTCCTGACAGTGTAACAAGCATTGGTAATTATGCATTCATTAATTGTAGCGGACTTACAAGCATCACAATTCCTGACAGCGTAACAAGTATCGGAGATTATACATTCTACGGTTGCACAGGACTTACAAGCATCACAGTTCCTGATAGTGTAACAAATATCGGTAAGGATGCATTCTCCGGCTGCACAGGACTTGTGGATCTCACAATGCCAATTTCTGCTAAAATATATATCAGTAAATATGACTATAGTTTCGATGGCAGTTTTTATGGCTGTACAAATATTGAAAAAATTACACTGACCAAAGGTAACGGTACAATACAGGATTATACTGCATCCACAAAACACAATGACCAAAACACATATTACCAACACACCCCATGGTATATCAGCCGTGAAAAATGTACGGAAATAATCATTGAAAACGGTGTTACAGGTATCGGAAGTTATACATTCTACGGCTGTACAAACATTGATACCATTACATTGCCTGACAGCGTAAAGTCAATCGGTGCATATGCTTTTTCAGGATGTAAGAATCTTGAAAAGCTGAAGGTGTATAACAGAAACTGCACCTTCGGTACAGAATGCATAAGCTACTATACAACTATCTGCGGTTTTGCAGGGTCAACGGCAGAAGCTTATGCGAATGAAATGGGCCTTGATTTTGAACCGCTTGAAGATGATTTTTCAGATATTTTAAAGATCTTTATCAAGATTGTTGATATAATAAGGTCAATTATATCAAAGCCTTTTCACAGATATATGTTCGAGCAGATGTGACCGTTTCTGATCAGTACAAATAATAATTAGAGAGTATGACTTCTGATGTCATACTCTCTTTTGTCATATGCCTATACAAGTGTGAAGCAGAACTATTTACAGACTGATGAAATATAAAAATTTGCTGTAATAACGTTTGAACTGAACAGCAACAGAGAAAATCTGTGGTTTAAAAAGAAAAAGCAAGATGTTTTTAATTCTTCCTGCTGTTATCTATTATATCTCAATTACAGCTTATTTTTTCAAGATCAGAACTCCACTTTTGGCAATGGAAAATTCCTCTAACGAATTCTTTACAATGCCACTGTCGGTTATTTCACCCTTGCAGTTTTTGACAGTAAACTTTTTATCAACCGCATTTTTTACAACAACAGAATCAAACCCCGAAGCGTTCACGATTACGGTAGTGTCATTTTTTGCATCAACTACATTATTGGTGTAAATAGCAACAACAGTAGTGTTATCAAGTGTTGTCTGTGCCTGTGAATAATCGTTTTCAGGATTTTTTGCGGTTAATTTACCGTCAAGGAGTACGTTTCGGTATTTTTTCCAGAACGAAATATAGAATTTAAGCATTTCAATATGCTCCTGCGGTAAATCCTTTATAAGCATTGAGATCTGCGGAACGGAAAAAATAACATTTGCAAACTGTAACGCCGCATTTTCTACGCTGTCGTTTTCATTCCACATTATCATATCCGAATGAACTGCAGTCTTGCCCGATGTTAATCTTAAATTAACTATCTGACTGCGGTTTGCCAGAATGTCACCGGGGCAGTCTCCGACCCTGAGCATATTGCCGTATTTCCTGATAGAAGGTCCTATGTATGACTGACGGAACTCAATTAAAATGTCGCTGTTTATTGCCGTAAGCTCAGCTTTGATTTCAGCCATAAGGGCGTGAATAGCATCTTCAAGCGACTGGAAATCACGTCTTTCGTCATACTCCAAGGACTTGCCCTTTAAAACGAAGCTGTCGATAAAATCAAGCTTTAATCCGTCAAGCTTACACTCGGTAATGGCCTTTTTATAAATACCGCAAAGGTATTCTCTGACCTTTTTGTATCTCGGGTCAAGAGCCCAGAAATCCTTTTCGTTGCCTGATTTGTCAAGGAAATAATCCTTGAATTCTTCGTATTTTTCAGAGTAAAGACCAACAAAAGGTACTGAATACCAAAGGATTACCTTCTGCCCGATTTTATGAATTTCATCAATCAGAGCTGCCATATCACCCATTTTGTTTTCACAGACAGACCAATCACCGCAGTAGGCATAGCCACGATTGTTATCATCAGTCTGCCAACCGTCGTCGATTATAACGGTTTCCATACCAAGCTCTTTTGAAAGGCGGCATTCTTCTAAGATTTCTTCCTTTTTCAGATTCTGATGAAAGCTGTACCAAAGGGAGTCCATAGGCATTTTTGCACTTTCGGGCACGAAGGCTGATTTGTAACCGCATTCATTTTCCCACCAGGAAACAGTTTCATAAATGCTGTCATAAAACGGAATGTTTCGCATATCAATTCTGATTTTTGCAGAATAATTTTTTACCGCATTTGTGGGCAGAGTGAAAAATGTTGCTTCACAGATGACTTCAGCAGTTTCCTCGCAATAACCCATCGAAATTTTTGTCGGAGTATCAACGTCGGAAACGGAAACACAGATTTTGTTGTTCCCGTCAAAGGTTGTTATCTGCTGAATGGGCATACCCGAAGCGAGTCTGGAAATCGCATCAACGCCTGACCAATCGGGACGGATTGTATGATTACGTGCAAAGGAATTCCATACACCGCAACTGTCTGTAGCGCTGATTTTCCATTTGACAGAAAATTGATCGGGTACCGCGATTTCGCTCAGTTCCATTTTTACATCAATAAATAAAATACCGTTTTCAATCGATTTACTTAAAGAAACCTTACAATTATCATTTTTGCAGATTACATCTGAATCAAAATTATACATAAAATCACCATTTAAAAGTCATAGAAAATCTTTGTTGTCAAATTCCAAAAAACAAGAGAAACTTTTATAAATGCTTTCCATATTTTAGTGAATATAATCTCAAACTGTGAAACACCGCCAACGTCGATGATTTCAGAGTCTTTCTCATCTGCAAGATCGTATCCTTCAAGAACATCGCTTTCATATGTTCCGTCTTCGTGCAGGGTGATGACTCTGCCACCCCAGTTTATGATTTTTAAAATTGAGTGTGGCTTAACGCTCGGAGTGTTTACGATATCCACACCATCGATCTCGACGGTAAAGCTGTTAGAATGATCATGACCGAAGAACATCGCTCTGACATCACCGTTTTCACTTACAGCATCGAGCTGACCGTAGTTGTAATATCCCGGGCAGGGCTTTTCCAGAAGATAGCCGTCTTTGATGTTTGAAAGATTTGGAATAGCCTTCATTTTGTAAGCTATACCGTCAAAGACTTCGACGTTTTTTGTATCATTTTCCTTCGCAACAGGGAAGAGCTTATCGAAAATTTCCTGAACGATGATATGCTGGAAAACAACAGATGGGACATATTCGCCACCGTTTGCATTTTTCAGTTCTTCAGCCTTACTCTGATACCATTCAATCTGATCAGGATGCACTGATTCGTAACCTTTACCCTCGACTTCACAGCCTGAGTCGAAGCAATAAATCTCATAAGCTACACGGCTTTTGTCGTTAGAATATACGGAAAGACTGCAGGTGCCGCAACCGAAAAGTTCGGGGTTTTCATCCTCGCTCAGGAAGTATTCCCCACCGTATTCTTTATAAAGAGCGAACATATCGTCGATTGCAATACCGTGAAGATAATCGTGGTTACCAAAGGTGATTACAAACGGAGTTTCAGCCTCGATGAACAGATCACAGATTTCCTTGACCGCAGCAGGGTAATCTTCGGTCGAAGCTTCGCTCATATCGCCACCCAAAACAACGAGGTCGGGATCTGATGCAGCGAGTGCTTCTTTTGCATATTGCTTGTGGATTTCAGGCATCGGATAAGCAGTATGCCAGTCTGTTAAATGAAGAATGGTAAAATCACCGTTTTCGTCAAACTTCAGAGTGTGGTCTGTACCTGTAGCGAAG
>JAZRNG010000161.1:0-4492 GCA_045648065.1 Acutalibacteraceae bacterium | reverse complement strand
CATGGCTACGATCCGACTTAAATTTCCATCATGTATTTGTCAAGTCCGTTGCAGATGATGCCGTCTTCAAGGTAAGCCTTCAGGTCTTCGTGAAAAATCTTGAGGCAGGCATTTGCAGTTTCCTTGACAGAGAAACTTTCTGTTATAAAAATGAGCGGTTGCTCGATGTAATCGAAAATTGTAGCAGGGTAGGGGTATATAAGCGGAAGATACCTGTCGATATTCGGCAGATTGATACCGCCCTCAAGCTTCTCAAGGTCAAGCTTAATGCTTTCCTTAACCTTGTTTGTGCCCTTACCGCGTGCATTCTTCATGAAATCTTCAAGCAGTTCAATAAGCTTTACGGGACTGCAGCAGATTTCGTTTGTCGGTGTGATTGTGACCGTACGGGTTGAGTCAATTCTTCGCTGACTGTCAACCTCAAAAGTTGAAAGACAGTCTATGTTATCGCCCCAGAATTCGATTCTGTAGGGATTTTCACAATCGGGCGAGAAGATGTCAATAATACCGCCGCGAACGGAAAACTGACCCGAGCCGTCAACCTGTGCGCTTCGGGTGTAACCTGCGTTTATGCGCATTTCAATAAGCTCATCCTGCTTGATTTCATCGTCAACGTTAAGCGTGATTCTTTTTGCAATTAATTCCTCGGGCGGAATCGTGTACTGCAAAGCCGCTTCAACGGAGCAGACAACCGCACGGATTTTGCCGTCAACAAGGTTGCCGAGTACACTCAGTCTTTTATGTTCATACTCACGTGGTTTGACATTATCGGGTCGGAGTGTGATATCACCTGCAGGGTAAAGCTGTGCTTCACATCCGAACGCGTTGAGATCTTTACAAAGCTTTGAAGCCTGAGCCTCGTCGGGAGTGATAATAATCGCTCTGTGCGGTGCTAAATCCTCACAGGCGGCGCTGATGACGTGAGCCTTATGTATAGCCGAAAGACCGACAACTCCTGCAGGGAGACGTCGGTTGTTAAGGTCATAGATAATTGACCGATATTCATTTAAGCCTTTAAGAGCTTTGGTAAAACAGGACATATAAGCTCCTTTAAAAAGTAATGTCTGCATTGTGCAGAGCGTCGATAAGTTTGCTGATTTCGTGTTTGCTGAAACAGTGTGCCGTCATTCCGATTTCATTTGCCGTTGCAACATTGGCAGGGGAGTCATCGATGAAAAAGCATTCCTCAGCGTTGAGAGAAAACTCTTTGAACAGCACATTGAAGATTTCTTTACCGGGTTTAATTAAATTATACTTGGCTGAAACGATAAAACCGTCGAAAAACTCAAAAGCAGGTACACTTTTTTTGAATTCGTCAAACCATGAAGGACAGTTTGAAAGAAGATAGATTTTATATCCGTTTTCTTTGAGTGTCTTAACAATTGAATACATCTCTTCGATCGGTGGCATTTCGCCCTCGTGGTCAAGAATCATTCTGCTGACTTCATCGTGAAGCTCGGCAGGGATTTCACGGCACATAATTTCAATCGCTTCATCAACCTCGAAATCACCTTTATCCATAAGCTTCCACGTTTCGGAAGCAAAGGTTTTTTCGTTGATAAGCTCGTGACACTCGGGTGCGAAATGAGTTGTAAGACTTCTTTTTGCATCAAAGTCAACGAGCACACCGCCCATATCAAAAACTATTGTTGTAATCGCCATATGACCACCTCCGTACAACACTTAATTATATAATAAAACAGATGAAAATGCAAATAAAAATCAATAAAGCTAAAACTGGACAGTTTTGGTTCAAGGTGATATAATTTATATAACGATATTTTAAACAGAATGGATCCTACTCTTTATACGTCAAGAATCAACCGTTTAAATATAGTGAAAATTAACGGATGTTATGTGCACCTCTATTATCATATTTTCGTTAAGCAAAGACAGTGGGAGAGGCTTTTATGAATAGCTTGAAGCTAGTTTGGATAAAAGAATTGAAAAACTGTGTTCCATTCTATGTTTTTGCGGACGGAAAGGAATGTGGTGTATTAAAACAAGGAGGAATAGCACAGGGGACGGAGTTGTGTGTTCAAAAATCAAATTTCCATGGGATAGCCATAGTATTTCCTTCTGGTGGTACAGGAATAGTACTAAGCGCAGCTACATCAGCAACTATCAGTCTTTGTTTTGGTATATTAAAAGTAGAACTATTAGGATAAAGGTGAAAAGATGTTTACAATTGTAGATTTACCATTCGATTTGTTTACTGTTGCAATAATTGTGTTGATTCCGGTTTCTATAGTGATGTACTTTAAAGAAGAGAAAAAGAACCCGGGTAATCCTTTGACAAAAATGTTGTTGGTGACGATACCTTTATGGGTGTTATTTTTCCTGAAGAAATATACCGAGGGAATGACAACGGTAAGTTCTGATTTTTCGGGTGTCGTAGATACATTGCTGATAATATATGCAGTGTTGTTTCTTGCTGCCTTGGCAATCGCTTGGTGGATTTCGTACAAAAGAGGATATGTTGACAAAGAACGTTTAAAAAGCGTAATGCCCGTGGTGAAATCTTGTGGAATTATAATTTTACTCGGTTCTATATTCATTATAATATATGCAATTATTCGGTAACGTAGCAAGGGTAACACAGGGGAAGGTTAGGGATAGCACAGGGGACGGAGTTGTGTGTTCATCTAACCATCAAAATCCCATGAGGTAGCCACTTCCCATGGGTGAACTCAAATATCTTTCAAAGCGGAAGTAGGGGAGGCGTTTCGCCTCCCGCTAAATTTTGTGCGAAATTGGCGTGCAGATGATATCTTCACCTACAATCTCGCTCGGATTATGTTTGTAGGGCACGACAATAGCAACGCTATGCGTTGCAGTGATATATCTGCTGCGCAGATGTGATATACGCCTTACGGCATGTGATATTTTGCTATCGCAAAGTGAAATATTTGCTTTTGCAAATGTTTATAGGTTAATTATAGACGTGCCGTGAATTTTGCTGAAACTAACGGTGTGTCGCAAAGCGTCACACCCTACAAAAGACATTTAAAAGAGAACGACAAATTCGGGTTTGTAGAGTTCTTTGGTTTTTGCACAAATTGACTATGTGTTCGTAGGGGCGCGCATTGCGCGTCCGTTGAATTAAGCAGAATTTTTGCGGACGACCGATGGTCGCCCCTACAATATTAATCGAATATTCTGCCCCACAACCCCGAATTTAACAAACATATTTCAAATTTTTTCGCAGAATAATAAAGCACCCACGAGGGTGCTTTTGGTTTATAAAAAGAAAAAGGTAAGAACCCTGATGAGTTCTTACCTTTATTTTAATTATTAAAGAGCTGCTTTAAGCTCGTCAACTTTATCTGTCTTCTCCCAGGGAAGGTCAATGTCTGTTCTGCCCATATGTCCGTATGCAGCTGTCTGCTGATAAATCGGACGGCGAAGACCGAGATTGTCAATGATTGCAGCGGGACGAAGGTCAAATACCTTGTTCACTGCATCTGCAAGGTCTGCATTTGAAACCTTGCCTGTGCCGAATGCGTCAACCATTACTGAAACAGGCTTTGCAACACCGATAGCGTATGCGAGCTGAACCTCACACTTGTTTGCAAGTCCTGCTGCTACGATGTTCTTTGCGATGTAACGGCACATATATGCTGCTGAACGGTCAACCTTTGTCGGGTCCTTACCGCTGAAAGCACCGCCGCCGTGACGTGAATATCCGCCGTATGTGTCAACGATGATCTTACGGCCTGTAAGACCTGAGTCGCCCTGAGGACCGCCTGTTACGAATCTGCCTGTGGGGTTCACGTAAATCTTTGTGTTTTGGTGGATGAGTGAAGCCTCGATTGTCGGCTTGATTACGAGATTGATAACGTCCTCACGGATTTTGTCAAGCTCAACGTCTGCACTGTGCTGTGAAGAAACAACGATTGCATCAATTCTTACAACCTTGTCATCGTCATATTCAACTGTAACCTGAGTCTTACCGTCAGCACGAAGGTAACCGAGGTTGCCGTTTTCTCTTTCTTCTGTGAGCTTGAGAGCAAGCTTGTGTGCAAGTGAGATCGGCATAGGCATAAGCTCGGGTGTTTCGTCACAAGCGTAACCAAACATCATACCCTGGTCGCCTGCACCGTGAAGGTTGTACTTGTCTTCTTCACCGCCCTTGAGCTCAAATGAAGCATCAACGCCCATTGCGATGTCGCCTGACTGCTTGTCAAGTGAAGTGAGAATTGCGCAAGTGTTGCCGTCGAAGCCTTTTTCTGCACTGTCGTAACCGATGTCGCAGATTACCTTACGTGCGATTGCAGGGATGTCGATGTTAGCTGAAGTTGAGATTTCGCCCATAACAAGAACCATACCTGTTGTGCAGCAAGTCTCACAAGCAACTCTGCCGTTCGGGTCCTGAGCAAGGATTGCGTCAAGAACTGCGTCTGAAATCTGGTCGCAGATTTTATCGGGATGTCCCTTTGTTACTGATTCTGATGAAAAAAGATGTTTTGCCATTTTAAAGTCCTCCTTTTGT
>JAZRNG010000160.1:0-7210 GCA_045648065.1 Acutalibacteraceae bacterium | reverse complement strand
CTTCTTGCACGGATTTCAACCTTGTCCTCATAAACTTCGAATGTGAAGCCTGTGCCGTTTGCAATTCGTCCTCTGAGAGTCATATACATATACTGCGGAAGATTGATTGAGTGGAATGAGCCGTCAGACTCAACGCTTGTGTAACCATAAACATTCTCCTGACCTTCCTTAACAAAACCGCTGTGGATATGACCCGTGATATAGAATACGTTGTTGTACGACTTAAGAATCTTTTCTACCTCTGCTGACTTGTCACCGATACCGCCGTCATCGGGCATCGGCTCGTCATCGCCCCAAGTTTCGGGAAGACCGTGGCTTTCGTTGATCGGCCAGTGATTGATAACAAAAATCGGAAGACCGTCCTGAGAAGCATTTTCCATCTCTGCCGCAAGCCAGGCAACCTGCTCGTCACTTACTGTCTGACTTGTGTGATCAGCTTCACTACCGAGAACAATGAAAGTGTATCCGTTTACCTTTGTTGAATAGTATACATTATCAATTTCACGACCTGCAATTTTTTCGTTATACTCATAGAAAAGTTCCTTTGAAAGAGCGTAGTCATCATCGCCTGTCCAAGTATCGTGGTTACCCTGAGCGAGAATGATATTTTTTGCCGGTGTGTAATCTGCAAATGCACCAGCAAGGTTTTCCCACTCCTCAGGCTCACCGTGGTCTGTAAGGTCACCTGACAGGATGAGAGCATCAAGAGGACTTTCAAACTCCTGCATATCCTGAAGACCGAAACGAAGCATATCAGCTCTTGCCTTCTCTTCTGTCATATGAACGTCAGAAATTACTGCAAAGTTAACCCTGCAGTCTTCCTCAAGAGGTTTTGTTTCCGCTGTGAAGTTGCCGAAAAGACCGAAACTAAGAAAATTCAGAACGGTCAGCAAAACAGAAAGGAAACCCTTTGTCAATGCGATAAATTCAAACATAAATAACACCTTCCTTTGCAATATATCATACCAAATATAAATTATTTTTACAACATAAAATAAATTATTTGCCTAAAAAAAGAAAATATGGTAGGATATAAAAAACTAACGAGGTGAGAAAATATGTTTTTAATTACTGTAAGAAAAGCGCTGAGCATCGTTCTTTCTTTTGTTTTTGGATTTTTTACATATCCCATAAGCTTTCTGCCGAATGTAAACGATTCAGTTTTCGATATTCCTTCTGGAAATTTCAGCGAAGAAATATACCTTGACGAAAATACTGAAGCTGATGGTAATTTAATCACCCTTGACGGCAAAGAAACTATTTATTTCAAAGATATTACTCACGGATGGTACAATTATTACGGTATCGCATACAGTTCTGACGCTTATATCCGATGCACTCTCACCTACCGTTGCGGTGCCGTTGAGAAAGCAGAAAATTTCTTCCTGGAGCCGGGTGAAAACAAAACTTTCTATTCTTTCATCGACAATATGCTTGAAGGAACAAAAGCAAATGCAATCTGCTCTGTTTCTTTCGAGCCTTTGGATAAAGAAATATCAACAATCAAAATTGACGGTTTTTCAGTTTTTAACCGTGAAATCCCCGATGAAAATATTTTTATTCAGACAGAAAATTATAAAATCGGTGTAAACCTTCTTTGGGGCGGAGCACTCAGCTATATGGAAGATCTTAATTCTGACGTTGAAGCCGTTGAAAAGGACGGACGAATTTTCGTCGATTCAAATGCAGGCGAGCGTTACGGTGCACCCGTTGTAAATACAAACGTAAATCTTATCAACCGTGCCGACACAGGCAGACTCGTACAGCAGTCATATTACGGTTCATTTACAGGACAGGGATACGAAAACGGTACTTATATGGGTAATGTCTGGGACTACAACCCTGTTCAGGGTGGTAACCAGTTTAACGAAAACAGCAAAATCGTTGATATTCGTTACAATGATAATTCTATTTACATCAAATGTCAGCCTCTCGACTGGGCAAAAAGCAAAGAATCTATCACTCCGTCATATATGGAAGCGAACTATGTGATTGAAAACAAAGTAGTCCGTGTTTCCTGCAGATTTACTGATTTTTCAGGCTATGTCACAAACGTACGTGATCAGGAGATCCCCGCATTCTATTGCATCGAACCATTCAACAGATATGTTTATTACGGTGGCGACAAGCCGTGGACAAACGATACACTTACTGTCGAACCCAAGCTTATATTCTGGCCCGATGCAGGTTATCCTAAATTCAATTCAAGCGAAAATTGGTCAGCATTCATCGGTGAGTTTGAAGACAGCTTCGGCATAGGTGTCTACGTTACAGGTGAAACAGAATTCCTTTCAGGTGTATTCGAAAGAGAAAAAACTACAAATCACGACCCGTCAATCGACGGCACAACGTCATACATTGCCGTTATACGTAAAATGGCTCTTGAAAGCTATACCCCGTTTGAGTATGATTATTACCTGACCACAGGTGATACAACAGAAATCCGAAATAATTTCCATGCAATCGCAGAATAACTGACATAACAAAATATCGGCTTACAGATTTTAACTTTCTGTAAGCCGATAATTTTATTTAACTGAGTGGCAGGAATCCTTCATTGCACAGCTTGAACATCCGCAGGAGCAAGAGGATTTGCCTTTCTTTTTGTCAATTATCATTTTTGCAACAATTCCGACAAAAACTGCCACAATAATTGCCAAAACTATAAATGTAGGTAAATTCATAAGAATGCCTCCGTTGATTTTTATTTTTGCTCATACTTGTTCTTTCTGAAAAGCATATAGAGCATAAAGATAAGTACCAAAGCTGCAGCGACTGTTCCGATTATGCTGCCCGTACCGATAAACCAGGAACCGAACTGATAAATCATCAAAGCTATAGCATAAGCGAAAATGCACATATATGAAATTGCACCGACTGTCCATTTCGCATTGTTCATCTCACGTCTGATTGCACCCATAGCTGCAAAGCAGGGAGCACAAAGAAGATTGAATACCATAAATGAGAAACCGGCAATTGAATTACCACCGAAAATTTCAAATATACTTGCATCTGCCATTGAAGAAAGTGAACCAAACACACCTACTACTTCTTCCTTTGCAACAAGACCGAGAATCGTTGCAACAGCAGCCTGCCATGTGCCAAATCCGAGCGGTTTAAAGATTATTGCGATTGCATTTCCTATATTTTCAAGTATTGATTTGCCCGCAGTTTCCTCAGTTATGTAATGGAATCCGCCTTCAAAAGAAAGACTGTTGAGTACCCAGATGATAATACTTGCCGCAAGAATAATCGTTCCTGCTTTTTTTACAAATGACCAGCCTCTTTCAGCTGTTGTTCTGAAAATATTTGAAGGAACCGGTGCGTGATATGCAGGAAGTTCCATGACAAAAGGAGCAGGTTTGCCTGAAAAGGGTTTTGTCTTTTTAAGAATAAGACCTGAAACAATAACGGCAAGAACGCCAACGAAATATGCTGCCGTTGCAATCAATGCACTTCCACCGAAAAACGCTGATGCAATAAGACCGACTATCGGCATCTTTGCACCACAGGGAATAAAGCAGGTTGTCATAATCGTCATTCTTCTGTCGCGTTCCTGTTCAATAGTACGACTCGCCATAACACCGGGTACACCACATCCCGATGCAACAAGCAACGGAATAAAGCTTTTGCCTGAAAGTCCGAATTTACGGAAAAGACGGTCCATAATAAAGGCAACTCTGGACATATATCCGCAGTCCTCAAGAAGTGAAAGAAGAAGGAAAAGAATAACCATCTGCGGAACAAAACCGAGCACAGCTCCTACACCGCCAAGAATACCGTCGGCAACAAGGCTTACAAGCCACGGAGCACAGTCTATAGATTCAAGACCCGTTGTAACAGCAGGAATGATTGTTTCGCCAAAAAGTGTGTCATTCATAAATCCCACTGTCCAGTCGCCCACCGTTCCTATTGAAATCATATAAACAAGAAACATTATTCCTACAAAAATAGGAAGAGCAAGAATTCGGTTTGTAACAATGTTATCGATCTTATCTGAAACAGTAAGTCTGCCCGCGTGCTTTTTCTTACAGCAAACCTGTACGATCTTTTCTATGTAAACATATCGGTCATTGATAATGATACTCTCCGCATCGTCATCCATTTCTTTTTCAACATCCTGAATGTCAAATTCAATATGTTCAAGCTTTTCCTTATCAAGATTCAGATCCTTAAGCACCTTTTCGTCACGTTCAAAAATTTTGACCGCATACCATCGCTGCTGTTCCTCAGGCATATTATGTACAGCTGCCTCTTCAATGTGAGCAATCGCGTGTTCAACAGCACCCGAGAAAATGTGAGAAATATGTGCCGGTTCTTTTCTTTCGGCTTTTGCTGCTGCAATTGCTGCTTCGGCAGCCTCCTGAATACCTTCACCCTTAAGTGCTGAAATCTCTATAACAGGACAGTTGAGCTTTTTAGAGAGAAGCTCTATATCAATTCTATCACCGTTTTTGCGGACAATATCCATCATATTGATAGCAATAACAACAGGGATACCAAGCTCAATGAGCTGGGTGGTAAGATAAAGATTTCTTTCTATATTTGTGCCGTCAACTATATTAAGAATAGCATCCGGACGTTCACCTATGAGGTAATCTCTTGCAACAATCTCCTCAAGCGTATAGGGAGAAAGCGAATAAATACCGGGTAGATCCGTAACGATAACATCTTTATCTTTTTTGTATGAACCCTCTTTGTGCTCAACGGTAACACCCGGCCAGTTGCCCACATACTGGTTAGATCCTGTAAGTGCATTGAACAACGTTGTCTTACCGCAGTTGGGATTACCGGCAAGAGCAATTTTAATCGACATAATCATTCTCCTTTCGGTTAGTTTGAGCTAACCGATATTGTAAAAAACAAAGGATATTCCCCTGTTGCTGTTTATTCTACCTCTACCATTTCAGCATCAGCTTTTCTTAAAGAAAGCTCATATCCTCGCAGATTCATTTCGATAGGGTCGCCGAGAGGAGCTACCTTACGGACATAGATTTCCACACCTTTTGTGATGCCCATATCCATAATTCTGCGCTTAAGGGCACCGACACCGTGAACCTTGACCACTTTAGCTCTCTGTCCGACTTTGACATCTTTGAGCGTTTTCATACAAAAACCTCCGATTCTGAACAATCAACGAGTTAGCCTAAGCTAACTGAGTTGTGTAAAAATGCAGTTAGCTCTCGCTAACCGTAGATATAATAACGTGATTTTTGATTTTTGTCAAGTATTTTTGTAAATTTTTTCAAAAAAAGAGGCAGTTTTTTTCAAACTGCCTCTCATATATATTGTGTCAGATCGTTATATCAAACCAGCCACGCGGTCCGAAGAATTTATATGTAACATCACTTACGAATTTGAAGATCTTTGAGAGAATGTCATTTGTCTTGTCATCATTTTCCGGAGGATACTGCTCACCACGAGCCTTTGCTCTTGCTGCATAAAACTCTTCCTTAGCTGCATCAAGTGACTCATTGTCAACAACTGTATTCTCAAGCTCAGCCTCTACTTTGGCAATAGCTGCCTCAAGCTCTGCTGCAACTTCAGGATCAAGAGTTGAGAAGTCCATTGTCTTTATATCTCTGAGATCATTGTTGATACCCTTTGTGTTTCTTGCTGTGTTAAACTGCGGATATCTGTCAGGATATGAATAAACGTCAATGAAGTTTTCATCAGTAAGAAGATCAACAGCAAGTCGCATAACAACGTCATTGTTACCTGTCTTCTCGTGATTCTGATTGTAGAAATAGAATGTAGTGTCAGGAAGAAGTCCTGCACGTGCGTCTACGATATTATGAGGATCGATGTGATTGTGCTCATAATTTGTGCAGTGTGGATTTTCTGTTACATATCCTTCAGGAAGCTCAACATCAACACCGTAGCTTACAGCGCCCATTGAAGTTGAATCAAGCTGAATGATACCGTCAGCGTTAACATTGTCCCAGCTGTCAACGATTGCATAGAGTGAATAGTTGTAGCCGCAGATGTCAAACACCTTAACACCTGAATCAATTGCATCAAGGATATTCTGATCAGCATTGCACTGTGCCTGATAGAAGATATCTGTCTGACGTCTGATTTCCTTCATACTTTCATCTGAAAGATACATTTCTGCACCTGCAGGATAATTTTCCATCGGGCAAAGACCCCAGATAAGTGTACTGTATTTAAGTCCTCCGACAAGACCTTCAACTGCGCTGTCAAGAATGCTGTTGAGAACGTCCTTCGGGAAAATACGAAGTGCAAGGTTAATAAGATAGCTGTACCAATCACCCTCAAGGAGCTTCGGAATCATATAACCGTAGATTGCTTCGTCATCGTCAAGAAGACCATGTTCGATGATTTCACCTACGAGTGTTGAGCCGTTCTTAGCAGGGACAACATAGACGATTCTGTTGATATCTTCAGAGATATCTCTACCCTTATCCTTATACATCTGAAGAAGCATATTGGCAAGTGAGCCGCCCTGGCTGATAGGAACGATATTGATCTTATCGTGGCCTGTCTGCTCCTTGATTGTCTGGATATAATTGTAAAGCTCTTCAACTGTATCAATCATATTACCGAGTGAGTAATATGAGAAGAAGTAGAGATGATCTGCACCTGCAACATCAATGTACTTCTGAAGAGGAACATTGTCGAGGATGTGTTCGCGATCGTGCTCTGAAAGGTATTCAACGCTTGTCGGATACTTTGTTGCACGGATATCCTTGATAGGATCACCGTTTTCGTCGCACTGAATATTTTCCATAAGGATTTCACCGATTGCCTCACCGACATTGGTTGCAAGCAAATCAGCTACATCGCGCTGAAGCACAAGTGACATAATAAGAGGCACAAGAGCTTTTGAAAGAGCTACTTTGACAATTTCCGCTGTTGATTCAAGATAGAACGGAGCCGCATACTGTTCTCCGTCTGCATTTACGGCAATTTCACCATTTTCGTCATAAAGGAAAACCTCTGACTGGAAGATGCCCGGAATAACAAGTGACGGACACTGGTCGCAGTTACCCTTACACGCTGTCATAACGTCCTCGTCAGGTGATGCAAATGCAGGTACACCAACGAGGAAAACGAGCGCAAGTGCAACAAACAATGCTGTTAACTTTGTGCTGATTCTTTTTTTCATAATATTACCTCCTGTTTTATGGAGCAAATTTATAACATATATGATATACCAATTTGCCAAAAAAGACAATAGGATTGTGAA
>JAZRNG010000159.1:0-2299 GCA_045648065.1 Acutalibacteraceae bacterium | reverse complement strand
AGTTATGAATAAGAAGTCAGGTATGCTCGGTATCTGCGGCACAAGCGATAACAGAACAATCGAATCACGTGCTAAGGAAGGCGACGAGAGAGCAAAGCTTGTTGAGTCAATGCTCTGCCATCAGCTCACAAAGTACATCGGTAGCTACGCAGCAGCTATGGGCGGCGTTGATGCAATCGTATTCACAGGCGGTATCGGTGAAAACAATCCTCAGTACAGAGACCGTGTATGTGACAAGCTTAAGTTTATGGGCGTTGAAATCGACTACGCTGTTAACGATTCAATGAGAAGAGGTCCTGAGGGCGAAATCTCAACTCCTGACTCAAAGGTTAAGGTTTACGTTGTCTGCACAAACGAAGAACTTATGATCGCAAGAGATACAAAGGAAATCGTTGGCTGATTCAATGAAAATTTTTATCGATGCTGACGGCTGTCCTGTTGTGGATATTACCGTCAGAATTGCGAAAGCAAAATCAATCGGGTGCTATATAATCTGCGATACCGCACACGAGTTTCATAAGGACGGTGCAGAAACCGTTGTTGTTGAAAAAGGTGCGGACAGTGTGGATTTCAGACTGGTAAATCTTGTGTCTGCAGGGGATATAGTTGTGACTCAGGATTACGGACTGGCTGCAATGTGCCTTGCACGAAAGGCGATTCCTCTGAGTCAGAACGGTCTTGTTTTCACGGATAAGAACATTGAAGATCTTCTTTTCTCACGTTATGTTTCAAAAAAGATCCGTAATGCGGGAGGCAGGCTCAAAGGTCCTTCGAAAAGAACACGTGAGCAGGACGAAAAGTTTGAAAAAACACTCGAATTTCTGATAATGCAATAAAAATGAGCAGGAAGCAATAAACTTCCTGCTTTTTGCTTGTATTATTGAAGTTTTTGTTTTATAATAATAGGAAATAAATTAAAAGGAGCATAATTATGGGTGTATTCATAAGAATTCTCAGCATCATTCTCGCATCACTCTCTTTTGTGGGTTCGATGTTTACTCCGGCAAGAATTTACAAAAAAATTGAGTCGGAATTTTCTGACAGCACGAAGGCTTCATATTCAAAATTGTATTATGAGCTGAGTGAAACATCAAACAACCTTGAAACATGGCGTGAAGGTATGGTTTCAGGTAACGGTATGCAGGGCGTTATCACAAGCGGTTCTCCGTATAGTGATACTCTTATATACCAGTATATGCACTTCAACCTTCCGAATCAGAATATCCGCTATACTCCGGATACAAAGGACGAGCTTGAATACGTAAAGCAGAGCATTACTGCGGGCGAAGACATTGTCGATGACCTTACATATGACTTTGTTTATGCTTATCATCCGGGCGGAACACTCCGTATCAAGCAGAACAGATTGCTTGCTCTGGATTATGCAAGATATACTGATTACGAAACAGCTCAGGTCGGTGTAAGATACTCAGACGTCTGCGGTGTATGGGAAAGAACAACCTTCACTTCTCAGGCAGATGATGTGACTATCACAAAGATCGGCTCTTCTTCAACAGGAAGCAAGGTAGATCTTACTCTTTCAATGGACAATATCTCAGCCTATGCTAAGTACGGTCAGAGCGACGAAGTGAATATGCAGTATAAGAAGCTCGTTGGCGATGACTGCGAATATATTTCTTTTGTTGCGCATTATCCTAACTATGAAAACAGTGAACTCAAAGAAGGCGGCTACTCATCAACAGTTTATGTTGTATCAGAGGGCGGCTCAAAAGAGCTTAAGAACGGCAAAAAGGTAAAGGATGCACAGTACTGTGCAGAAACAAATCCGCAGATCGAAATCAAAGATGCTGACAATGTTTACCTCATTGCTGTTTCGGGCAGAACACACGAAATGGGTGCTTTCGAGGACTTTGCTGCAGCAGAAAGCTATGATCTCGTTGATTCACTTGTTGCAAAGGCAGAGGCAGTTGCAAAGAAGTATACAGTTGACGGTAAGTTCAGCTATGATGATGCACTCAAAGCTCATACAGATATCTTTACACCCGAATACAATGCTGTAACATTCAGACTCGGCACGGAAAACAGCACACAGCCGAATGAACAGCTCGTACTTTCTCAGATTCTCAAGAATGATCTTAACTCAGATCTTATGGAGAGATTCTATTATAATGCAAGATATGCATACCTCTGCTGCGCAGGTTCAGCAACACCTCGTCTTGGCGGTATGTGGTCAGGTGAATGGAATACTCAGTGGGGTTGCCGTTTCACAATGGACGCAAACGTTAACCTTCAGGTTTCATCAATGAACACAAGCAATATGGAAAGCACATATATGGGC
>JAZRNG010000158.1:0-15811 GCA_045648065.1 Acutalibacteraceae bacterium | reverse complement strand
TGAACTTTTCTACCAAAGCCTTTGCAGCGTCCTCACTCTCCTTAACGGAGAAAACGAGCATTGCCTCATAGTTACCTACTGCCATTCTAAAAGCACCTCCTTCTGGTCTTTTGGCCACCGAAGTGGCAAGGATGCTGTGTTCAAAATTTCACAGCTTTAGTATTATACATATAAAAGTGAATAAAGTCAAGACTTTTTGATATCTTTTTCAGCAAAAATAAACACCGTTAGTTTGTTGAAAATCCTTATGATACAATATATGGTGGTGGTTTTCCTTGCTTTTAAAAATCGGCAAAATAACCATAAAATCTATACGCATTGTTAACAATTTGTCAATGGAAATTTGCAAGGATTGGTATTATAATATACTTGTGAAATTAAGCCGTAAAGGCAAAAGGAGAATGATAACCAATGAACAGATTTGTACTTAACGAAACATCATACCACGGCAAGGGTGCTATCAATGCTATCCCTGATGAAATCAAAGCTCGTGTATTCAAAAAAGTATTTGTTGCTTCTGACCCCGATCTTATCAAGTTCGGTGTTTCAAAGAAGGTAACTGACGTTCTTGATGCTGCAGGTATTGATTACGTTATGTTCAGCGACATCAAGCCCAACCCGACAATCGAAAACGTACAGGCAGGCGTTGAAGCTTTCAAGGCAGCTGAGGCTGACTGCATCGTTGCTATCGGTGGCGGTTCTTCAATGGACACAGCTAAGGCTGTAGGAATTATCATCACAAACCCTGAGTTTGCTGATGTGCGTTCACTTGAAGGCGTTGCTCCCACAACAAAGCCCTGCGTTCCCATCATCGCTGTTCCCACAACAGCAGGTACAGCAGCTGAGGTTACAATCAACTATGTTATCACAGACGTTGAAAAGAACCGCAAGATGGTTTGCGTTGACGTTCACGACATCCCCGTTGTAGCAGTTGTTGACCCCGATATGATGGCTACAATGCCCAAGGGTCTCACAGCAGCAACAGGTATGGATGCTCTTACACACGCTATCGAAGGCTACATCACAAAGGGTGCATGGGAGCTTTCAGATATGTTCCATATCAAGGCTATCGAGATCATCGCAAAGAGCCTCCGCGGTGCTGTTGAAAATACAGACGAAGGCAGAGAAGGTATGGCTCTCGGTCAGTACGTTGCAGGTATGGGCTTCTCAAACGTTGGCCTTGGTATCGTACACTCAATGGCACATCCTCTCGGTGCTCTTTATGACACACCTCACGGTGTTGCAAACGCTATCCTTCTTCCGACAATTATGGAGTACAACGCTCCTGAGACAGGTGAGAAGTACAGAGAAATTGCAAAGGCAATGGGCGTTGAAGGCACAGAGAATATGAGCGTTGAAGAGTATCGTAAGGCAGCTGTTGACGCTGTTAAGAAGCTTTCAGCAGACGTTGGTATTCCTGCAGACCTTAAGGAAATTGTTAAGGCAGAGGATATTCCGTTCCTTGCACAGTCGGCTTATGACGATGCTTGCCGTCCGGGTAACCCGCGTGACGCAAGTGTTGAAGAGATCACAGCTCTTTACAACAGTCTTATGTAATTAATAAAAGTTTGACGGCAGAGGAAATCCTCTGCCGTTTTTTGTAGTATGTGTTTTAAAGGATAATGATAAATTCGGGTTTGTAGGGATGTTCAATGTTGTAGATATCAGGCCCCCTTGCCTAAAGGGGGCTGGCACGGCGTAGCCGTGACTGGGGGATATTTTACAAAAAACTAGAAAAATCAAGCTTTTCACGAAGTATCCCTCCGTCTTTTGCTTCGCAAAAGCCACCTCCCTTTAGGCAAGGGAGGCAACACCTTACTTTAAATCGTGCAAAAAACACCCCGACAAACCCGAAAATGTCGGTAAAAACAAACTTTGAAACCTGAAAAGCGTCCTGCTTTCGCAATGCTTTACAAAATCGGATAAAAAGGGTATAATAAAAAGAACCTGATAAAGGGAGTGTTATTATGAGCGAACCTATCAGAATACTGAATCTTTTCACGATAATGAACCGTGGCGGAGCTGAAACCATGGTTATGAATTATTACCGTAATATAGACCGTACGAAGGTGCAGTTTGATTTTATGGTGCATCGTGAGGAAAGGGGCGCTTATGATGACGAGATCGAAGCTCTCGGAGGAAAAATTTACCGTATGCCGCCCGTACAACCGGGACACTTCGGTGAATATAAAAAAGCTGTCGCAAAGTTTTTTGATGAACACACGGAGTATTCTGTGATCCATTCTCATATGTCTGAGCTCGGATATTATGTTTTCAGAGAAGCTAAGTCGAGAGGGATAAAATGTACCGTCTGCCACGCTCACAATGCCCCGCATTTCAGCGACGAGACCCTTATCGAAAAAGCAAAAGACATCGTACGAAACTATTTCAAACACCGAATCAGAAAACACACAGACCATATGTTTATCTGTGGAATTGAAGCGGGAAACTGGCTTTTCGGTGAAAAAAACAGCGACAGATTTGTAATGATGAACAATGCGGTCGATGCGGACAAATTTTCGTGGAAGCCTGAAAAAGCTGTGAAAATCCGCAAAGAGCTCGGACTGGAAGAAAAGTTTGTTATCTGTCACGTCGGCAGATTCAACTCTCAGAAAAATCATACGTTTCTGATAGATATATTCAAAGAAATTTACTCAAAAAACAAAAAATCTGTCCTTCTGCTCGTTGGTGCGGGAGAGCTTGAAGAAAAAATCAGGCAAAAGGTCAGTGCACTTGGACTGGATGAAAGTGTACGCTTTCTGGGATTACGTGACGACGTGAATGATATCCTGCTTGCGTCCGACGTTTTTCTCTTCCCGTCACTTTATGAAGGTCTTCCGGTAACTCTTGTCGAAGCACAGTCATCGGGAATCAGATGTATTATTTCAGAGTCGATTCCGCACGACTGCAGGATAACGGATGGCGTTGAGACTGTTTCTCTTGAAAAGTCAGCGGATTTCTGGGCGGATCGGGTTTTGAAATATGCGCATGGATATGAACGGAAAAACACTTTAAAAGAGATTTCTGCAGCAAAGTTTGACATAAAAGAAAATGCCGAATGGCTTGAGGAGTTTTACCTGAATGAATACAAAAAATAAAACTTTGACGGTTTTTACACCTGCATTTAACCGTGACTATTCCATTCACCTCTGCTATGAAAGCCTGTGCAGACAGACGAGTAAGGATTTTGTCTGGCTTGTGGTCGACGATGGCTCGACGGACAATACTGCACAGCTGATAAAGGAGTGGCAGAAAAAGGATAATGGCTTCCCGATAAAGTATGTTTACAAGAAAAACGGCGGAATGCATACCGCACATAATACCGCTTATGCCAATATGGATACAGAGCTTTCCGTCTGCATTGACTCAGATGACTATATGACTGACGATGCTGTTGAAAAAATCGTCAGCTGCTGGAAAGAGCACGGCGATGAAAAGTATGCAGGTATCATTGCACTTGATATATTCGAAAACGGAGAAGTTATCGGTCTGCCTCTTGAGACTGACCGCTTTGATACAACACTGTGGGGATATTACTCACGCGGCGGCAAGGGCGACAAGAAACTTATCTACCGTAATGATGTTATGAACAAGTATCCTCCGTACCCTGAGTTTGAGGGTGAAAAGTACGTTTCACTTGCTTATAAATATGAAAAAGCGGACAAGGAATATACGATGATTATTCTCAATGAGCCTGTCTGCGTTGTTGAGTATCAGGCTGACGGTTCAAGCACGAATATGTACCGCCAGTATCTTCGCAATCCGAAGGGATTTGCTTTTGTACGTAAGGAGAGTATGAAAGATAACGATGATATCAAAGACGTTTTCCGTAATTGTATTCATTATGTTTCAAGCTCAATAATCAGCAAAAATCCAAAGTTTATATCCGAGTCACCGAAGAAGTTTATGACCTTCCTTGCCATTCCTTTTGGTATCGCACTTACGGTGTATATCAGGCGAAAGTCAAAGGGTTATATGAAGGTTGAAGGTTTTTCTGAAAAATAATCTTTACTTTTTCGGAAAATGATATATAATGGTTTCACAAATTAATTTCAGAGTAGACGGTTGTGCGTCAGAAGCTGACGGGACGGGGAGTTGTCCGTCGGAGGTAAGTGCAACAGTCGCATCCCGCTGAATAGTATCGAGATAAGGCTACCTCCCTATTATTCATTAAGGATGATGGGGGGATTTTTTTTGAGCAGAAATTCAGAACGATCAAAGAAAATTAAAAGAAACACCGTGAAGCTCGTTGCATTGGGACTTATGATAGCACTTCAGGTGGTGCTTTCGAGGTTTTTGTCAATCAACCTGCAGTTTCTTAAGATAGGATTTTCTTTTATACCGATTATGTTTTCAGGTTATCTTTACGGAGCATCGGGCGGTGTCATTGTTGCCACTGTGAGCGACCTGATCGGAGCTTTACTCTTTCCGTCAGGTGCTTTCTTCCCCGGCTTCACGGTAACGGCAGCACTTTCGGGATTAATTTACGGCGTCAGTGTCAGCGGAAATTGTACTACCGCAAAGATAGTATCGGGTGTCATCACAGAACAGCTCGTGTGCAGTCTGTTGCTTAATACATGGTGGCTCTCGATTATGTACGGATCATCTTTCAAAACTCTTCTGCTAACCCGTGTATGGCAGATAATGGTGATGATTTTTGTCGAGATTGTATTTGCAGAAATTTTCTTCAGAAGGCTGAGTGTTGTTAAAAAGCTTAAACAATATCTTTTGCCGGGCAGATAAAAAATTAAGGACGAGGTTAAACCTCGTCCTTTTGTTATGTTCAGATATTAAAGTTTTGCAGCGAGATCCTTGATATAAGCCTTGAAATCTTCGCCGATTTCATCGTGGTCAAGAGCAACTTCGCAGTTAGCCTTCATAATGCCGAGCTTGTTACCCATATCGTAACGGATACCGTCGAAATCAAGAGCGAGGAGGTTGCCTTCCTTGCCAAGACGTGTGAGTGTGTCTGTGAAATAAAGCTCTTCGCCTTCAGGTGTGTTTGCAAGGTCTTCAGCAAGGTAATCAAACACCTGCGGAGGAGCAACTACACGGCCGAGGATTGAGTAGCAGGACATAATCTGATCGTCTGTCGGTTTCTCAATGATGTTGTGAACGTCCATAACCTTTTCGTTATCTTCGTGGTGTGTGATGTCAAGTGAACAATACTTTGAAACGTCCTTTCTCGGCACTTCTTTAACGCCTACAACACCCTTGCCTGTCTGTTCGTAAATGTCAACAAGCTGCTTGGTTACAGGGTACTCATTGTTGATGATAACATCGTCACCGTAGAGGATTGCGAAAGGCTCGTTGCCTACAAAGCTTTTTGCACACATAATAGCGTGGCCGAGACCCTTTGTTTCCTTCTGACGGATGAAGTAAACGTTAGCGATATTTGAACAAGCGAGAACGTCTTCATAGAGATCTTTCTTTGACGGATTCTTTGAAAGCTTGTCCTCAAGCTCATAGCTGTGGTCGAAATGATCTTCGATAACGCCCTTACCGCGGTTTGTGATGATAAGAATGTCTTCGATACCTGCTGCTGCAGCTTCTTCCACGATGTACTGGATTGCCGGTTTGTCAACGATGTTGAGCATTTCCTTCGGCACTGCCTTGGATGCGGGAAGAACTCGTGTTCCTAAACCTGCTGCGGGGATAATGGCTTTTTTGATTTTCATTGTTAACTCCTCCTGAAATTAGTTTGTAAAATAACTAACAATAGACATTATAATATTAGGCAGGTGGCTTGATGCGATCATAGCCAGAAAACCTGCAAGGAATGAAACGCCGCCACGGCGGATAAGGGAATACCTGAGCACTTTTGTGTCAGACGTAGATCGCTTGGCAAATCTGATGTCTTCAAACATCTTTCGCCGGTAAAAGTAGTTGGCGAGAAGTGCAGGAATGATATTTGCGATAATACAATCTGAAAGAAGAACTATTATACTTTCGGGCAATACTGCCTTGAGTGCTGCCCATACCGTGTTTAAAGAATTCTCGTATGCGGCCAGATTTTCTTCGCTTTCTGCCAACGCCAGATTTTTACTCGCAGTTAAAAATTCCTCATACATCGGTTCAATCTTTTCGACCTTCTCGGGAAGATCGGCCGCCAACGGTATGACTGCTATCGTAGCAGAAACCGCAAGGGCGAGCAGAATCGCACCGACCTTATAAAGTTTGCGGTAAAAGAACCAAGCAGGACCAAAGAAGAAGGCTCCCCAGTTCCACGAAAGGAAGAAAGATTTCTTGTTCCTGTTTCTGATGAATTTTCTCAGGTAATGAGTCGGGTTTACCTGCGTGTAAGTCGCTATTTCTTTTACGGTCGCACCGCCGAGGTCTTCTTCACCGCCGTAGACCTGACCGTTTACGTAAACTCCGTCAAGGCGGATTTCAGGTATCGGGATATCGGGGATGTCTTCAGCTGAAGTGAAGTCTGCGGGACGCTCTTTCTCGTCCGCATTCTCCTGCGACTCGTCCTTTGCTTCAGTTTTCTTTTCTTCGGGTTCGGGGTTGGCTGTCTTCCAGTCAAATCCCTCTGCATGAAGGTGTGCATTTACGCACTCATTATTCTTTTTATAGCATTCTCTGTGCTGTGGTGTTCCGCACTCAGGGCAGACTACTATATCTTCGCCCTCAAGCATCAATTCGGAGCATCCGTCACACACTTTGTTGTCATAAAACATTTCTTTCTCACCGGACTGTAAATTTTTACATCTATATTATAACACATAGTTTTACAATAGTGTAGACTAAATTTAAATATTTTTAAAACAATATTAAAATCTATGTCTTTACATAAGCAGATTTTTCTTGTATAATTACTTAGTAAAAATATGTGCTGTAGTATAGCGAGGTATAAAAATGGTACAGTTTGAAGAATTAAGACTTTATTTGCTTGGTTTTGAAGAAAAACTTTCTGAGTTAGGCGAGGCTCTCGGTTTAGAGGATATGAAAGCGGAAGTGGCTTCTCTTGAAGAGAAGACGGCTCAGGACGGTTTCTGGGATGACATCGCAAATACTCAGGTGGTTTTGCAGAAAATTGCAGGACTTAAAAATAAAATCTCTAAATATGAAAATCTCAAGGCGAACTTTGAAGATACTCTTACTATGATCGAGCTTTCTGACGAGGAAGAGGATCTTGATATGTTTGATGAGTGCAAGTCAAGTGTCGACGAGTTTGAAAAGGAACTCGACAAGCAGACTCTCAGTACACTTCTTTCCGGTGAATATGATATGAAGAATGCTGTACTTACATTTCACGCAGGTGCAGGTGGTACTGAGGCTCAGGACTGGAATCAGATGCTTGTAAGAATGTACACTCGTTGGGGTGAACAGCACGGCTTCAAGGTAAGTATGATCGACTTCCTTGACGGAGACGAAGCAGGACTCAAGTCTGCAGTTCTTCGTATCGAGGGTGAAAATGCTTACGGATACATGAAGAGCGAAGCAGGTGTTCACCGCCTTGTCCGTGTATCACCATTTGACTCTTCAGGAAGAAGACATACGTCCTTCGCTTCACTTGAGGTTATGCCTGAAATTGATGACACCATCGAAGTAGACATCAGCCCTGAAGATATCAGAATGGAAGTTTACCGTGCATCAGGTGCAGGCGGACAGAAGGTTAATAAGACCTCTTCTGCTGTACGACTCATCCATATCCCGACAAATATCGTAGTCTCCTGTCAGGTTGAGCGAAGCCAGCATCAGAACCGTGAAGTTGCTATGAGAATGCTTAAGTCAAAGCTTCTTGAGATCAAGGAAAGAGAACACCTTGACAAGATTGAAGATATCAAGGGCGAACAGAAGGAAATCGGCTGGGGCAGCCAGATCCGTTCTTACGTCTTTATGCCGTATACACTCGCTAAAGACCACAGAACAGGCTTTGAAATCGGTAACATCAATGCTGTTATGGACGGTGAGATCGACGGTTTCATCAATGCTTACCTCAAGCAGATGTCTCTCTCTGAGCTGAATAAAGATTAAAAATAAGGATTTGAAAATATGAACATCGTTGACATTTCGCGTCCTTTGCTTACCACAATCGAATATCCCGGAGATCCCGAAACGAGACTCGATGCCGTTCAGCGTATTGAAAACGGTGACGAGTGCAATCTTTCGGCCGTCTATGCCTGTGTCCACACGGCTACACACGCTGATGCTCCGTGTCACTTCCTTGAGGGAGGGGAGACGATTGAAGAAGCTGACCTTAATAAGTATATAGGTCAGTGTACGGTAATCGAAGTGCCGCCCGGAGTTATAACGGGCGAGTATGTCAACAGATATTTCCCGAAGAAATGTACAAGACTTCTGATAAAAGGTGATGCTCAGTCTTTCTTTATGGAGAGTGCCGCATATGAAGCGGTCGACACGGGCATCTGCCTTATAGGTACGGACGCTGACTCGATCGGCAAGTCGGGCAATCAGCTCAAGCCGCACAAGGCTTTCCTGCAGAACGGTGTGGCTGTGCTTGAAAACCTCGATCTTTCGCAGGTTGAACCGGGTGACTACTACCTGATTGCACTGCCTGTGAAGATGGGTGCCATCGACGGAGCTCCTGTGAGAGCTGTACTCATAGACGACTACATCCTCTGGAATAAATTGACCTGATTTTATTTTATTGAAATGCATCTGAACGGAGGTGCAGTTTTGAAAAGAATTTTTGATTTTGTTGTGAGCATTTTTGCGTTGATATTTCTCTCTCCGCTTTTTCTCGTGGTTTCACTTGCGATACTTATAACTGACGGATCTCCCGTACTTTTTAAACAGGAGAGAGTAGGCAAGGATAACAAGCTTTTTACAGTGTATAAATTCCGCACGATGAGAAACGGTACGGGTGACGTAGCGACTGCAGAGCTTACTGATGCGAACGAAAAGATCACAAAGACAGGAAAGCTTCTCAGACTGACAAGTATTGACGAGCTTCCGCAGCTTTTTAATATCCTTAACGGAACGATGAGCCTTGTGGGTCCGCGTCCGCTTATCCCTGCTGAGAAGGAAATCCGTGAACTGCGTGAGCAGTACGGTGTTTATTCTGTCAGACCCGGTATCACGGGTTACGCACAGATCAACGGCAGAGATAACATCGATGACGAAACAAAAGCCCTGCTCGACAAAGAATATGTCGAAAAACAGAGCTTTATGTTTGATCTTAAGATTATTTTCAAGACTTTTATGAAGGTGCTTAAACGTGCCGACATAAAAGAAGACTGATTATGCAAGACCGAGGTACTCTTCTAAAGTAATGCCTCTCTCTTTGATTTCCTTAGCTGTCTCAACACCTACGAATCTGTAGTGCCACGGCTCGTAGATAACGCCGGTGATATTCCTTGACTTTTCGTCTTTCGGATAGCGGAGAATGAATCCGTACTCTGCAGCGTGTTGGTCGAGCCATTCAAACTCATCGTAGTTTTCAAAGCTCTGAGCGAGTGAGCAGATGTCCATCGCAAGACCTGCGTTGTGCTCACTTGAGCCGGGAACCATTATGACAGTAGCGGCTACCTTTGTAGCCTCAGTTTTATCCATACCTGCATCCATATTTTCCTTGATGCGGTTTTCAAAGTTTTTCTGCTGTCGCTCGTATGAACGGTAGCCTGAAATCGGAGTGAGAGTTATTCCGTCAGCGAGTGCTGCATCGTACATCTGCTGATAGTAGGGTGCTACACGGTAGTCAAGGTAAACTTCCGAACCCTTCACAGCTTCAGCAAGCATAGGTTTGTAGTCTGCAGGGAGGGTATAGTTACCGTTTACTATAAACTTTGAAATGTCCGCGTTGACGTCAGTTACCTGCGGAGTAAATCCTGCATAAGCGTAGGGGTACTGATTGCTCGGTGTGTTGTTTTCAGATGCGGGTTTGCTCTCAGCCTGTGAGGTCGGAGCTGTAGTCTGACCGGCAGTAGTGCCTTCGGGTGCCGACTGAGCTGATGTGCTTTCAGTCGTGCTGTAAATCGGTTGAGTCAGGATCTCGTATGAGTCTTCGACAGGCATATCCGGGTTTGCAAGGACTGCCTTATATCTCTGGTGTGTTATGACAGCACCTCCGAGGACTGTTACAGCGATCATAACTATGACAGACTGTAACGCTATGATACGTATTACGCCGGGCGTAATTTTTTTATTCATAAAACCATCCTTTAGATCTGAACTATATATTATATTCTATTCGTAATTAAGTCCGTTGTCAAGGAAAGAGGAAAAATTCTTAAAAATACGGCTTAGTAATAAAACCCATGGAAAGGAATGTTGACAGATGAAATCAACAGAAAGTGTCGGAAATTACAAATCCGAAGTAAGACTTTACACAAACTATGCTATCAAGCATATAAAGACGATGTGTAAAAATTTCGGTCCGCGTCCCGTAGGCAGCGAGGCTGAAATCAAAACGCAGGAATATCTCGCAAAAGAGCTTGAAACGACCTGTGACACAGTACTTAAAGAAGAGTATAAGTGCTCAGACAAGGCGTTTATGGCATGGGTACCTCTGGGTGCAGTGCTTCTCATACTCTCAGCTGTATTTTTCACTCTCGGTCTTCCCGTTGTTTCTCTTGTGACGGGCTGTGTGACACTTTTCATTATACTTGCAGAGTTTATTTTCTATAAACCTGTTCTTGATCTTTTCTTCCCGAAGAAGACTTCAATGAACGTGACAGGTACCAGAAAAGCTTCAGGTGAAACAAAGAGACGAATCATCTTCTCAGGTCACGTTGACTCAGCTTTCGAGTGGACCTACACATATCACGGTGGAAGACCTGCAGTAGCAGGAATTATCGTAACAGCTGTAATAGCTGTGCTTCTGAGCATAGGTGGTGGCATCTACGGTCTCGTCGCCGGTACAGATTTCGGTGTCATCTGGATGGGTGATAACCTCGCAATGAAAATCCTTGCAGTCGTAATGTACGTAACTGTTCCTGTTCTTGGTGCAGCTATCTTCTTCTGCAACTATAAGCGTCCCGTAACAGGTGCAAACGATGACCTTTCAGGTTGTATGCTTTCTGCAGCCGTGATCAAGTTTATGGATGCAAACAATATCCGTTTTGAAAACACAGAAGTTGTAGCTCTTATGGCAGGTGGCGAAGAGGCAGGTCTTCGCGGCTCAAAGGCTTGGGCAAAGGCTCATGCAAATGAAATTAAGAATGACGGTGTTGAAACAATCTTCATTTCTCTTGACACTATCCGTGAAATCGACTTTATGGCGATTTATGACAAGGATATGACAGGCATGGTAAAGAATGACAAGCGAGTAGCAAAGCTTCTTCAGGACGCTGCAAAGGAAGTAGGTCACGAAGTGCCGATCAAGGCTATCGAGCTTGGTTCGACTGATGCTGCTGCTATTTCACAGGCAGGTATCCCTGCTTCGGCTTTCACAGCTATGGACCCGTCACCCGCAAGATACTACCATACACGTCTTGATACTGAGGAAAATCTCGATCCGAAGATGCTTGAAACAGGTCTTAAAATAGCACTTGAAGCAGCATTTATGTTTGACGAAAAGGGAATTTCATAATTTTTATAAAAAGTATTGGCTTTATCCGATATTTGTGTTATAATCAAACATATACAGAAAATATAAGGAGTGGATTGTTCGTGAACAAAAAACTTATCAGATTGCTTTCTCTTGCATTAGCAGCCGTTATGGTATTTGCTTTGTGCTCTTGTTCTACTACTACAGAGGAAGAGGAGACTACGACTATTCCCTATGCTGATAAAGCGATTAAAGAAGGCGACGTAGCTAAGGCAGAGATCGTTGCAAAGTTCAATAAGCTTATGGCAGATACGAAGGCAAGCAAAGATTTTGACGGCATCAACTACTGGCTCGACCAGAGTGCAGGTGACTGCGAGTGCGAAAACGAATATGTAAAGGCTTCTTTCAAAACTCTTGCAGATAAGATTACAAACAAAGACTTCGGTCTTTCAACTACAGATGAAGAAAATCCTGCATCGGTAGAGGATATTTTCCCTGTAATGGGTTCTGACAAAGCAGGTTCACTTGACTTTGCAGACGTGCGTTCAGCACTCATCACAGACAACGAGGGCGATGCACACTATACAATCGTCCTTAAGATCAACCCTGAAACAAATCCTGAGCAGGAAAACAGCGTTTACGGAAAGCTTTACAAGATTTCCAAAGATGATGAAATCCTCGCTGAGTTTGCTAAGTATAAGGATTTCGTTACAGTTGAAAAGTACGATGCTACATATGAAATCGGTACAATCAAGGTTGTAGTTGACAAGGCTACAGACCACGTAACAAAGGTTGAGCTCAGCCGTACAGCAGCTATCGAAACTGAGATCACAGGTCAGGGTACACTTGCAAGTGTGGGTACATTACCTCTCAAGTTCAAGTACTACTCTACAGCTAACTACGAAATCGTATGGCCTGAAGCAGAGGCTGCTGCATAATCAATACAAATAATTAACCTCCGAGTTTCCTCGGAGGTTTTTTGTTGCTTTTTCAGCTTTATTGAGCAGTGCTCTTTTCCTGCTTGACCTTGTGGTCAATGACATGACGTGATGCGAGTTCGTCAAAAATGTCTTCGAGTGAAATACCCATCTCGATCATAAGCACCATTACGTGATAAGCAAGGTCTGCGATCTCGTAGACGGTTTCTCTTTTGTCGTTATCCTTTGCAGCGATGATAACTTCAGTTGATTCCTCTCCGACCTTCTTGAGGATTTTATCCATACCTTTTTCAAAAAGATATGTAGTGTATGAGCCTTCCTGCTTGTCGATCTTTCTGCCTTCGATGAGTTTGAGAAGTCCATCATATGAGAACTCGTGAAGTTCATCATTTTCCCAGACAGTGTTGTTGAAGCAGGAGTCTGTGCCAAGGTGACAGGCAGGACCTTCTTTTTCAACGAGAACTGTGAGTGCATCCTTGTCGCAGTCAGCGGTGATGCTTACGATTTTCTGCACGTTGCCGCTGGTTTCGCCCTTGCGCCAGAGTTCCTGACGTGAACGTGACCAGAAGCAGGTACGCTTTTCCTTGATGCTGATTTCAAGGCTTTCTCTGTTCATATATGCAACCGTAAGAACCTTCTTGCTCTTTGCATCAACTACAACGGCAGGGATAAGTCCTTTTTCGTCAAATTTCAATTCATCCAAATTCATCTTTTATAACCTCACTATGATATCGTTTTGTCTGAGTTCTTTTTTCAGGTCTTTGATTTCAACCTCGCCAAAGTGGAAGATTGAAGCAGCAAGACCTGCATCAACTTTCGGTAAAGCCTTGAAAAGCTTTGTAAAGTCGTCAATGCAACCTGCACCGCCTGAAGCGATTACGGGCACGTTTACTGCATCGCAGACAGCTTCAAGCATCTCAAGGTCAAAGCCCTGCTTTACACCGTCCGTGTCAATGCTGTTGACAACGATTTCACCTGCACCCATATTAACGCAGCGTTTTATCCAGGAAATTGCTTCCATTCCCGTGTCCTCACGTCCGCCTTTTGCAAAAATTCGGAATTCACCGTCAACACGCTTTACGTCAGCAGAAAGGACAACACACTGGTCACCGTATTTGTGTGCAGCTTCTCTCACAAGCTCAGGGTTGCGGATAGCACCTGAATTAACGCTGACCTTGTCTGCACCGCATTTGAGGACACGGTCAAAATCGTCAACTGTGTTGATACCACCACCGACTGTGAGTGGAATGAAAACCTTACTTGCAACCTCTGTCAGAATGTCAGTGAAAAGCTTTCTGCCTTCAGCTGATGCTGTGATGTCGTAAAAAACAAGCTCATCAGCACCGCAGCTTGAGTAAAACTCAGCCAGCTTGACAGGTGAAGAAACATCGGCAAGTCCGAGGAAATTCACACCTTTAACAACTCTGCCGTCTTTAACGTCGAGGCAGGGGATAATTCTTTTTGTAATCATTTTGCCACCTCGATTGCTTCTTTAAGATCAATTGCATTTGTATAGTACGCCTTGCCGATGATTGCACCGTAAAGGTTCATCTGACGAAGTGCTTTGATATCGTCGATAGTTGAAACACCGCCCGAAGCGATGATATCAAGACTGAGCTTTTCGTTAAGTGTTTTGTAAAGCTCACGGTTTGTGCCCTTCATCGCACCGTCTTTTGAAATGTCGGTGCAGATGATAGTTTTCACACCCTTGTCCTGCATTTTAAGGCAGAAGTCCTCGAATGTGTACTGTGATTTTTCTGTCCATCCCTTGATTGCGACGTAGTCATCTTTAATGTCAACACCGACGGCAATTTTCTCGCCGTATTTTGCGATTGCTTCGTCGAGGAAAGCTTCATCAGTAATAGCAGCTGTGCCGAGAATGACACGGCTGACACCGATTGAAAGATACTTGTCAACAGTTTCCATTGAACGGATACCGCCACCAAGCTCAACGAACAAGGAAGTGTTTCTGACGATGTTTTCGATCGTTTCAAGGTTAGGTGTGAGTCCTGTTTTAGCACCTTCAAGGTCAACCATATGAAGATATTCAGCACCGCATTCCTCAAATTTCTTTGCGATATTGAGAGGATTCTTATCGTAAACGGTCATCTGATTGTAGTCGCCTTTGAAAAGACGGACGGCAGCACCCTCGTAAAGGTCAATTGCGGGAAAAATATTCATCACTCTGCCTCCGTTTCACAAAATGCTCTTAAGATATTAAGACCGACGTCACCGCTTTTTTCAGGGTGGAACTGGCAGCCGTAAATGTTTTTGTAAGCAACCGCGGCAGTTAGCTCTTTGCCGTATTCTGTTGTAGCGGCAACGCTTTCGTCACAGTCCTCAGCGAAGTAGGAGTGAACGAAGTAAACACAGTCATCTTCCTTGATGTACTTGAAAAGGGGACAGTCAGCTTGTCTGAAATGAAGAGCATTCCAGCCGATGTGCGGAATCTTGAGCTCTTCAGGGAGAACACCCTGCATTCCTACAACATTACCCTTCAACAGTCCGAGTCCGTCATACTCACCGTACTCAAAGCTTTTTTCAAAAAGCATCTGCATACCAAGGCAGATACCCATAACGGGTTTGCCTTTATCGGCTTCGTCAATGAGGACTTTGTCGAGTCCTGTTGCACGGAGCTTTGCTATTGCATCTGAAAAAGCACCGACACCGGGGAGAATTATTTTATCCGCAGAGCGTATTTTTTCTTCATTGTCTGTGACAATTACGTCTGCTCCAATAGCGTTGAACGAGCTTTTAAGCGAGAAAAGATTGCCAACGCCGTAATCGATTATAGCTATCATTATAAAACGCCCTTTGTGGATGGAATTTCGTCTTTGAATTTTTCGTCAATGTTAACTGCCTGACGAAGTGTTCTTGCAAGGCACTTGAATGTGCCTTCGATGATGTGGTGAGAGTTTGTGCCGCTGAGCTGAATGATGTGAAGAGTGAGCCCTGCATTTCTTGTGAATGCAAGCATAAACTCTTCCACAAGCTCCGTGTCAAAAGTGCCGACTTTTTCGGTCGGAATTTCAAGACGGTAAGCGAGGTAATCTCTGCCTGAAATGTCAACTGCGCACATAATGAGTGCCTCGTCCATCGGGAGAGTAAAGTTTCCGTAACGGATGATGCCCTTCTTGTCACCGAGAGCTTCTTTGAATGCCATACCAAGACAGATACCGATGTCTTCAACAGTGTGGTGGTCGTCAACGTCGATGTCACCGTCGCATTTTACACTCAGGTCAAATCTGCCGTGTTTTGCAAAGAGTGTGAGCATATGGTCAAGGAAACCGCAGCCTGTCGCGATTTCACTTTTGCCTGTGCCGTCAATGTCGAGAGTAAGGCTGATTTTTGTTTCAGCTGTGTCTCTTTTAATTTCACTTGTTCTCATTTATTTCACTCCCAATATTTCTTTTGT
>JAZRNG010000157.1:0-5153 GCA_045648065.1 Acutalibacteraceae bacterium | reverse complement strand
GTAACTGTTGAAACATTACCTTGAATAAATATGAAGTTATAACCTGCAGCATTGATAACCTTTTCGGCATACCATATAAAATCTGCAGTAAATTTAGTATCAAATGAAAGTGCTTTATCAGGATCAGCACTTGCCCAGTCATAGCTTGCTGACTCGGGATGACAGCCGAATGTTGCAAGAATTGTCGGAGTCTTTGCTGAATCAAAAGGAACAAATTCAAGCTTATAAAGGTTTTTATCAAGTGAGATAGGTGCCGTTCTGTCGTGAATGTATTCACTGATATTTGCCTGAGAGTAGTAAAGTTTACCCGTTGTCATATCCTCAAGCGCAGCTTCTACAGCTTCCTTCGATCCTGCAACTACAGACTCTATGAAGGAACGTTCAACACCATACCTGACATCCGGACTGATGATATTATTAAGAATACACCCGATCGGGTCAGTCCATACACCCTGAGAGTCAATACCTGTATGAATATGTGTGCAGGAAACATTGATACTGACAATGTTATTTTCCTCTGCAACCTCTTTGAGAGCCTCACGGATGAGTCTTACATCAGCATTTGCAAAACCCATTGCATCAAGAGCAATAAAAACAACATTTCCTCTGCCTGAACCATCATTCACAACAACGGCACGAGCCATAAGGTCTTCTTCCTGTCCGTCGTCATCCGTATACATCGCGTTACCGAAAACATACGGCAGGTAAGCACCCTTAGCGTAAGGCTTTGTGCCGAAATCAGAAGGGAGAACTGAAGCCTTTCCGTAGCCCAGACTCCAGACTTTATCACCCTGAGGCTCATCGATAAATGTATCCATACCTGAATAGAAATTATCGTATTCATCAAGATTAAAATCTTCAAAATCAACAACTGCTGCTGAATCAGGAATTGCCATTTTCAGAACCGTTCCGAGTATATCGTTGATAACAAAGTTGCTGATGAAATTCAGAACCTTTGCGAGCTGAATCTTCGCAAGCAGACCCGCATCCATCTGCGACTCTTCAATATACTCCTGAACAGGGTTATAAGCTTCTCTTTCATCGGCTGCAAATGCCACTGTCGGTGTCAACAGACAACAGCACAAAACCACCGAAATAAACACTTTCACGGCTTTTTTCATAACAATTACCTCTCTTTGTATAAGTGTTAATACCAATGTCACTTATATACTTTAAATAATATCATTAAAAGAAATAAAAGTAAATATTTTTTGCAATTTTTACAAAAAACGATATCATTAAACTCAAAATATATTAAACTTTCGCAAAAGCCGCATTGATATTCATTTACAATAATTATAATTTGTGTTATATTTACTTCACAACATCATCATAGGAGAGTGAAACTATGAATAAAGAGTACTTTTTCAAAAACGCTGAATGGATCGGTGCCAAGAACCGTACCGAAGAAAGTTTTTCGGTTGTAAGAGGTTATTTTGACCTTGACTGTATAAAAAAAGTCAAACTCAATGTTCTGGGACTCGGTTTTTTTAAATGCTACATAAACGGTATATGCATAAACCCTGACACCTTCCTTCCCCTTTCATCTGATTTCGAGTCAGGATGCGACCCCGTCGACGAGGTGATTTCGGCTCACAGGGTTTACGTACCTTCTTTTGATATCACGGATTTTGTAAAATCTGGCAGAAACAGCATTGCCATTCATTACGGCGGTGGATGGTACACTCACAAAAACCGCTGTTTCGGTCTGCCGAAAGCGATTTATTGCATTACAGCAGAATGCGAATCAGGCATTAAGCACTTTGTCTCCGATGAAAATTGCCTTGTCGGCAAAAGCTTTGTGAGTGCATATAACTTCACTTGGGATGAACACCACGATTTCACTGATTCTGAAGGCTGTTTTTTTGAAGATTATGATGATTCATCCTGGGAAAATGCCATTTGCACAGAAAATCTTGAAACGGAATACTGCGAAACTGACTGTCCGTGGGACAAGCTCATAAGAGTTCTTCCTGTCAGAAAAGTAAAAGAAACCGCAGACGGAATAGTCTACGATTGCGGTGAAAATACAACAGGATATCCCGTACTGAAGCTCTCTGCCAAAAAGGGAGAAAAAATCTGCGTGAATTTCTCTGAAGAGCTTACAGCTGACGGTTATCTTGACCCGACACACATTCACGGTCAGCAATTCACCGTGGTGGCAGACGGTCTGACAAGCGTAATACAGCCCGAATTCACGTGGTTCGGATTCAGATATTTTGAGGTTATCGGCAAGGCAGAGCCGATGGGTGTCAAGGTCATCTACTCTGATGTACCTGCTTCATCCGACTTTGAGTGCGATAATGAAACGCTTAACTGGATTTACAAAACCTTTATGCATACTATGCATTGTAATATGCATACAGGACATCCCTCAGACTGTCCTCACCTTGAAAGACGAGGATATACAGGTGACGGTCAGCTCACCTGCCACGCTGTACTGACTACGATGGATGCAAAATCACTTTATAAAAAATGGATGCAGGACATTGCAGACAGTCAGGACATTTTAAGTGGACATATACAGTACACAGCACCGTACATCAGAAGCGGAGGCGGACCCGGTGGCTGGGGCTGTGCGATAGTCGAAGTGCCATATCAGCTTTATAAACATTACGGTGAAAAGGAAATACTCGAAAAATATTACGGAAATATGCGACGCTACATCGACTACCTTGAGTCACACTCGGAGTACGGTTTAGTTACGAGTGATAAAAAAGGTGAATGGTGTCTCGGTGACTGGTGCGGCCCAAACATTCTTTATCCCGATAAGGATATCACATCACACAATCAGCAGGTCGTACTTCCTGCGGCTATGGTCAACACTTACTTATGGTTAAGTCTCTTCAGCAGATGTGTGAAATCGCAAGGATAATCGGCAAAGACGACGACATCGCAGAATACGAAGAAAAGATCAACTACCGCAAGGGAGCAATTACCGCAGCTTACTTCAATGCATTTGACGATAACTTCATTATGAACGTTCAGGGTGCGAATTCATTTGCTGTGGATATCGGCCTCGGAAACGAAAAGACGTACGAAAATATGAAGAGCTACTATAAAAAGCTCGGACACTACGATACGGGAATTTTCGCAACAGACATAGTCACCCGTCTGCTTTTTGAAAACGGTGACAGCGACCTTGCCGTTGCCCTGCTTACTCAGGACGGAGATCAGGGTTATGAGCACTGGAGGAAAAACGGAGCAACGACCTTTCACGAGTACTGGGACAGCAATCGCAGCCGTTCGCACAGCCACCCGATGTTCGGTGCTCCTGTCGCCTATCTGTTTGAGTATCTGTTGGGAATAAAACAAACTGAAAACTCAGCAGGATATAAGTCGCTCATGATAGAGCCTATGTCTGTCGACAAATTTGCGAGAATGAAAGGCAGTATAACTACACCAAACGGTATAATTTCAGTCAGCTACGAACATCAATCAGGCAAGGTAAAACTTAATATCAATATCCCCGAAAACACGACCGCTGTTTTCCGTTGGACAGGTAAAGAAAATGTACTGGCACAAGGAACAAACGAATTCAGCTTAAGTATCTGAGATAAAGTTACATAACAAAAACCATCTCCTATTGACTGCGATAAACAGCTACAATGGAGATGGTTTTTTGAAACAGAAAGACAGGAAAAGACACAGAACCATCCCCTGTCTGCAAAATCTCTTTCAGATAATAAATAAGAGATAATAATGAATAGATAATAACACAAACAAAAATCCCTCCTCTTACGAGAACGGATTTTTGTTTGTGTTAAGTGGTCCAAATGACGAACCATTATTTATTATTATTTTTTGCAGTATTGAGTGTTGCAACTAAAATACGTTTTATTTCGAGACAATCATTTAAAAGTGAATAGCCTTCTTTTTCCGATATATATTCAGATAATATAAGTAACCTTATCCTGCGTTCAAATCAGGCAGTCTGAATCTTTCAGAGTTCGCAAGAGTCTGCGGTCTGAGTAGGAATACGGTTTACAAATACATTTCTCTTTTGGAAAGTTGATATAAGAAAAAGCAGACATTTAACTACATTAAATGTCTGCTTTTGGTATTATAATTATTAAGATCCTACGTTTTCAATGCTTCCCTTTAACGGAACCTGAGCGATAACTACCGGGTCTTCATACGGGAACAATGTTAATTGAAGTAAGCCAACTCTCTCAGGGGTTTCTGTATCTGCAACTACCCATGAAGCGTATATCAAGTATTGCTGTTGAGAAGTTGTAATTTTTATTTTTATCTGCCTGTGACTTTTAATGTGACCATTGTTTGAATAATCACTGGAATCAGATAAAAAGTATTCACCTTTCTTAATGTCACCTTCAATAGAATCAATAAAATTCTGAAGGTTTTCTGTGTTTACTTCACCCGTGCTCTTTGCGGCATCACAATACATATCTATCAGAGCATCAATGTCATTGACTTTAATTGCTTCAACAATTTGTTTGGTGACTTTTTTCTCTCCTGGGAAAGATAATTGCTGTTGTGTACCCAACAAGTTTCCTGAGGACGGAAAAAGCATCAGAAGAAACGCAATAATAGCCGAAATGATTTTCATCATAATAATATCCTCCAATTAAATATTAACACTCACATTTTATCACTAATTCAAAAAATGTCAATATTTCACTGAACCACACGCATTTACTTTAATTTCGTTTAATGCTATAATACCACCAACAGACACAAGAGGGTGATATTATGGCAGAGAAAAAGCATCCCGACAAGAATCACGGCAAAAAGCCAAAACAACGCATGAAACCGTATATTGTTCATCAATGATTTTCTCGCTTTCCTCACGGGAAAATAAATATCAAATCAGTACTAAAAGTTGTTAAAAAGTCGTTATTCAGTTGACCCATTGTTGACCTTTTGTTGACCTTTTCCTGTTTTCAGGGTCTTAAAAAGTTTTCAGAAAAATTAAAAAGTCTTGAAAACGCAGTGTTTTCAAGGCTTTTTAATGGTGAGGATGAGTGGGCTCGAACCACCGACCCCTTGCATGTCAAGCAAGTACTCTGACCAACTGAGCTACACCCTCAAATACTTTGATTTTCCAAGTAAAAAACCACCCGATTGGGTGGTCTGGAGCGGATGACGAGGCTCGAACTCGCTAAAGTCGGAGGCCAAGCGGTCTTAGGAAG
>JAZRNG010000156.1:0-9849 GCA_045648065.1 Acutalibacteraceae bacterium | reverse complement strand
GGTAGTGCTTGACATCATCGATGAAATGGCAGAAAGAGGAGCTGCACTTATCACAGCTCATCTCAATACACTTAACTTCACAGATGAAGTTGTTGAAGTTGTTCTCTCAGGTTCAATTCACACAAAGCTTCCGTCAGAAATTTACCTTAAGGCTCTTATGGATAAGGCTGTAAAGGCAAGCGGAAGAAAGCTCAGCTTCATCAAACTCACACAGCCTCCTGTAACAGGTTGTGTTAACTGGATCTTCCAGCAGTACAAATAAGAAAGGATTTTTCAGATGAAAGAAATTACAGTTGCTGTAATAGGCTCAGGCAGTACATATTGTCCCGAACTTGTGGACGGTTTTCTTAAAGCACAGGATTCTCTTAAGCTTAAGAAAATTTCCTTTATGGATATCGACGAAAGAAAACGTAATATCGTAGGTAACCTTTGCATCCGTATGCTTGAAAAGGCAGGCGTTGACTGTGAAGTAGTTCTTACAGATGATGTTGATACAGCTCTTCAGGGAGCAGATTTCGTTGTAACACAGATCCGTGTAGGTAAGCTTCCTGCACGTCATCTCGACGAAAGTATTCCTAAGAAATACGGCCTCATCGGTCAGGAAACTACGGGTATCGGCGGTATGTTCAAGGCTCTCCGTACAATCCCCGTAATCAAGCACATCTGTGACAGAATCGAAGCGATCTGCCCGGATGCATGGCTTATCAACTTTACCAACCCTTCAGGTATCATCACAGAGTTCGTTCTCAACCATACAAACGTTAAGAATATCGGTCTTTGTAACGTACCTATTGATATGCTTGATGATGTTAAAGAAATCACCGGTGAAGACGTTGATATAGAGTATGTAGGTCTTAATCACCTCAGCTGGATTACTTCAGTTAAAAAAGACGGTGAAGAGCTTCTTCCGGGTCTTATTGAGTCAGGCTTCTCACCGAAGGTTATGGCAAATATCAAGGATGATGGTTTTGATCTTGAGTGCCTCAAGGCTGTACAGGGTCTCCCCTCATCATACCTTCAGTATTATTACTGCAGAGAGGCGAAGCTTGAGCATCAGAGAACAGACGAAAAGACAAGAGCTCAGGTTTGTATGGAGATCGAAGAGCAGCTTCTTGAAATGTATAACGATGAAGAACTTTGCATCAAGCCGGCACTTCTTGATAAGCGTGGCGGTCATAAGTATTCACTTGCTGCAGTTTCACTCATCAACTCTCTTGCGAATGATGTAAATGACATTCAGGTAGTTAACGTTAAGAATAACGGTACACTTGATTTCCTTGATGATGATGCTATCATCGAAGCTCCCTCAGTAATCGGAGCAGACGGTGCTAAACCCGTTAAGGTTGAAAACTTCAAGAATCAGCACATCATCGCTCTTATGAGAGTAGTTAAGGCTTACGAAAAGTTTACTGTTGAAGCAGCTACAACAGGTTCAGACGAAGCTGCTATCAAGGGATTGCTTGTGCATCCTCTTGTAGGTGACTGGGAAAAGGCTACAAAGTGCTACGCAGAAATGAAGGAAGCACATAAGGATTATCTTCCTGAGTTCAAGTTTTAATCATACATAAAATCAACGCAGGTTTTCACTTTCGAAAACCTGCGTTTTTTTATTCTTCTGTGGGGGCTTGGCCCTTTGCGACGTCAAACCAGAATTCTACACCGCCCTCGGTGTTATCAACTCCGCACTGCTGTGAATGTGCGTCCTGTGTTGCCTTTACTATTGAAAGTCCGAGTCCGAAATGACCTTCAGAACGAAGTCTTGCGGCATCCTGACGGTAAAAGCTGTCCCACAGTTTGCGAAGAGTTTCCTGCGAAAGATGATCACCCGTGTTGAATACGAAAATCCTGTAGCACATATCTAGGTCTTCACAACGGATTACGATTTTTTTCTCTTCTCCTCCTATGTACGATACTGCATTTGAGATCAGATTATTGATAACAAACTGAAGCTTTGATACGTCAGCATAACCGTAAATATCATCAACTATTCTGTTTTCGATAATGATACTGTTTTTTTCGAAAATCTTGTTGTGCAGCTTCATTCTCTCGTCGATGAATTCATTGATGAGAAAATCGCTGTAGTTGAGTTCATCGGTGTGCTGGATATTTGAAAGACTCATCATGTTAACGACGAGATCTGTCATTCTTGTACACTCTTCTATGATGGTATCGCAATACTCATTAGCGGCTTCTTTGTCGTCAAAGACATATTTCATACCCTCAGCGTAACCTTGAATTATGGCAATAGGCGTTTTTAATTCGTGAGAAGTGTCAGCGATGAATTTTGCACGTGATTTTTGTTCGATGTCTTTTTCCTTGAGCTGTGCAGCGAGGAATTCTGACTTTTCAAGCAGTCTTTCCTGTGTCAGCATCAGCGACTCGTAAAGAGCGTTGATATTTAAAATAGCATCATCAGTTTCAGTGCGAAGAATACCGTCGCGCGTGGGGATTCGTATATTTTTGTCATTTTCCTCAGCCATGATTTTAGTGCCGTAGATGATATCATTGAGTGGTTTTGTGATCCTCGTGATGTAGAAGTAGATCGCAATTGAAACAGCTATGAAAATAACTGTGGTGATGATTATGGCTGAAAGCGATATAGACTTTGCCATAGTATTGATTACCGAATACTCAACTGCGGTCACAAAAATATACTTACCTGAGCCGTCAGGGGTAACGAGGATGAAAAAGTTATCCTTGGTTGCATTGTTTGTAGACATTCCCGCATACGTCTTGTCTTCGTACTCATTAAAAAGCTCGAAGTCTGATGATGAGAAGTCAATGACAGGACTGCTTTGTTCTTTCAACGCATACTCGTCAGAACCCTCAAACATTACTCTGTTGTAACACTTTGTATAAACGTTTTTTGTATACTCAGAAGTAGTAGTGTCTTTTTCGTAAATTTCGATAAATACATCGTGCTGAGTTTCAATGTCTGAAATCTTGTTGAATGCATCTTTGCTGTGCAGGTCGATTTCAAGAAGTTTCTGACCGGCTTCTCTCATCTCAAACATTTTTGAACTTTCAATCATATTGGTATAAAACGAGCTTGATGAAAAAAGAGTGATAGAGATAATCAAAAAGAAAATCAGGATAAACTGAACGAATACCTGTACACGGACATTTGGGAAAAGCTTAAAACGTTTACGCCTTTCGTATGACAAAATCAGCTCACCTCTATTTTATATCCGATACCATAGATGGTTTTAAGATGTGCAACACCCCAAGAACCGAGCTTTGAACGGAGTCTTGCTACGTGAGAATCGACGTTTCTTGCATCACCTACGTAGTCATATCCCCAGATGTCATCGAGCAGCTGCTCTCTTGTATACACTCTGCCACGGCTCGAAATCAGCTTCTGAAGGATGTTATACTCTTTGAGTGTAAGATCTATCTGCTCATCATCGATGGTTACCTGATGGGCTTCGTTGTTCATCACAAGACCGTCAAGAGTAATGATGTTTTTATCGTTTGTGATACCCCTTGTATTGGTACGTCTTAAAAGTGCCTCGATCCTTTTCATAAGAACGGTGGGACTGAAAGGTTTTGTCACATAGTCATCAGCGCCGGCATCAAATCCTGTGATTTCATCAAACTCTGCACTTCTTGCAGTCAGAAGGATTATAGGCACAGAGGATGATTTACGTATCTGTCTGCAAAGCTCCCAACCGTCGATTTCAGGGATCATTATATCCAGAAGACAAAGCTCGATTTTTGGATCAGAATTGAAAATATCAAAAGCTTCCTGACCTGTTGCAGCTTCAATGGGTTCGTGACCTGAACGTCTTAAAAAGTCGCAAACGAGTCGTCTGAGCTTACTTTCGTCGTCAGCAACAAGTACACGTGCCATAGTAAACACTCCTTATTTTATAAACTGTGTTTATTAATTTTATCATATTTTACTTTTTAAGACAAGTATAAAATAAAACCGCAGAAAAACTGCGGTCAAAGTGTAATAACGACTATAAAAATCAGATTTATATAATTCGATTTAAAAAATATTTTTTGTGTCAGGAAGCTCGGTTTCTTTTACGTGTCTGAGCTTATTTATACATTCATTCAGCGTTTTGATGTATTCCTCTGTAAGCCCTTGCTGCATATAATCGTAAAGGCATCTGACACCTGTTTCAATATCTTCAAGCTCGTGGTGAGTCAGCAGGGAAACTAGCAGAACTTCATGTTTTTTCCATTCTTCCACAATTTCTTCCGTTCGATTTTTATCTGCTTTTCCTGTATAAACGGTGATATCACGGTCGTTTATCATAAGCTCTGTCACTCTGTCGATTTTTGTGCAGATCAGAAAATAACTTCCTACCGAAAAGACGACGGTAAACAAAAGAATAAATATGGCAACTGTAAATCTTTTCATGAGCTTTTGTCCTTTCTTACGATAGTATAGTTTTCAAGACTGTCTGCAAGCATGAAAAGAATTTCGTCCGGAGAGATATTGTTTTTTCTGAAAAACTTGTTGAGTTTATCTTTGTTCATATTACAGTCGCTGAAAGTCTTTTCGATTATCTTACCGTCATTTACGATCATACACTGTAATCCTTTTTCTTTTGATGGGGAATCGAGTGATTCCTGAGTAATAGGCTGATGTTTCTCTTTCAGCATCACGCTTAACTGGCCGTTGGTTTCGATGATTGCAAATTTGACCTCATTGATGTCAAATACATCTTTCTGTCTGAGTTGTTCTATGAGATCTTCCGAAGAGAAACGAAGCTGCTTCATCCGCTTCTGGTCAACTATACCGTCACGTATTATCACAATGGGATTGCCTTCGATTATATTTCGGAGTTTTGCACTTTTAAGGCATATGGCAGAGTTTATGATTTCAAGAGATACGAGAAGCAATACTGCTACAACTGAGTTCACAAGCGGTACACCGTTGTCCTGAATCGGAATTGATGCGATTTCAGACAGGAGGATTGTGATTACAAGCTCGGTAGGTTGTAATTCTCCGAGCTGTCTTTTCCCCATAAACCGCATACAGACGATAATGAAGAAATACAGAATGGTAACACGTATCAGTGTAATTAGCATAATATCACCCTATAATATGTTTCTCAAAGGAATAAAAATAATACCTTCGTTTGACATTATCTTCACTCAATGATATAATTATCGGATAGAATGGATAAAAGTGTGCCGAAGGAGGTGAACGCGTTGGAAAAGAAAAAAATATATCTCATACAGGCGAATTACACTTACTCAGGAAGTGCACATCTGCCGTACGCTGTGGGTACGCTTCAGGCTTTTTCTATGAAGGATGAAAGAGTCGCAAGTATCTACTCTTTTGAACCGATTATCTTTGAACGCAAATCACCTCAGGATGTACTCAACGGTATTACTGACCCTGCCGTAATAGGTTTTTCCTGCTACGTATGGAATTATGAATTTAATAAAAAAATCGCATCTATGGTCAAAGAAAAGTACCCTGAGTGTAAGATTATCTTCGGTGGGCATCACGTACGTGACGGCCATGAACAGCTTGAAAAGTACAGCTTTATCGATGTTCTGATTCACGGTGAAGGTGAAGAAGCTTTCCGTGATGTTCTGCTTTCTTTCGCAGGAGAAAAGGATATCAATGACGTTAAAAATATCTCGTACAGAGACGGTTCACAATGCATTGATACGCAGAAGGCGCCTGTCCTGTTGTGTGACTATCCGTCGCCGTATCTTGAAGGTGTTTTTGACCCGATAATTGCAGCTAATCCGCAGTACGAATTTATCGCTTTGCTCGAAACTAACAGAGGCTGTCCGTATTCCTGTGCATATTGCGACTGGGGATGCCTTTCTTCTAAATTGAGGCTTTTTTCTATGGAAAGGATTCAGGCAGAAATCGACTGGCTTTGCGACAATAAAATCGTCGGCTGCGGCGGTACGGATTCAAACTTCGGTATAATTGAACGTGATGAAACTATTACGGATATGCTCGTTGAAGCGAGAATGAAGAGAGGATATCCGAAAAAGTTCCAGACTTCTTATGCAAAAAACAGTAATGACCGTGTATTCAGAATCGGAAAAAAATTCGAAGACAGCGGTATGAGTAAAGGTGTTACAATTTCTTATCAGACTATGTCACACGTAGCGGCTGAAAATGTTCTCAGGAAGAATATTCCGATTGAAACCTTTTCGCAGCTTATGAACAAGTATAATGAGTGTGGTATACCGACTTATACTGAACTGATTCTCGGTCTGCCGGGTGAAACAGTTGAAAGCCTTAAATCCGGAATAGACGAGCTTCTCAGAGCAGGTCAGCACTACTCACTTTATGTTCACAACTGTGAGCTTCTGCCGTGTTCTACTATGGCGGATGCTGAGTATATGAAAAAGTATGATATCGCAGCTACAAAGCTGCCTCTTAATGAGCCACACCGTGAGTCTGCAGAGAGTGATGGAGTTCCGGAATATTCCCACCTTGTGACACAGACTTACTCGATGACACAGGCAGATTGGATAGAGATGAATGTATTTGCATATTTTGTGCAGAGCTTTCATCATCTCGGATTGCTCAGGTTTGTGGCGCTTTATCTCTATGATTCGCTTTCGGTAAGCTATAAAGATTTCTACTCAGCTCTTATCGTTTTTCTTAAAGAGAACCCTGAAACGGTTGCGGGTAAGGCTATGAAGCTGGTTGAAGAAAAGCTTCACGGAGTCATAAATGATCACATTTCCATCACTCAGGATGATGAACGTTTCGGCAGAGTAGAGTGGCCATTGGAAGAGCTTGTTTTCCTTATGACGATATATGAACGTGACCGTTTTTATGAGGAGATAAAGCCTCTTGTCAGAAGTTTTGTCAAGGATCATGAATTTGCCGATGAACTTATTGATTATCAGAGGTTTATGATAAAGTATCGTGAAGTGACTTGTGAAGAAAAAACTTTCGCTTATGATTTTCCTTCGTATTTTGAAGGTGTTCTTAATGCTGATCAGACAGCGCTTGAAAAAAATCTGACAAATATTGTTCTTGATAAAAAAGGCTTCCCGCTTTCCTGGGAGGACTACGCACGTTTTGTAGTCTGGTACGGCAGAAAATCAGGAAGTAATTTCTATAAATTCAGAAAGGAAGTAAAGCAGTGAAAAATGTCTATTTTGTGCAGACGAATTCAGTTTTCGGTTCAGGCGTAAAGTCTGCTTATCTTCCTTATTCTATCGGTACGATAGCTGCCTACGCCTGGGCAGATGAGCGAATTAAAAACGAATATTGCCTGAAAAAATTCATCTTTATGCGTGATGACGTGCAGACGATTGTGGACGGAATGGAAAATCCGTATTTTGTAGGCCTTTCGTGTTACGTATGGAGTATGGAGTTCAATAAAGAACTTGCACAGAAAATCAAGGAAAAATATCCCGACTGCTATATAGTAATGGGCGGTCACAGTATTTCGCCGGATGCAAGGGAAATGCAAACGTATCCTTATATCGATTTTCTTACCCACGGAGAGGGTGAAGTGCCCACAAAGGAGCTGTTACTTGCTCTTTGCGAGGGTACACCGCTTGAAAAAGTCAACGGTCTTTCATTCAGAAAAAACGGTGAGATCGTGACAACGGATCCTGCACCTGTGTGCGATATATCAGATTTTCCGTCACCGTACCTTGAGGGATACTTTGACGAAATCCTCAAAGACAAGAGTATTAAGTATTCTGTAATCTGGGAAACAAACAGAGGCTGTCCCAACCGCTGTGCATACTGCGACTGGGGCGTTCTTAAATCAAAAGTCCGCATGTTTCCTATGGAAAGGCTCAGAGCAGAAATAGAGTGGATGGCAAAGAATAAGATTGAGTACATCTACTGCAGTGATGCGAATTTTGCACTTTTTGACCGTGATGAGGAGATAACTTACCTTATGATTGAGTCAAAAAGAAAGACCGGTTACCCTGAAAAATTCAAAACAAATTTCACTAAAAACAGAGATGAATTCGTTTTCAGACTCAGCTGTAAGATGTTTGATGAGGGTCTCGGTAAGTCTCCGACTCTTTCTTTCCAGACTATGTCACCCGAAGCTCTCAAAAATATCGGCAGGACGAATATGAGCCTTGAACACTTTAAAAACCTGATGCAGATGTATACAAACAGGGGGATTATGGCTTATTCTGAGCTGATTCTCGGTCTGCCGGGTGAAACCTATGAGAGCTTTGCAAAGGGAATTGAAACTCTTTTTGAGTGCGGACAGCATAAAAGTGTGATAGTTTATCCGTGTGAGCTTTTACCTAATTCACAGCTCGGAAGCAAGGACTCTGTTGAAAAGTATAAAATAGAGGTATGTCGTACTGAATTCAGACAGCACCACTCTGCTGTGGATAAAAAAGCTATAAGCGAATACAGCGACAATATCATTTCGACCTATTCAATGAATCTTGATGACTGGAAAAAGTCATATATCTTTGCACTCTACGCTCAGGGTCTTCATACGATGTGCCTTACGATGATGATTGCGGTCTATCTTTACCACGAAAAAGGAGTAGGTTATAAGGATTTTTATGAAGGACTCATCCGGTGGAGCAAAGAAAATTCTGACACTCTCTGCGGAGAGCTTTACAGCGAATGCACACGTTTTGTAGACGACGTAATTGACGGTAAAGATTCTTTCAAAAGTGTGTTTGAAGGCTTCGGACAGACTACGTGGGGGTTTGACGAGTATCTTTTTATGAAAGGTGCAGTTAATCCTGAAAAGTTTTATGGGGAGATCAAGGATTATATCGTTTCCTACGGTGCTGATTCAGATATTACAGATGATCTTATAAAATATCAGAAAGGTATAATCAAGAAGATGAATGTGACTCGACTTGATATCAGTCTTGAGTATGATTTCGAGTCATATTTTGATGCTATTCTCAATAACAGCTATAAACCGCTTGAAAAACGTAAAAATACTGTTACCGTAACTGAAGAAAATCCTGTTTCGACTATCGATGAGTATGCAAGGGAATACGTCTGGTACGGAAGGCGTGACGACGCACCGGTATACTCAGCTAAGAGAAACAATCTTAAAGTAACCTATTAAAATGGAGGAATGTGCCGTGAAAAAGATATATTTTGTGCAGGCAGGTTTTGCTTTTGATAAGTCTGTGTATCTGCCGTATGCTACAGGATGCCTTGCGGCATATTCACTGCAATTTGATGATTTTAAGGAGCATTACGAGCTTGGCGGTTTCTTTTATAAAAGAGAAAAGACTGATGATATCATCAGTCGGATGAAAGATCCCGCAGTGGTAGCTTTTTCAAACTATGCCTGGAATGTTGAGTTCAACAAAGCACTTGCTCAAAAGATCAGGCGTCAATATCCTGAGTGTATTATAATTTACGGCGGACACAGCGTCAGAAACGACAGCACTGAGCTCCTTGAAAAATGCGATTTTATCGATTATCTTATTTTCGGTGAAGGTGAAGAACCTTTTTATAACCTTCTTATGGCAGTGGCAAACGGTACGGATATGAATGATGTTGAAAACATCGCTTATCGCAGAAACGGTAAGGCTGCTTTGACACCGAGAAGTGGATGCAAGGAAATTTCAGACTATCCGTCACCGTATCTGACAGGTCTTTTTGACCCGATAGTGGAGACGGAAACGGTTGAGCTTCTCTCTGTTATCGAAACGAACAGAGGTTGTGCGTATAAATGTGCCTACTGTGACTGGAGTGCTAAAAGCAAAGTCGGCTTTTTCCCTATGGAAAAGGTGAAAGCAGAGCTGAAATGGCTCTCGGATAATAAGATTGAATATTGTTTCTGTGCCGATGCGAATTTCGGTATGTTCAGACGTGATATTGAAGTCGCTGACTACTGCATTGAACTAAAAAAAGAAACAGGATATCCCGATGTTTTCCGTCCCTGTTATGCAAAG
>JAZRNG010000155.1:0-2059 GCA_045648065.1 Acutalibacteraceae bacterium | reverse complement strand
GTAGAATATTCAATTAATATCGTAGGGGCGACCATCGGTCGTCCGCAAAAATTCTGCTTAATTCAACGGACGCGCAATGCGCGCCCCTACGAACACATAGTCAATTTTTGCAAAACCAAATAACTCGACAAACCCGAATTTATCAAACTACAAGTGCAATACAAAAAATCAATTTGTTCACAACACCATTATATTATTTGTCAGTAGAAAGTAAATGTTCATGGAAAAACTATAGAAAAAACCGACAAAAAAAGAAGTCCCGCGGTTGCCCGTGGGATTTCTTTTAGGAGTAAATATTAGATTATCCAACTGTATATTCGAGTGTGCCGACGGATTCCCATACATTCTTACGGTAAATCTTGACTTCGATTTCGTTGAGACCGTCCTCGTTCATCCATGCATTACCGATAAAGATTTTATTTCCGTTTTCATCCGTTGCGGTTGATGCAACTGTTACGGATGTGCCGTTCGGCATCTTGAACATAACCTTTTCTGTCTTTTCGTCAGCTACAACAGTTGCAGGGACTGCGCCCTTCTTGCCTGATGTTGCTGAAAGCTCCATTGAAATTATCGGGTTGTACGGTTCGATTGTGAATGAGTATCTGAACTCATCCCACTTGTAGTTTTCTTTACCGCGAACCTGAATTTCAACACCGACGCTCATATTGGAATAGATTTCCCAAACCTCATAAGCGAGGTCACGTGCCATTGAGCTGACAACTTCACCGTCAGCGTTGTAGCTTGTGATTTTTACATTCTTGTTGTAACGGTCATAAGTTCTTGTGCCGCCGTCAGGCTCGATGAACTGAATCATCTGCTTTCTGCCGTTGACTGTAACCGTGAAGGTTTTGTGGGTGTCTTCCTGCTGAACGTATGTAACCTCTGTTACATCGGTGAGGAGTATCGGGTCGAAGGGCTCATAATCTGCAAGGATAAGCTCTTCGTAGCTGCCGAAGGTTGCAAGACCTAAATAACTGCTTGAAACATAATATCTTAAATCGTGGGATTTACCATCATTGCTTGTTACAACCCAGTCTGCGACGAAGGAGTTGACAAGATCAATCGGTCTGCCTTCTTCATCAAGGAAGTTTTCCTGAAGAACTCTGAACTTAAGGCTGAAAAGACAACCGTCAGTAAAATCCAAAGCATCAAAATCCAACTGAACAACAGCATATTTCATGTGTCCGTAGTCAGGGTTATCCGGATAAAGATCGCCTGTTTCGATAATTGTTACCGTTCCGCCGAGGTCATAAAGCTCCTTTGACGGAAGCGCATCGACGAGTTCCAGAGTTGTTGAATCGTAGTAAACCCAATATTTTGCCTTTGTTGAACCGTCTGAATAGCCCGTAAGTGTTCTTACCCAGCTTTCATAGGTTCTGCCGCCTGACGGCTTATATTCAACGGGATAGTACGCATAGTTATCGACTCTTCCGTGCTCAGGAGTGATAGTTGTATTTATATAAACATTCGTTTCTATAAGGTCATCCTCAAGAAGAAGGTCGTTATAAATATAGCTCTCCTTACCGCCGACAAATGAATTGAATTCAACCCTCTTGCTCCAATCATGGATATCTCCGTTCGGGTCTGTAACCTCCCATGCAAAAGTATTACCATTGTATGGTACATTATCAACAACCGTTCGGATTGAGCCGTCCGCATTGATGAATTTTTCTTCAATAACAGCAAACTTGAGATAATACATACCTGTTCCGTCACCAAATCCGATAGAAGAGAAGGTTGTCTGAACGATAATGTAATTATACTCCTGACCGTCGGGGCCTGTTTCACCCGTTGAGCCGTGTTCAAGGACTTTCACTTCAGCGAAGCTGCTGTTTGTATAAATCTCGATGAAATCAAGGGTTGATGCATCGTAGATATATTTTGCAGTAAACGTTGTCGGCCAGCCTTGAGCGCCGTTTGCATTGTCTCTGCAGATATCGGAATAACGGATATCAGGATCATCATACATTGAAAAATCAAACATTGCAGGATAATAAACCATACCGTTGCTCTTTCTGATGTGCTGTGATGTTACGCCGAAATTGAAGAAGTCGGAGGC
>JAZRNG010000154.1:0-5556 GCA_045648065.1 Acutalibacteraceae bacterium | reverse complement strand
AACAGCTTATGCCATCGAATATGACTGTGTTGATCCGCTTTCACTAAAAGCAAGTCTTGAATTCAATGATTTCAGCGGTCTTTTCGGTGCAGGACAGTTTAACGGCTCTTCAGGCTACGAAGAAGCAGCTGCACAGGGTCTGGTTGCAGGTATCAACGCTGCACACAAGATTTTAGGCAAAGAACCTCTTATTTTAGAGCGTTCCGGCTCATATATCGGTACTCTTATAGATGATCTTGTTACAAAAGGTTGTTCCGACCCTTACAGAATGATGACTTCACGTTCAGAATACAGGCTTCTTCTGCGTCAGGATAACGCTGACCGACGTCTTACACCGATCGGTTATGAAATCGGTCTTATAAATGAAGAAAGATATCAGAAGTACCTTAAAAAGCTTGAACTTATTGATATAGAGAAAAAACGTGTTCAGTCGACGGTAATTGCTCCGTCAGAAGCGATAAACAAGCTTCTTGTTTCACGTGAAACATCTGCGTTGAACACAGGTGTACGTCTTTCAGAGCTTCTCAAACGTCCTCAGCTCAATTATGACCTTTTAGAGGAGTTTGACACTCAGCGCCCTCCCCTTCCCCGTGAAATATTTGAACAGGTTGAGATTGATATCAAATATGAGGGATATATCAGACGTCAGCAGGCTCAGGTAGATGAAATGCACCGTCTTGAAGTTAAAAAACTCCCCGAAGATACAGATTACAGCTCAATCCACGGTCTTCGCCTTGAAGCCAGAGAAAAGCTTTCAAAGGTAAGACCTCACAATATCGGTCAGGCTTCCCGTATTTCTGGTGTAAGTCCGTCAGACATCTCAGTTTTACTCATTTATCTTGAAAAGGAGTGCCGTGATGATAAATAAAGAGCTTTTAAAAGAAGAATCTGCTAAAATCGGCATCACACTTGACGATATTGCACTCGAAAGACTTGATAAATATTCAGAAATGCTTATCGAAACAAACAAAACACTTAATCTCACAGCGATAACTGATCCTGATGAGGTTCTCTATAAGCATTTTGTAGATTCTCTGAGTCTTCTGACAGTTGTGGACCTCAAAGAAGGTGCTAAAGTCATAGATGTGGGCACAGGTGCAGGTTTTCCGGGCGTTGTACTTCTTATAGCACGTCCTGACATTAAAATCACACTTATGGACGGTACAAATAAAAGGCTTAACTTCATTTCTTCTGTACTTGATGAAATCGGACTTACTGCCGACATTTTGCATTCAAGAGCTGAACTCGCAGGTAAAGAAAAGAATTACCGTGAAAAGTTTGATTTAGTTACGGCACGTGCTGTTGCAAATATGAATACACTCAGCGAATATTGTATTCCGTTTGTAAAGGTTGGCGGAGTTTTTGCTCCCATGAAGGCAGCAAAGGCTGACGAAGAGCTTGACAGTGCAAAAGGTGCAATAAAGCTCCTTGGTGGTGAGATTGAAAAAGTCTGTCACCTTGATATTGAAAACTGCGGAGAAAGATGCATAATTATTACAAAGAAAATATCGCAGACTCCGCCAAAATATCCACGTGCTTCGGCACAAATTTCAAAAAAACCTCTTGCATAAGGTAGAATTTGCAATAATCTGCAGTTTTTCTGCGATGAAAAATAATAGACAACCTCTTTCAGTAATGCTAAATTATAATTGGCAAGTCTGAAGGAGGCTTTTTATGCTAAAAAATCGCAACAAACTAAAAACAGCGAACGAAGTAGTTCTGATACCTGCACGTATGATTCATCCTAATCCTCATCAGCCTCGAAAAAACTTTAATTGGGATGATCTTGAAGGTCTGGCTGAAAGTATCCATCATAACGGTCTTTTGCAGCCTATTACAGTAAGACCAAAGTCTGATGGCAGATACGAGCTTATTTCAGGTGAACGAAGACTCCGTGCCTGTAAGATGGCAGGACTTTCAGCGATTCCTTCTATTATTATAGATATAAACGATGAGAAGTCTGCTTTACTTGCAGTTATTGAAAACCTGCAACGTGAAAACCTTCATTTTTTTGAAGAAGCTATGGCTATAGAGCGTCTTATAAAAGGTTTTGGTCTGACTCAGGAAGAAGTATCCAGGAAACTCGGCAAGTCACAATCAGCACTTTCAAATAAACTGAGGATTCTCAGACTGCCGGATGAAGTCAGATATAATATAATGATCTACGGTCTGAGCGAACGACACGCACGTGCTTTATTACGTCTTCCGTCAGCAGCACTTATGGAGCAAGTTATAGACACGATAGTAGGGCAGGGGCTTACAGTAAGTGCAACTGAGCAGCTGATCTGCGATATACTTACAAAATCTCAGGAAAAAGGCAAAAAGGGTAAGAAAGTAATGGTTTTTAAGGATATACGTATATTTATAAATACTCTTAACCATGCTGTCACTACTATGAGAAAAAGCGGAATAAGTGCAAAAGCTACTAAAAATGAGACTGAAACATATATAGAATACGTTGTAAAGATAGAAAAACCTGCAAATACATAATGTTAAACACTAAAACCTCAATGTTTCACGTGAAACATTGAGGTTTTTTGAAAAATATATGTATTTATACTTTAATTTCATAAATGTTTGTGATATAATGATTTTTGTAAATTTTTATGGAGAAGTATAAAATATGGCTAAAACAATTGCAGTCGTTAATCAAAAGGGTGGGGTAGGCAAGACTACTTCCACAGTAAATCTTGCTGCAACAGTTGCAGCAAAGGGTTATAAAGTTCTGCTTGTCGACATTGACCCTCAGGGAAATGCTACAAGCGGTCTCGGTATAAACAAACGTGAGCTTGAAAAGTCAGCGTATGACGTGCTTATCAACTCAATGCTCGTCGAAAAGGCTATGGTACAGACTGAGTTTGATAATCTCTGGCTGCTTCCGTCAAGTATGAACCTTGCAGGTGCTGAGCTTGAGCTTGTAGATATGAACAGGCGAGAGTCAAAGCTTAAAAATTCTCTTGCTCTTGTAAAAGACAGCTTTGACTTTATTTTTCTTGACTGTCCGCCCTCACTCGGTCTTATAACTCTGAATGCACTCTGCTCTGCAGATACTGTTCTTGTTCCTATTCAGTGTGAATATTATGCACTTGAAGGACTTTCACAGCTTATGTCTACGATACGTCAGGTGAAAAGGCTTTATAATCCGCTCATTGACATCGAAGGTGTTCTTCTTACGATGTTTGACGGCAGACTGAACCTTACACATCAGGTTGTAAACGAACTTAAGAGATTTTTCCCGCGTAAGGTGTATAATACGGTAATTCCACGTAATGTAAAGCTTTCCGAGGCTCCGAGCTACGGTTTGCCTATAATTTATTACGATAAAAGCTCAAAAGGCGCAGCTGCTTATGTAGCTCTTGCCGATGAATTTTTAAAATCTAACGGTAAGGAGGCAAAATAATGGCAGTTAAAAGAAACGGTCTGGGCAGGGGACTTGAATCTCTTTTTGTTGATAATTCCGTTGAAGAGATCAGCTCGTCTTCCAATAAGCTCAAAATTATGGAAATCGAGCCTAACCACGATCAGCCCAGAAAGATTTTTGATGAAAAAGCTTTGTCTGAACTTGCAGACAGCATTTCTCAGCACGGTGTACTTCAGCCTCTTGTAGTCCGTCCTCTTACAAACGGAGGATATCAGCTCGTAGCAGGTGAGAGACGCTGGAGAGCAGCAAGGATCGCAGGTCTTACGGAAGTGCCGGTTATAATCAAAGAGCTTACTGACGAAGAAACTATCGAAATAGCGATGATCGAAAACCTTCAGCGTGAAGACCTGAATCCGCTTGAAGAAGCACTCGGCTATAATTATATGATGACTGAGCTGAAAATTACTCAGGAAGAAGCTGCAGAAAAGGTCGGTAAATCCCGTCCGGCTATTGCAAACGCTCTCAGACTTCTGAAACTTCCGGAAGAAATTCAGGAAATGATTAAAAATAATCTCATTTCTGCAGGTCATGCACGTGCTTTGCTTGGTTTTTCAAGTAAAGAAGAAATGATTGCGACAGCAAACCTTATTATAAAGGAAGATATTTCTGTCCGTCAGATCGAAGCACTTGTTAAAGAATCAAAAAAAGAACCTGCTAAACCGAAAGAGCAGAAAAAAAGAGATAAATTTTTCAGCGAAGTTGAGTTGGCTCTCGTTGATAACCTTGGCAGAAAGGTTAAAATAAAAGAAAATGGTAAAAAAGGCTCAGGTGTTCTTGAAATCGAGTTTTTTGACAGAGATGACCTTGAAAGCCTTGCTTTACAGCTTGAAAATTACGGAAAATAATATTTATCAGGAGTGATAAAAATGTTAGATATCAAACTAATCAGAGAAAATCCCGACCTCGTAAAAGCTGCTATGAAGTCGAGAAATAAAGACATGGATGCACTTGTAGACGAAGTTCTTGCAATCGACGTTGAACGCCGTGAGCTTATGACAGTCACTGACGCTATGAAGCAGGAACAGAATGCTGCAAGTAAGCAGATCCCACAGATTAAAAAAGCAGGCGGCGACATTTCTGAGATTATGGCTCGTATGAACGAAATCAAAGAAAAAGTTAAGGCAAACGATGCTGCAATCGCTGAGCTTGATAAAAAGCAGAAGACTATGATGTATGAGTTCCCGAATGTTCCGAATTCATCTGTTCCTCTCGGTAAGGATGACAGCGAAAACGTTGAGATCCGTCGTTACGGTGAGCCGAGAAGCTTTGACTTTGAGCCGAAGGCACATTGGGACATCGGTGCAGACCTCGGAATCCTCGATCCTGAAACAGCTGCTAAGGTTACCGGCACACGTTTCCACTTCTACAAAGGTCTTGGCGCACGTCTTGAAAGAGCTATCATCAGCTTCTTCCTCAATACTCATACAGAGCACGGATACACAGAAGTTCTTCCTCCGTTCCTTGTAAACAGAGCTTCAATGACAGGTACAGGTCAGCTTCCGAAGTTTGAAGAGGACGCATTCAAAACAACTGACGACTTCTTCCTTATCCCGACAGCTGAAGTTCCTGTAACAAATATGTACCGTGACGAAATCATCGATGGCAGTAAGCTTCCTATTTCTTACTGTGCATACTCAGCTTGCTTCCGTGCAGAAGCCGGTTCAGCAGGACGTGACACAAGGGGACTTATCCGTCAGCATCAGTTCAACAAGGTTGAGCTTGTTAAGTTTGTAGATCCTGAAACATCATATGATGAGCTTGAAAAGCTTACAAACGATGCAGAGAGAGTTCTTCAGCTTCTCGGTCTTCCTCACAGAGTTGTATGTCTTTCAACAGGTGACATCGGTTTCTCATCAGCAAAGACATATGATATCGAAGTTTGGATGCCTTCATACGGCAGATATGTTGAGATTTCTTCATGCTCAAACTTTGAAGATTTCCAGGCTCGCCGTGCAGCTATCAGATTCAAGAAGGATCAGAAGTCAAAGGCACAGCTTGTTCATACTCTCAACGGTTCAGGTGTTGCAGTCGGCAGAACAGTTGCAGCAATCCTTGAAAACTTCCAGAACGAAGACGGCACAGTTACAATTCCTGAAGTTCTCGTTCCTTATATGGGCACAGATATTATTAAATAA
>JAZRNG010000153.1:0-3267 GCA_045648065.1 Acutalibacteraceae bacterium | reverse complement strand
TCCTTGACAATCAGGGTTCATCACTCGGTATGGGTATCAACAGTGCAACTGACGCACACACACGTTGTGACCGTATCCTTTATGACCAGATCCTTCAGAAAACAATTCCTTACGGTGTTGTGCCTTGGGGCAACACATTCGCAGACTCACACAATGAAACTGCAATCAACGACGCTTACACAATGAGCTGGATGCCTGACCTCACAACTGAAGATTTCCGCACATGTCTCGAAAAAGGTCAGTTCTTCTCAATCTCACACTTCTCAAACGGTGTTGAGCTTGACGGTATCCCTGAAATTCCCGGTTTTGTTGAGCAGGAAGTGTACGACACAGAGAGATACTGGCTTGACAATACGCCTAACGTAACGAGACTGACAATCGACCAGGAAAACGATACAATCACCGTTGAGGGTGTAAACTTCGACCGTGTTGTATGGGTTTCAAACGGTAATGTAATCCAGCGTGACGAAAACGTAACTTCAGGCAAAGCAACACTTGACCTTCACTCAGACAACTTCCTTAACGGACACGAGCCTGAGCTTTTCGTAAGATTCTATCTTACAGGTGAAAACGGCATATGCTATTCACAGCCGATGGTTCTTCACGTTGAAGGCGAAAAATTTGAGAAAGTTGAAGTTCCTGAAACACACGACATTTCAACATTCCTCAGAGGTCTCGTAACAGTTATTGATGCCATCTTCTTCAGATTCAATCCTGTAATCTGGATCTTCAAGTATTTCGGTCTTGGTTACAATCCCCTTACATGGGACAGAATCTCAAATCCATTCTGATTCAAAACAACAAAAAATTCAGGGCAGTAAAAACAATTTGTTTTTACTGCCCTATTATTTTATACGTATGCAGGATCAGCCTGTACAAGAGTTGCATTATCTCCTCTGCCGTGTTGCTTATAAATATCGGTCAATTCAGGCACCTGCATTTTAAACCCGTTTCCGTGTCCGGGATACATAAGAATCTGAAGCTGGTGTATCGTCGGGTACAGTAGATAAACCAAAGGTTTACCGGGTACGCTATTCCATACTGAGAATGCGAAGTATGCACAATTAAAGAAATAAGACCATGCTCCTCCGTTAAGAATTCTTTTACTTACCTTATCAAGATCTTCCTGAGTAAGGTCTTTGCTCAAGTGGATATAATCTGTGATAGGAATGTTTCTGTATCTCCACGCTTCGACATTGTAGTAAAGACCTCTTCCGTCCTCAAGTGTCGTGCCGAATGTTCCTACTGAAACACCTTTACCCTTTTTCAGCGTATACGCTCCCACTGTAAGAGTATGATCAGAAAGGTTTTCGATGTAAATCCACGTATGACCCGAAAGATTCATATAACGCTCATTATGACCTACATACATTCTTGCGACTATCACTTCGTCGTCTGAATTCTTTTCTGCTGATGAAGGCATTATAAGAATTCCGAAAGCGAGGATAACTGACATAACCATTGAAAGAATTTTTGTAATTTTTTTCATTTATATCGCCTCTTTTTTCACAATGTCGGAAGTATAACACATTGTAGCAAAAGTGTCAATTTTTATAGAAAAAAACCGCAACTAAATCAATCGTTGCGGTTTTCGTTTTACTATTTACGGTTTTGCTGCAGAATAAGCTTTGCCGTTCTGTACAGTTACATCTCGTGTTCCGAGGAGTTCGCTGACAGTTACAAACTTGTAGCCCTGAGCGATAAGGTCAGGAACAAGTCTCTCAACAGCCTCTGCCGTAGCCGGGTAAAGGTCATGCATAAGAATGATAGCTCCGTCAAAAACGTGATTCATAACCTCATCGTAGTCCTTCTGTGCATTACGGTGCTTCCAGTCCATAGAGTCGACTGACCACATAATAAGCGGATAACCGAGATTGTTTCTGACTGTTTCGTTATGACCGCCTTCCGGTGGTCTCATAATAGTAACATTAGTACCTGTAACAGCAGAAATTGCATCAACAGACTTTTTCATTTCAGTATTCATCTGTGAAACGCCGAGTTTTGTAAGATTTTTGTGTGACCATGTGTGAGAACCGATCTCACAGCCCATATCATGTGCTCTTTTCAGAACACTTTTATTAGAATCCACTCTGTCACCTACTACAAAAAACGTAGCCTTAGCTCCGTGCTTTTCCAGAGTATCGAGGATATCTGACGTAACTTTGTAATGAGGACCGTCATCAAAAGTAAGTGCAATAAGCTTTTCTCCATTCGTTTCTACTTGTGGCATAGAGAGTATTTCTCCGGGCTTACCCGTACTTGGCTGAGTGGTCGTAGTAGTTGTAGTCGTAGTTGTAGTCGTTGTCGAAGTAGTTGGTGTAGTCTCATTATCGCTGTCCTTAGTGGTTGAATCCACTTGCTGACTGTCACCGCAACCCGCAAGCACCACGAAGCACAAACAAAGCATCATACTCAACAATTTTTTTGTAATAGTATTTTTCATCTTTTCATCTCCCGCACAATTATATACTACCATCAGACAAAAAGCAACATATTATTTCAAAGAAATAAAAAAAATGCAACGATTTTCAAATCGATACCAACAGATATATATTAAAAAATAAAACTACCGCATACTTAGTGTGTACGGTAGTTAAAGATTGTATAAATCAGTTTTTCTGTCATTAAATACATTTATTGCATTTCTGATTTCTTTAATAATAGTAAAATCACAATCTGCTGTGATTATTTCTTCTTTCTTTCCTGCTGATGCAAGTAAATTTCCCCACGGGTCGATTATCGCTGAATTCCCGCCGAACACCACATCATCAGCTTTTCCGCACGAATTACACACTACAACAAACATCTGATTTTCCACAGCTCTTGACATTGAAAGCGTTTTTAAGTGTCCGATACGTTTATCAGGCCATTGAGAGACCACAAAAAGCATCTCAATGCTATCAAGTGCAAGTGTGCGAACAAGCTCCGGGAAACGTATATCATAGCAGATGATTATTCCACACTTATGTCCGTCAAGGCTGAATGTTGTGATTTTTCTGCCGTATTCAAAAAATTTATGCTCGTCCATCGGGGTGAAAAGATGTGTTTTGTCATACTCCCCGACCACTTCACCGTTTCGGTTGAAAACATATGAAGTGTTGAAAACCTTGCCGTTTTTCAAGGTTGCGACACTGCCTGCGACAATATTGACATTGAGATTACGTGCAACAAGTGAAAAAGTCTTTTTGATTCTATCGCCATCGACATCACAAAAAGACATAAGATCATTTTTCGGATAGTAGCCTGTGCTCCACGTTTCCGGGAGCA
>JAZRNG010000152.1:0-5043 GCA_045648065.1 Acutalibacteraceae bacterium | reverse complement strand
GCTCACGGGCTTATGAGGAGTCTGGATCACCTCAAACACCGTCGGTGGGGAATTTCACCCCGCCCCGAAGATAACTGTTCACTTAAGTCAATTATAGCACTTTGTATGAATTTGTCAATATGCGATTGGTTTGTTGATTTTTATTTATCAGTATAGTATAATTATATCAATTCAGAGGTGGTGAAACTGTGCTTAAAAAGAATGATGAAATTCAGCTTACTGTGAAAAGCTGTACGGTGCAGGGTAGTGGTGTATGCGACTATAACGGAATGACGGTTTTTGTACGTGGTGCCGTTACGGGAGACCACGTTATTGCACATATAATCAAGGTTAAGAAGACCTACGCTGTGGGTATCATTAAGAAAATTACACAACGTTCGCCCATACGTATAAAATCGCAGTGTGCAGTTTCCGAAAAATGCGGAGGTTGCTGTTTTGCTCACATCAGTTATGATGCGGAGCTTGAAATAAAGCAGACTCAGGTTGAGGATAATTTCAGACGTATCGGCGGTCTTGACGTGCCGATAAAGCCCATCATTCCTTCTCCGCAGTCATCACGTTACAGAAACAAGGCACAGTATCCCGTCGGCTCGGACGGTAGCTTTGCTTCGATAGGTTTTTATGCTCCGATGACACACCGTATAATCGACTGTGCGGATTGTAATCTTCAGCCTGAAGATTTCAGGAGAATAGTCGATATTTTCCGTGACTGGATACGTGAAAATAGAATCAGTATTTACGATGAAAATACTCACACAGGACTTCTCAGACACATTTACCTGCGTAAAGGATTTGTAACGGGAGAGATTATGGTCTGCCTTGTCACAAACGGCAGAGATATTCCTTTTACAGATGAGCTTATATCAATGCTCAAAACTGAAATACAAGGAATCCGGAGTGTTATACTCAATGTAAACACGCAAAAAACAAATGTCGTACTTGGCAGCGAATGTATAACTCTTTACGGCTCCGATTATATCACGGACGAGCTTTGCGGACTTAGGTTTAATATTTCTCCGCTTTCGTTCTATCAGGTGAACCATGATGGAGCTGAAATCCTTTACAATAAAGCCAAGGAGTATGCTGCGCTGACAGGTAAGGAAACACTTATTGACCTTTACTGCGGTACAGGTACTATAGGTCTTACGATGGCGAGGGAAGCAGGTCAGCTTGTTGGCGTTGAGATAATAGGACAGGCTGTCGAAAATGCAAAGAAAAATGCTGAACTCAATGGAATTGAAAACTCTCGTTTTATCTGCGGTGACGCTTCAAAGGCTGCCGAAATCCTGTTGCAGGAGGGGATAAAACCCGATGTTGTAATTCTTGACCCTCCGAGAAAAGGCTGTGACGGTGCACTTGTGGAAACTGTTGCACAAATGTCACCGGACCGTATAGTCTATGTTTCCTGCGACAGTGCAACCCTTGCACGTGACTGTGCACGTTTCCTTGAAGCGGGATATAAGGTTGAAGAGGCTACCCCTGTCGATATGTTCCCACGCACGGGAAATGTAGAATGTGTATCACTTCTTACAAAGAAATAACACAGATTGGATTTTTCTGACAAGCTATATATTAAAAACTGCGTGAGATTGAAGTTTTTCGGTCTCACGTTGTTTTTTGTAAAATCCGAATTACAGCAAGGAAAATAAAAGGTTTATGATATGATTGTGAAGTATTAGTGGCACAATGCTGTACGGGAAAAATATCCGATAAATATCTATCTTTTTGTAAAGCGTTGTGGTACAATAAATATAATTTACAGATGTAAATCGGGATCATATGATAAAGTGAGGCGATTGAAATGTTTTGTACAAACTGCGGTAATAAGATACCGGACGATATGAAATTCTGCTCTCGGTGCGGAACACCTGCAAACGGACAGAATTCAAAAAAAGAGTGGATAACAGGACAGCCACCTTCTAAAAAAGCTACTCAACCACAAAAATCAACTCCTAAAGAGTTCTGGCAGGGACAGCCACCGAAAAACATTGACGTGCAAAGATCAAACGTAACTGCAGGTAATCAGAATCGCTTTGCAAACAATGATTCTGTTACTCAGGCAGGTATTCCCGGCAGTTTTCAGAAAGGAAAAGTGCCTTTTGATCCTAAAACCACATATGTGTTGCCCGACAATTCGGTCCCGGATGCGACTCAGTTGATTTATAACTATGATCCTATCTATCCGAACGATGACTCTTTGACATTTCTGCAGGTTCCTGATATGCCTTCGGGAAATCCTCCTTCACCTCCAAAGAACAAGAAAAAGATTGCCTTGATTGCAGTTGTGATTGCTCTCGTTATACTGATTCTGGCAAGTGTAACTACTGTGGGAATAGTAAGTGCACTTCATAAGTCAGAGCTTGAGGCTGAGGGTGTTACATATGTATCTGTCGATGAATTTCCGGTGCTTAAAAAGGAAACGGAGCTTGTAGTATATAATGCGAAGTATTTTCCTGCTAAGAAATACGGCATCAAGGTAGAAAGATTCCTTGTAGGCGGATTTCTGAGAAATCTTAATATCAAAGAGGAAATTCTGGTGGATGAGTCATCAGCGACATCGTATTATCTGACTCTCGATGACGGTGAGTATCGTATCACTCTGATTGATTTTACAGCGGGAAATAATACTGATGTGTTCATCATCGATGCAAAAGTTGATGATGATAACCTTGTGGCGGCGTACAGAGTTAACGTCGGATCAAATGATATTATGCTGCAGCCACCGGATATTCCTGCTGAAGAATCAGGAGAACCTGAAGTAGAGTATGTGCCCGTAACGCCTTCAGAAGATCCGACTGAGCCGGAGTCTCCTGCACAGGGCGGAAAGCCTGATATTGAGGCTACAGAGTCTGACTTCGAAGAGCTTGCAGACCTTCTTCTTGCGATTAACTTTACGGAATATGACTCCAGGTCAGCGACTACAGCGTATGCCGTGGACTATATGCTTACAGGTGAAGTAGCTTCGTGGGGCTATGATTACTTCTATAAAGATATAGTCAGAAATCCCACTACGGAAGACCCTGACGGCAGATTCGGAAAAGACTACAGAGTAATGGATGCCTCAGGCGTCGAGTGGATTTGCCTTAATATCCTTAATATAAACTTTGATCCGGATTATTCTTCATCAAAGTCTTATGTAGAGAACGGCAAGATTTACAGAAAGTCTTTGCCTGTTTCAGAAAGTGCTAATTACTTTGCAACGTTGTCTTCGTATAAAGTGGTTGGTAAAAAGTATGAAGTGACAGGCGAATACTATTCAGCACCCGTAGGTACCACCTCGATAAACGAAAGAGCGACTCTGATAGGTAAGTACATTATCACCGCCGAACTCAGGAATATAAACGGCAAAGAACAGTGGACAATTTACTCAATAGAACAAGTATGACGGATATAAAAGTCAGTGACATTTCGATCAGAATGAAATGTCACTGACTTTCTTTTTGCATTAATAATTGAATATTTCTTCCGTTTCAACAGAAGTGAAAATACGGAAAAATTGTTTTACAGCATTCTGAAATGGTGACATATAATTTAGTCAACGGAGCAAAACAACACAGAATTCTGAAGATGCCGTAAACAAATAATTTTGATTATTCTGAAGAAACGGAAGTGTATTTTATGAAAACAAGTAAGATTATTAAGGCTATGGCACTCACTCTTTCATTGATGCTTATGATGACGGGTTGCGTTAATGTGGCGGCAGTAAGATCCCGTGTGGTGTCATTGATTAACAAAGATTCATACGTTGCAGAAAGTGTTTCCAACGAAGATTCATACGCATGGAGTGTTATCAATAAGTCGGTAAGCCAGTATCAGAATCAGGATCATACACCTTCCGGAGAAAAGGTAGTTCACAAAATGCTCTGGTTGGGATATCCTAAAGTAAGCTATGAAAAGCTCGATTTAAGAATGGACGAATCAGGCAGAGCGCTTTTTGAAGATGTGGCATATAATTTTGAACACGTGGTCGAAGATATTTCAGAGCATAATGTTGATATACAGATCGATCTGTATTTCATAGATGAAGAGAGAGTTCTTTCATACGATGCAGATAATGGATTCCTTTTTCTAGATCACGAAACGGTCGTACAGGATATCCTGAAGTATAATCCCGACAATTCTTATGATTCTGTTATGACTGCGGTTCAGTCAGGCGGTGAAGAGAACTATTCACGCAATTTTAATGAGGATATGTACTTCGAAAATCCTGTTATACTCGGACTTAATACACTGAGCATTTCTGAAGCATCATATGGCTACTCTACGTTTGATCTCTGCGATCCCAGTATACAGATAATGTTTGACGATCCGACAATACCATCGTTAGAGTCTACAGCAGTCGCCGTACATGAGTGGATGCATCAGTTTGAGGGAATCGGATATGTACTCGGAGTTGAGTTTCCAAGTACTCATGCATATATGGGCGGAGAAGAAAATCCCGGTTACAAAACTTATGAATTCGCACCGCAGGAATACTACGATTATTTTGAATTCTATACTCAGGTATTAAGCGGAACTGTCCCGTATACCGATTTTGATGGTAATGTAATATATGTAGGTATGTACCCTGAAATGTGGAAGATGACTACGCTCGAATTCTGGAATGATTACGCTCAGTCAGCGTACGATATGTAACCGAAGATACACTGTTATAAAGATAAACACATCCCTGAGGGCTATGCCTTCGGGGATGTGCTCTTACCTGAACGAAGAAAGATGCGATAACAAATTACAAAGTGAGAATCTGAGTTGTTATGATAAAATCATAACAGACAAGCAATCGGATAATAACGATATTAAAACCCAATTGACAGATACTCAGCAAAAAATTCAGCCTTAATTCGCCATAACACCCTGAAAATATAATTTTAGAGGAATTCTGAAAATTCGGGTTTGTAGGGTAGAATATTCAATTAATATCGTAGGGGCGACCATCGGTCGTCCGCAAAAATTCTGCTTAATTCAACGGACGCGCAATGCGCGCCCCTACGAACACATAGTCAATTTGTGCAAAATCTATCACCCCGACAAACCCAAATTTAT
>JAZRNG010000151.1:0-7750 GCA_045648065.1 Acutalibacteraceae bacterium | reverse complement strand
AAAAAATATTTTTTAAAAAAATTAAAAAAAGTTTTAAAAAAGTGTTGACAAATCCTTTTTGATGTGGTAAATTATACGAGCCGCTGAAAACAGCAGCAAAAATGTGGGAGCATAGCTCAGCTGGGAGAGCATCTGCCTTACAAGCAGAGGGTCACAGGTTCGAGCCCTGTTGTTCCCACCAAATGGCCCGGTAGTTCAGTTGGTTAGAACGCCAGCCTGTCACGCTGGAGGTCGACGGTTCGAGCCCGTTCCGGGTCGCCATTTTAAAATATGCGGATGTAGCTCATCTGGTAGAGCGCCACCTTGCCAAGGTGGAGGTAGCGAGTTCGAGCCTCGTCATCCGCTCCATATGGTACCATAGCCAAGTGGTAAGGCCACGGTCTGCAAAACCGTTATTCCCCAGTTCAAATCTGGGTGGTACCTCCATGATGTTCACCCAAAAGTGAACCAAAGCATGAAAACCCTTGATTTATCAAGGGTTTTCGGTTTTTTTTTATGACAAAATTTTTGAGTGTGTTTCTGCAGAACCAAAATAGCCTATTTTTAAGACCACCCGGATTTGAACTGAGGAAAACATTGACAAACTTCTTATAAAATGTATAATTGCCTTGAAAGAGTTTTACACGAAAGCAGAGGTGTATAATTTGCTCAGAAAACCAAAAGAACTCACTTCAACCGAAAAAATTGAAGCAGCAGTTGTTGCATTTATCGATGAAGGTAAATTTTCCGAAATAACCGTTGCCGATATCACAGAAAAAGCAGGTGTGGGTAAAAGTACCTTTTATCGCAACTATAAGGATAAATATGATGTACTTGAGCAGCTCATCAGCGGCTTCCTTGAAAGGTGCGCTAATCTTGTTGTGCGTCTTTTTATAAAAAAGGACATCACTCATAAAGAGGTGCTTTCGATTATTGTCAAAGCCGGGCTTCGTGCTGATAATGAGCTTTTTCGTGCAAAAGATGCTATTCTTGTATCACGTGCAGTAGGTACAAATGATATCATAATTATTGAAATGATTCATAAAAAGGTTTCAGAAATATGCTTTAATATGCTCACTGAAATGGGTATGAGTGAAGAGGGAGCAGCTTTTTGCGCTGAGTTTTTTGTAGGCGCGAATGTTATATATATACTTTCTAATTTTTATAAAACAGGCAAGGTTGACTTTGAAACTGTTGAGCTTTCATTTAAGCTGATGGAGGGAGGACTTTACAATGAGCACTTTTGACCGCGAGGCGGCAAATTTAAAAATTCACCGCCGGCTGAGAAAGGCTTATGTAATTCTCCGTCAGAAAAAAGAGGATGATGAAATTACTGTAAGCAATCTTGTTGAAGAAGCAGATGTTTCAAGAGCCGCCTTTTATCTGCACTATAAGAATTTTGACGAATTCATACTTGAAGCAGAAAGATATATAATGTCTCTATATATTGACCAACTCCTTGTTTTTCTTGAGGCAGGCCGTGAAAATGTCAGAGAGGTCTGTAGAAAGCGTAATCTTATTTTAAGTGAATCTGACAGAGAGTTATTCAAGCTGTTTTTTGAAAAACACTTAGGATTTACAGAAGATCGTGTAGACTTTGTTTTTAAAGAAGCTTACGGAAGAGCGTTAGAAAAGTTCGGAGAAAATTTTGTAAAGAAGCATAAAGCCAGGTTTGATATTTTTTTAATCGGGTACATCGCTTCTATGCGGGTCAATATGTTTGATTACCATTCTGATAAAGTTTATCGGGATATGATCAGAACATTTGATATATGGGATTCATTATTCTCTGATGAAAAATAATGAACTGAATGCTAATAAATATTTGGGACAAAACCCCCGGATCTGTCAAATTTTTGACAGTTTCGGGGGTTTAGTTTCTTGTTAAAATAAATTTGCCATTATAAAATGTTAAGGAAAGAGGTCTACGTGACCACTGAATTTTAAAGGAGGAAAAAAACATGAAAAAAACACTGGCAATCATTCTTTCGGTTCTTATGCTTATCGGAGTAATGCCTTTTGCAGCTTTTGCAGCTGAACCTGCTTATGACAGAGGCAAGGTTGCTGCAAATGATGAGGCTTATATTGACAGTATGGACGCCGAACAAATCGCATCTGTTATCCTTGATTGGGTAGACAGAGAAATCGCAAAGTACTCGGCTGATATCAAAGAAGATATCACTGCAGGCGTTATCGCAAACGGTGGCTTTGAAGAATTTGAAGCTATTCTTGGTGAAGACGCACTCGGTAACATTATTGCAGAGCAGATTCCCGAAATCACATCTCTTGACGGCGTAATCGCTTACAAGGATTACCTCAAGGAGCTTGGCGGTGATTTTGTAGCTCTCGATGCATCGGCTCTTATTACCCGTGCAGAAGCAGGCTCGGCACTCTGCTTCATTGACGGAGTATTTGAGTTTATGGCAGCAAACAGTGAAATCTTCGGCAAGGTTTTCCGTTGGGACGATGAAGTATTTGACTACGGTAAGGTAGGCGAATACATTCTTTCACTTGACCCCACTGTTGAAGAAAACAAAGCAATCATTGATTTCTACAATGATTATCTTATCGGCAACAATATCCAGGCTAAGTTCACAAAATGGGTTGCTGACCAGATGAACTACACAATTCCAGATGGCGAAACCTTCGATGATACCCTCAATAATGGCATTCTCGGTTGGTTTACAGGTCTTTGCAAGCAGTACGGTATTCTTTCCGAAGAAGCTATCGCAGAGCTTGAAACATATGACCTTCGCACAACAGATATCTACACTCTTGTTAAAAACTTCGTAGCTCTTGCAGAAGAAGATAACGAGGTTAAGCTTGACACCTATTACAATTATCTTCTTGATACAGTAGTCCGTTCGCTACTTAAGACCGCTCTCGGTCAGAAAGCAGTTGTAGGCGCAGATGCAGCTCTTCCTGCTTCATTCTCTGCAACCTATACTGATCTTGCTCTTCTTGAAGAAATTTCAGGCGGTCAGCTTTACTATCAGGATGGTGCAGACTACTATCAGATAACAATTGCTGACGGTGCAGCAACTGCTAAGGCTCTTACATGGGAAACAGTTGTTGACTTTGAATTCCCCACAGCAACAATTTACACAGGTGCAAACTTCGATAAGGAGGTTCAGGTTTACTATCCCACATCAGCAGATGCTGTTCAGGTTCTTACCTATGCAACAGCTAAGAATCAGGCACTTATCGGTGATGCATTAACCTTTAACGGTACAGAAGTTCCTGCTGAATTTGCGGCTCTTATGACAGATAAAAATGCAAAGACACTTGAAGACGGCTTCGGTCTTACAGTTAAGCAGGGCGATAATGTTATCTCCGAGCTTAATTTAACCTTCAAAGAAATCGAAGAATATGCAGAAGCTCAGGCTTTTCCCATAGCTCAGAAGGTACTTGAAGATACAATTGCAAGTATGCAGTCTTCATTCCCCATGGCAATTGATGTTAAGCTTGACGCTATCGATGTTGTTCTTTCCTACAACGGTTGGGCAACAGAGGACGAATTTATCTGCCAGGTTAAGGTAGACAGTGTTAAGGCAACTCTCAGTGGTGCAATGGCTTCAATGGTACAGAGCATTGTTGATTCAGCAGCTACATCGGCAATCGGTACAACAATCGACAATCCTGTAGCTACAGTAGTTGTTGACGGAATTTCAGGTGGTAAGGGTATCGATGCTTCAGGTGCTAAGGAGCTTCTTGAATTCCTTGATACTGATTTCGTAATTGATCAGGGTCTCCTTGATTTCACAGCTAACTATGACGCATACAACGGCGTTGTAGGTCAGGCTAATCGCGTGCTTTACGACCTTGTTGATATGCTTGTAAGCGATGCAGGTATGCAGAAGCTTGCTCTTGAAGAAGGTATGAACGACAAGTTCACAGCAAACCTTGAAAAGATCTGTGCAACAGCTAACGATATGATGGTTTCCGCTGAAGCTATTATGACAGATCCCGAAGTTGAAGCTCTTCTTGGTCAGGCAGGCATTGATATGTCAGCTCTTCTCGGTAGCTTTGACCTTGACCTTCTCTATGCTATCGACTTCTCAAACGTAGAAGCTCTCTGGGTATCAGTTATCACTCTCGGTCTTGACCTTATTGATGACGGTTCAAATGAGCTTATTAAAGAAATCCACGCTCTTGTCGGCGACCTCACAAATCTTGACGCTATGGCAGTAGCTATGGCTGACTACGTTCTCGATAAGTGCATTACCGACCTTAACAAAGCTCTTGCAGATGCAGGTGTTGACTTTGCTCTTACAGTTCCCGCTGCAACAGATGCAAAGACAGTTGCAGACGGTGCAGGTAAAGACATCATTATGACAAAACTTGTTGACCTTGCTTATGAAGCTGCAACAGACGGCGTAGCACTTGTTAACTCAATCGCTAACGAAGCACTCGCAACAATCGCAACAGAAACAGGTATCGAAATGCCCACAGTAGCATTTGCTCTCAATGTTGAAAAGGGTGCAACATGGGAAGCGACTCTTACAGCTCTCGTTAACAGAGTTTATGAACTTGCTGACGGTATCATCATCACTTGTGCAGAAAAGCCTGCAGATACAATTGATGCAATTTCAAAGGTAGCTAACGCAATTCTTCCTCTCGGCTCACTTGCTTCAAACTGCGCAGCTAACGGCTATGCATTTGATATAAACACAGTAATGGGCTTCATCTTCGATGACGGTCTTGAAGGTGACTTTGACGGCTTCCTTCGTCTGTTCGAAACCAAGGAAAAGACAGAAGATGTTGCAGCAGATGTAAGTGTAACAGAAGCACTCATTATGGCATCCGAGCACATCGTTGATGCATTCTTCCCCGATACAGTTAAGTCTGAGATTTATGTAAATCTTGCTGATTACAATGCTGTTTCATTTACAGAAACAACCGTTCAGGAATACTTCACGGGGGCTGAAAACGATGCAGTTATCGCTTCCAATAATATGGATTCAATCAACGCACGCAAGGCTGATCTCGTTCCCGCAGTACTCAACCTTGCACGTGAAGCAGGGATACTTCCTTTCTTTGCGGCCTGCGATAACAGCCACGTTGTTGAAAATCTTGTACTCAAGTCAGAAAGAGTTGACTCAACCTGCAAGAGTGTTGGTCATGAGGCAATTTATGAATGTACAGATTGCGGCTACACTGTAGGCGGTGCAGAAATTGCAAAGAAGGCTCACTCATGGGGCGCATGGAAACAGACAACAGCTCCCACTTGCGAAGGCAAGGGCGTTGATACCCGTATCTGCGGTGCTTGCGGTACATCTGCAACACGTGATGTTGCAGCAACAGGCCACGTAACCTGGAGCGCATGGTCACAGACAGTTGCTCCCTCTTGCGAAGCAAAGGGCGTTGAAGCACGCACCTGCTCTTGCGGCAAGACAGAAACAAGAGAAATCGCTGCAACAGGACATCCCGATGCAGACGGTAACAAGATTTGTGATGCTTGCGGTCACGACTGGAATGAATACGAAGAAGAGGACAACAGCTTCTTTGGTAAGATTAAGGCATTCTTCCAGAAGATTATTGACTGGTTCAAGAATCTGTTCAAATGATTTGATCAGAATTATAAAACCGCCGGGGAGAAATCCTCGGCGGTAGCCGTTACATAAGCGTGGTTCAGATCTGGGTGGTGCCTCCAAAAAATTAAGGACTACTTCGGTGGTCCTTAATTTTTTATCCATTGCGAAAGCAATGGTATATCATCAGCCGTCAGGCTGTATATCATCAAGGGCGACATTGTCGCCCTTGTATCTCATCACCGCAGGTGCATAAAGCTTTCGCAAGGATGATATATATCCTCTTTGACATAGTAGGCTTTTTATGCTACTATGATAAGGGTGATTTTATGATTTCTTTTAAATGGAATGAAACGGATTTTAATCTGATACAGTACGGCAGAGGTGTATTCACTACGGATATGCCCGGTCACAGTCACTCTAAAAATAGCTATGAGCTTCATTATATCATTGACGGCGAGGGTGTACTGACGACGGACAGCAAGACTTATCCTCTTTCAAAGGGTAACTTCTTTGTCACGGGACCTAATGTGTACCATCAGCAGTCAACTAACCCCGAAAAGCCTCTGACGGAGATTTATCTGTACCTTCAGGTATCGGAAAAGAAAAACAACGATGTCCTTGTTTCATCCTTTCTCAATACTCATTTCTGCTTTATTGAAGAAACTGATTTCGGATATATCTTCGATGAAATTCTCTCTGAATGTGACGGGGCGAAATTCGGTTATGTAAGTGCAACAGCTGCATTGCTTCAACTTCTTCTGACCAAAATAACAAGAACTTATGTACCGCATCTAAGCCGTATGACAAAGGCTGCGGATCCCATAAATGACAGATGCTTTTTTATGATTGAACATACTTTTATCACTAATCCATCTGTAACTCTGCGTGAGCTTTCGGACACCATAGGACTTTGCGAAAGACAGACTCAGAGACTGCTGAAAAAATATTACGGCAAAACCTTCCGTGAAAAGAAAGCAGAGGCCGCAAAAAAGTAAAATTTTACTCCCGAGGTTTTTAATCTCGGGAGTTCTGATGTTTAATAGAATAATTTTGCGTATACATCAAAGTTGTCATTTATACCGGCATTGTCTTTGATGGCATCAATAACAGGGTTCCATTTCTTATCAACATACATTGTTTTATCTTTATATTCATTATGACCGACAAGGTGCATATTTACGCCGTAGGCATTTTCAAGTACATTATACTTTACTGTATATCCTTCGGTTTTTTCGTCCATGTATATGCCGCTTGTACCGTAGTCTGCCCATTCGGGAAGTACAATATCGTGAATGTAATTTCCGCTCATTTCGGAACCGGGCTGTTTTGAAAGAGTGTAAATACCGCCGGCATCACAAAGAATCTGACTTGTGTGATGTATTTCATTGTTAAGTATACGGTTGTTTTTCATTGCATTGTCTGCACCTGACCATCCGAAGCCTACAGAAATGCCTGTGTAAGGTGCATATGCAACCTCGTTGTTTGCAATAAGGATATCTCTGGGGTAGCCTGCACAAATACCGACAGAGCTTTCATAGTCGGTACCTATGTGCATAACACGGTTATTTACAATTCTGTCGCCTGTGCAAATATCGGACTCATCCTCGGGGTTATATACAACGTGAATATCCGTATTTTCGTCAACGACAAATTTGCCTATCATTATTCCGTTACCGCTGATATTCTGAATAAGATTATCCTGAATCACGGAGTTTTTTGTACCGTAATGTAAATCAATACCTGCAGCACCCATATTTTCTACCGTGCAGTTTTTCAATGTAAAATTCTCTGCGTTACTGACATATATAGCTGCTGACGGTCTTAAAACACCCATATCGTTGGTTTTAAAAATGCAATAATTTGCATACATACCTGCCTGAATGTCAACAAGACCGTCTGTTGAGGGTACAGTCCAGTTGCTGTAACGGAAAGTAATACCCTCAAATGAAAGATTCTGAATTTTACTGCCGTCCGTTGTACCTGTGCTGATAAGTTTTTCGAGCTTCGGAATAACAACGTTTGAGGAATTGATATCTGTATTTTCGGGAACCTTGATATAAACCGTATCGGTGCTTTCATCCAGATACCATTCATTATCGGTATCAATAAGCTCGTATGCGTTTTCGATGTAATAAACGAAATCGTGGGTACTCATATGGGAATAACCGTCAATGTTGGGGTGCATACGGTTGAAAATAAGTTTGCTTTCGTTATCCTGAATTCTGATTGATGTTATG
>JAZRNG010000150.1:0-6562 GCA_045648065.1 Acutalibacteraceae bacterium | reverse complement strand
GGAGGTAAACTTATGTTTAAGTCAATATTTTCATTTATTATGTCACTCATAATCTCTCTTTGTGTTGCACTTGATATTCCTTGCTATCCTATGGGAGAAAAGCTTGATCTTGATAAATTTGACCTCACTTTTGAAGATAATTTTGAGGGTGAGCTTGACCGAAGCGTGTGGTCAGGTCATTATCAGTACGGAAACACAACTGTTTCACGAAAGGGCAGCTACTGGAATCAGTATCTTGCTCAGACTAAGGACGGTAACCTCGTTATCCCTGTTGTATATCTTGAAGAAGGTATGGGCGGTGAAGGTGCAGGCTGGTATTCGGCAGGTGTCGACACAGACAGTGATGCGGAAAACGGCTTCAGTCAGAAATTCGGCTATTTTGAGTGCAGATGTATTCTCCCGAAGGGTTCAGACATCTGGAGCGCTTTCTGGCTTATGAATTCGGGCGTGTTTGATGAAAACGGTGACGGCAGAGACGGTACGGAGATCGATATTTTCGAAAGTGATTGCTACGGCGATTTTATGGAGAATGCGGTAACATCAAACCTCCACTTTGACGGTTACGGTGATGCACATCAGAGGCACGGCGCAACAAAATTCCTTCTCAAAAACAACCCTTACGAGGAGTTCAATACATACGGTCTTGAATGGAATGAGAATGAATATATTTTCTACATCAACGGTGTCGAAACATTCCGTACAGACTTCGGCGGCGTGAGTCAGAATGAAGAATATCTTATCCTTTCTGTTGAAATGAAGGGCGAAGACGGTATGCCGTCAGAAAGAGAAAATGTTCCTGCGGAGAGTGCAGAGTTCATTATTGATTATGTAAAGGTTTATCAGTATAAATAAAGAAATCCGGGATGCAAAAACATCCCGGATATTTTTTATTTGAGTCCGCAGACTTTTCTTAACGGTTTGACCGAAATAATGATACACGCCATAATGACTGTGATTATCGTTTCGGGCACCATAAATGTCGCATTGTAGATCAGCGAGTAAACGATGCTGAGTGTGTTGCCTGAATACTTTCCGAGGATTTCTGCACCGTAGCTCATACCTCCGCCTTCTTCAAAGAACCACTGTGCATATGTGCCGAAAAGTATGTAGCCTGAAAGGAAATGCGAAATATACTTCAGTACACAGGCGAAGAATGCACCGAGACCGAACGAAAGCTGAGGATTTCTGACGATTTTTTTGAAAGTTCCGCTGAGTCCGAGCATAGCACCTGCAACGATATAGTCAAGCATCGCACAGAGGATAACCTGATACCAGGCGAACCCTGCAGTTGCTCCCGAAACACCGAAAAGTGCCTGAAGCACACCGTAGACGATACCTGCAGAAAGTCCCCATTTAGGTCCGTAAGCATAGCCGACAAAAAGAACCGGCACAAAGCTGAAAAGTGTTACCGTGCCGCCGTACGGAAGTTCGCTGAACTTGATGAATGAAAGCACAGTCGACATCGCAACCATAATTCCGCAGACTGTGAGCTTCGTTGTGTTATCGCTCATTCTGTTTGATTTTTGTTTTTTCATATAGCTTGAAACTCCTTTACAGACTATTTTTCAGAAAAGAGAAAAAGAATACGCTCGGTCAGCTGAACCGAGCGTAAGTTTTTAATATAGCAATATCTTCCTACGTCGGCATTATCCGCATCAGGTTAGAGGGTATAATCTCAGCCGACCGAAAAGTCAGCACCCCTGTATTTGATTTTGTCCTATGATACACCCTGAAAACGAATTTGTCAACAACAGGGCGGGAAATTCGGTTACTTTTTGCCTGAGAAACCATTTTATACAGAGAAGTTGACGATACATAATGGTGGTAATTAAAATATAAATATAAAGTTTTCAAGTGCGGAAATTTGTCTTCCAAAACCATACAGTAATCGTATTTTGCGCCCTGATTACTTGTTCCAGAATTTTCTGTCGAGCGAACGGTACTGAATCGCTTCTGCAATGTGGTTTGCTTCGATGATTTCAGAGCCTTCAAGGTCGGCAATAGTTCTTGCGACACGCAGAATTTTATCGTAAGCACGTGCTGAAAGTCCGAGCTTGTCAAAAGCCATCTGAAGCATTTTCATTGCAGCGTCAGATGCGACACAGAATTCTCTCGTCATAGCAGCATTCATCTGTGCATTGCAGTTGGCTGATGTGCCCTTGAGTCTTTCCTGCTGGATCCTTCTTGCTTTTTCAACTCTTTCACGGATTTTTGCGGAAGGCTCACCTTTGTGTGAGTCGGAAAGCTTGTCGAAATCAACGGGTGGTACCTCAACGTGAATGTCGATTCTGTCAAGAAGCGGTCCGCTGACCTTTGAAAGGTATCTTGAAGCTGCACCCTCGTGACAGGTGCATTCCCTCACGGGATGACCGTAGTATCCGCACGGACACGGATTCATTGCGCAAACGAGCATAACTGAGCAGGGATAGACGGATGTGCCCGACGCTCTTGAAATAGTGATTTTTCCGTCTTCAAGGGGCTGTCGCATAATCTCCATTGACTGCCTTGAAAATTCGGGAAGCTCATCAAGGAAAAGTACACCGTTGTGTGCGAGTGAAAGCTCACCCGGCTTTGGCACTGCACCACCGCCTGAAAGCCCCATGGTTGAAACTGTATGGTGAGGTGAACGGAAGGGGCGTGAGGTTATAAGCTGTGATTTGCCCTTGAGAGCACCTGCTATCGAGTAAATCTTTGTTGTTTCAAGGCTCTCTTCGAAAGTCATTGAGGGCAGGATTGAGGGGATTCTTTTAGCGAGCATACTTTTGCCTGTACCAGGACTGCCGATCATAAGCGTATTGTGTCCGCCTGCAGCGGCAACTTCGAGTGCACGTTTAGCCTCGTACTGACCTTTTACATCGGCAAAGTCAGGCATATAAAGTAGCTGTTCGCTGTCGTCTTCGTTACACGGAACGGCAGGCTGAATAGGATTGACTCCGGTCAGGTGGTCGATAACCTGAAGCACGTGGTCAACGGGAAGTACCTTGATTCCTTCCACAACGGATGCTTCGTTTGCGTTGACTGAAGGAACAAAGATACTGTGAAATCCGCTCTGATGTGCACTGATTGCCATCGGAAGCACACCGTTAACGTGTCTTACGTTACCGTCAAGAGAAAGCTCACCGAGGAAAGCGTAGCCTTCGGCATTTATGTTCATCTGGTCAGAAGCGATTAGAAGAGTGATGAGGATTGCAAGGTCATAGATCGGACCCTCTTTACGTCTGTCTGCAGGCGCGAGATTTACTGTGATACGGCTTACGGGGAAGGTGAAGCCGCAGTTTTTGATAGCCGCATGGACTCTGTCACGCGATTCGCTGACGGCTGAATCGGGCAGACCGACTATCTCAAACTTAGGAAGTCCTGTGGCTATATCGGCCTCAACCGTAACGGGAAAAACCTCCATACCGTATGTGCCTAAGCTGTTGACCTTTGCAAACATATTACTCACCCTCTGACATTTTAATAAAAACATTAAACCAAATTTATGCAAGTTTTTCAAGCAATTTACTTTATTTTTATTGAATGATATTGTATAATATCCTAAATAGGTATGTTTAACCGTTTAAATTTTTAAAACAAGGAGATTTGTTTATGCTTAAAAACATTCCCTCAGTGCTTTCGCCTGAGCTTCTTAAAACACTTATGGAAATGGGTCACGGCGATTATCTTGTAATCGGTGACGGTAATTTCCCTGCAGCAACAAATGCAAAACGTCTCATCCGTTGCGACGGTCACGGTGTGCCTGAAATTCTTGATGCTATTCTCAAGCTTATGCCGCTTGATACATATGTTGAAAATCCCGTTGGTCTTATGGATAACGGTGACCCTGAAAACCGTCCTGAAATCTGGGCAGTTTACAAGGATATCATCGAAAAGAATGAAGGCGAAAAGGGCATTGAGCTTGTTGAGCGCTTTGATTTCTATGACAAGGCAAAGGGTGCTTTCGCAATCATCGCAACAGGCGAAACAGCAATCTATGCAAACATTATTCTTCAAAAGGGTGTTGTAATCAATGACTAAGAGAGTTCTTGCTTTTGACTTCGGTGCTTCAAGCGGACGAGCAATCATAGGCTGCTTTGACGGTGAGAAAATCACACTCGAAGAAGTTCACCGTTTTTCAAATGATCCTGTTAGCGTCGGCGGTACGGTTTACTGGGATGTGCTTCGTCTTTTCCACGTGATAAAGCAGGGTATCATCAAAGCACGTATGGCAGGCGGATTTGACAGCATCGGTATCGACACCTGGGGCGTTGACTTCGGTCTTATTGACAGCGAAGGCAAGCTTATGGAAAACCCGATTCACTACCGTGATGCACGTACAGTCGGTATGGTTGACGAGGCTTTCAAGACAATGCCGAGAGAAAAAATCTATGGAATTACAGGTATCCAGTTTATGGAGCTCAACACCTTGTTCCAGTTGATTTCACTTAAAAAGAACAGACCGTGGATGCTTGAAAGAGCAGACAAAATGCTCTTTATGCCCGACCTTTTTGCTTATATGCTTACAGGCAAGATGTGTGCGGAGTATTCAATCGCATCAACGTCTCAGATAATCGACCTTCAGACAGGTAGCTGGTCAAAGGAGCTTCTTGAAGCTTTCGGAATCAAAGAGGATATTTTTGCTCCGCTTGTGAAGCCGGGCACAGTTCTCGGAATGCTTGCTCCCGAGGTTTGCGAGGAGTGTGGAGTTGATCCCGTTCCCGTAATTTCTGTCTGCGGTCACGACACACAGTCGGCTATCACATCCGTACCTTGTGAGGACGGCAATTTCGCTTTCCTTTCAAGCGGTACGTGGTCACTTTTCGGCACAGAGCTTGAAAAGCCGATTGTCAACGAAACTTCACTTAATATCAATATTACAAACGAAGGCGGATTTGACGATACGGTCGGCTTCCTTAAAAACATCATCGGCTTGTGGCTGATTCAGGAAAGCAGACGTCAGTGGCAGAGACAGGGTGAGGATTATTCCTACGCTGACCTTGAAAAACTTGCTCTTGCAGCAGAGCCTTTCAAGTGCTTCATCGACCCCGATGCTCCCGAATTTGTGCCTCACGGAAACATTCCGAAGCGTGTTCAGGAGTTCTGTGAAAAGACAGGACAGTATGTACCGCAGACAGTCGGCGAGATTATGCGCTGCATCTACGAAAGCCTTGCAATGAAGTATAAGCTGACTTTCGAAAAGCTCTGCGAATGTACAGAGCGTGATTATCCTGTTATCCACGTTATCGGTGGCGGCACAAAGGATACACTTCTTTGTCAGCTTACAGCAAATTCCTGCAACCGTACTGTCAAGGCAGGTCCGATTGAAGCTACTGTTATGGGTAACGTCGCAGTTCAGCTTATGTCAGCCGATGCAGTTTCAGGCATCAGCGAGGCAAGAAAAATCGTTGCAGCTTCATCTGAGCTTAAGGTTTATGAACCTGCAGAGGTTGATAAGTGGGAAGAGGCATATCAGGATTTCGTTAAAATTGTGAAATGAATATGGCCTCCCTTGCCTAAAGGTTAAAAGATATGGACAAAAAAGATTTCCCGCAACGCAAGAAGATACGCCTGCAAAATTATGATTATTCGACTGCAGGTGCATATTTTATAACGGTTTGTGTAAAAGACCGCAGACCCGTTTTATGGGAAAACGTAGGGGCGGATATCATCCGCCCGAATCAGATACAGCTATCAGAATATGGCAAGTTAGTTGAAATTGCAATAAAAAATATTCCCGAGCATTATGAAGACGTTTCAGTTGATAAGTTTTGCATTATGCCTGATCATATCCATTTGTTGATATCCTCAACAAACGGGCGGATGATATCCGCCCCTACGATGTCAAGGGTAGTCGGACAGATGAAGAGATGGGTTTCAAAAAAGGTCAAAATATATTTTTGGCAAAAATCTTATTTTGATCACGTAATCAGAAATGAGCACGATTATGCTGAAAACTGGGAATACATAGACCGTAATCCGCAAGTGTGGATTGAAAAACATCAGAACCAAACCGAAAGGTTGGAAATAAAGTAAATTAATCTGAAAGGATGATATTATAATGGCAGAGAACAGATTGATCGGCGATTATCCCGTAATCGGTATTCGTCCGGTAATTGACGGCAGAAGAGGACCTCTTAAGGTTAGAGAAGGTCTTGAAGATCAGACAATGGGTATGGCGAAGGCTGCTAAGAAGCTTTTCGAGGAAAATCTTCGTTACTCAAACGGCGAACCTGTTAAGGTTGTTATCGCTGATACAACAATCGGCCGCGTAGCAGAAGCTGCTGCTTGTGCTGAAAAGTTTAAGAAAGAGGGCGTTATGATCACTCTTTCTGTTACACCTTGCTGGTGCTACGGCTCAGAAACAATGGATATGGATCCGATGACAATCAAGGGCGTATGGGGCTTCAACGCAACTGAGCGTCCGGGTGCTGTTTACCTTGCGTCAGTTCTTGCTGCTCACGCACAGAAGGGTCTTCCTGCATTCGGCATCTACGGTCACGATGTTCAGGAAGCTGACGAGTCAGAAAACATTCCTGCTGACGTTGAAGAGAAGCTTCTCCGCTTCGCTCGTGCAGCAGTTGCA
>JAZRNG010000149.1:0-30414 GCA_045648065.1 Acutalibacteraceae bacterium | reverse complement strand
TTATTCCGCTCACCTGGCAGAGAAGAGAAAAGGAGTATCAGAAATACTACTATACTCCGCTCTTTATCGCCCAATTCGATCAGCGCAAACTTACGGCTCAGCGCAGCTTCAGACGGACCGACAAAATGGTTTTCTGCTGTCTTGCCTACCTGCAGGAATGAGTGCTGCGATTGCGGCTTATGAAAACGGAATCACTGATGTTCTTATCCTTGAACGTGATGAAAATCTCGGTGGTATTTTACAGCAGTGTATACACAACGGTTTTGGACTTCATAAATTTGGTGAAGAGCTTACAGGTCCTGAATATGCCTGGAGATATGAAGAGAAGGTCAGAGCACTTGGCATCGAGTGTAAACTGAATACGATGGTGCTTGATGTTTCAGAAGATAAAGTGATTACAGCTACTAATTCTCAGGATGGTATTTTCCAAATACAGGCAAAGGCAGTTATCCTTGCTATGGGATGCCGAGAACGTTCTAAAGGTGCTCTTAATATCGCCGGAAGTCGTCCTGCAGGTATTTATAGTGCGGGTACTGCTCAGAAATTTGTTAATATGAAGGGATATCTTCCGGGAAAAAATGTTGTTATATTAGGTAGCGGTGATATCGGACTTATTATGGCAAGAAGAATGACACTTGAGGGTGCAAAGGTTCATGCAGTATGTGAATTAATGCCGTATTCGGGCGGACTTGCAAGAAATATTGAACAGTGTCTGAACGATTTTAATATTCCTCTTAAGCTTAGCCATACCATTGTTAAAATACATGGTAAGGACAGAGTAGAGGGTGTAACTATCGCTAAGGTTGACGAAAGAAGAAAGCCGATCGCAGAAACTGAAGAATACATACCGTGTGACACCATTCTTTTCTCTGTCGGTCTTATCCCTGAAAATGAGCTTTCAAAATCAGCTAAAGTTGATCTTTCGGCTATTACAAACGGTGCTGTTGTTGATCAGGACAGACAAACATCTGTTGAAGGCATTTTCTCTTGCGGTAATGTTCTTCACGTTCACGATCTCGTTGACTACGTTTCTGAAGAAGCAGAGATTGCAGGTAAAGCAGCTGTGGAATATATAAATGGCAATAAGGACAAAACAGTTCTTATTCCTATCAGAACAGATGGCAAGGTTCGCTATACTGTTCCTCAGACGATTACTAAAGAAAAAGATGTAGCTGTTTACTTCAGAGTTTCTGATATTTATAAAAATGTCAAAGTTAATGTCAGTGACGGCAATGAAGTTGTTTTCTCGAAAAAGAGGGTAAAAGTAGCTCCCGGTGAGATGGAGTCTGTTACCTTAAAGAAAGAAGTATTCGCAAACGCAAAAGAGTTGTATTTTTCTTTGGAGGAGATGTAATATGGAAAGAAAACTTACTTGTATTATATGTCCGCTTGGCTGTGAACTTACTGTTCAGACGGAAGGAAAAAATGTAATTGATGTTAAAGGTAACACTTGTCCCAGAGGTAAGGTCTACGCTGAAAATGAGTGCACAAATCCCCAGAGAACAATTACTTCAACTGTAAGATGTAGCGACGGTTGTCTTGTCTCAGTTAAGACAGATAAGCCCATTCCTAAAGAAAAAATGCTTGAATGTATGGCTGTAATCAATAACACAGTTGCTGATCTCCCGATCTCAATCGGTGATGTTATAGTTGACGATGTGTTTGGAAGCAAGATTGTGGCGACACAGAATAAAGCATAAAATATAGCGGAGTGATCTTATTCACTCCGCTTTTCTTCTGCTTGGACGTATGACACGAAAAGTGTCGCATAAGACACGGTCGTTTTCTTTTAATCTGATATACTTTCTGTTACATTTAATGTATTAATTAAAGAAAGGATCTTGTTTATGAAAACGTACGGTAAAAAACTTTTGGCTTGTGGGGTAGTGTTGGTGCTTGTGTTTGCAATATGGACCTGTCTTGTACAAATGGTTGATGTGAGAAATGTCGGAGCAAACGGTACAAGTATAGGTTTTGCTGAATTGAACATGTGGTTTCACTCTGTGACAGGAGTGAATTTTACACTTTATGAAATAACGGACTGGTCAGGTTTGGTGCCTGTTTTTGTATGTTTGTCGTTTGGGTTATTAGGTATCTTTCAGATGATCAGAAGGAAGAAACTGCTTGATGTAGATGCAGACATTATAATTTTAGGTGTTTATTATGTTTTAGTGATAGCGGGATATTTGATTTTTGAGATGTTTCCCATTAATTACAGGCCTGTACTTATAGATGGTATCATGGAAGCATCTTATCCTTCATCTACAACTTTGCTTGTTTTGACTGTTATGCCTACACTTGTTTTTCAGATAAAAAGAAGAGTCAAAAATAAAATAATATGTAAAATCATCTGCATTATCACTGTTTTATTTTCTGCTTTCATGGTAATCGGGCGACTTGTATCGGGAGTACATTGGCTTACGGATATAGTAGGCTCATGTTTTCTCAGTGCAGGTTTATTCTATATTTATAAGGCGGTTGTGATATTATGGAATTCAGCGAAAAGCTTAAGCAATTAAGAAAAGAACGAGGACTCACACAGGAGGAGCTGGCCGATATACTGTATGTTTCAAGGACGGCTGTCTCTAAATGGGAATCCGGCAGAGGTTATCCTAACATCGATTCGTTAAAAGAAATATCGAAGTTTTTTTCCGTAACGATTGATGACTTGCTTTCGGGGGAAAGGTTACTTTCAATTGCTGAAGAAGATAAAAAATCCGGTATGAAAAACCTTTGCAGCTTACTGTTCAGTATTGTTGATTTGGCTTCGATAATGCTTGTTATTTTACCTCTATATCCTGATAAGACGATAGATTTTGTTTATTCGGTCACTTTGTTTAATTATACACAATGTTCGAAGTTAAATTTGACCATTTTATGGGTAATATGTGCTTTGCTTGTGACTATCGGAGTTATCAATATTATACTGTCTGTTACTAAATGCGTAAGAGGAAGCAATGCAGTTTTGACTGTTTCGATGGTAATAAACTCTTTTGCGATTGTATTTCTTGCCTTATCTGCAGAAACATATGCTGTGGTAGTTGCATTTTCTTTGCTTTTGATTAAAGGAATAATTTTTTTAAAAAGAAGTCTTTCGGCTAAGTAGTTTATAAGATTGATTATAATTTACAATACTAAACGGTCACTTCAGAGTATCTGTTCTGAAGTGACCGTTTGAATTATCATTATGTGAAATTGATTTATAAATATGATATCAACTATTTTATTCCTCAGAGTATATTTTTGTTGAAACTCATTGCTTATTGTGATAAAATGAATATAATTGTAGTAAAAGCTTGTTGCATATTTTACAAATGGGCTTGTTAAAAAGGGGAGAGTAATATGTCAGGAAACGGTTTGCAGGATTTTGAGTATACTCAGGCAGCATGGGAGTCGATGTATGATGCTGTTGATGATTCTGTATTTTTTGATAAGGATGCTGAATTGATATATGAGTCACTTCAAAATAAGATGAAATTCATTTCTTTCGGTGATTATCTTAAAAGATATCTTTACCTGAAAGCAGGGTTGACACTTCCGTTTTCAGATGTCACAGTCAAGGATTATCAGCTTATAATCAAGTCTGAATTTGAGAAAAATCAGACTCCTCAGTCTTTTGTCCCGACGACAGCTAAGCTTAGTGCATTGTCAAAAAACTGGCTTACTCAGAACACGGTTAAAAGAATAGTTGTTTTTTTGCTCGGATTTGGTCTTGATATGAGTGTTGCTGATGTAAATCAGTTCCTTACCAAGGCTCTGAGAGAGCACGAAATAAACCCTAAAAACCCGTTTGAGGTAATATGTTGGTACTGCTATAAAAATAAGTATGGCTTTCAGAAGTTCCGTCAGCTTTGGGATACTTACAGAACTGCTCAGGCGAACGCTCTTGACAGTGGCCTGACTTATTCAGAGTATGCTTTTGGTGAACGGACTATAAGTGTCAGGGACAGTATGTATACCATTGAAGATGACAATGTTCTTATAGAATATCTTCTGAAATTTAAAACATCTGATAACCGTTCGCGTCTTAGTGTTACATCCCGCTACTACTTTCAAAGAATGTACGATGAAGCACGCGGTCTTATAGCAGATCTGTACAATGCAAACGAAGAAGAAAATCACAGAATGGCTTACTATGAGTATAAAGAAAGGCTCAGTCGTAATGACAGATTGTATGATTACGAAAAGATAGAAAGACTTAAAAAGTTTAATGAGTCAAGAAGGGTATACACACGGTATGATATAAGTGAAAGTGATATTGAGCAGATTATCTGTGCTGCTATACCTAAGGACAGACACGGTAATTTAACTCCGAGTAAAGCTTCGAAACTTAATGAGCAGTTTGCAGGTAAGAGGTTCAGCAGACAGCGAATCAGTGAAATTCTTTCAGGTTCTTCTGAAGTTAACAGATTTGACCTGATTACATTAAATTTCTTTATATTTTCACAGAGGGCTTCAGAGTATTCGAATGCTACACGAAGATATTCTGAGTTTCTGAAATCGACAAATGAGATATTAGAAAAATGCTTTATGGGAACTCTCTATGTTCAGAATCCGTATGAATGTTTTTTGCTGATGTGCATTTTGTCTGTAGACCCGCTTGCAACTTTTGCTAATGTGTGGGAACTTTCGTATGAAAAGTAAAATTTAAAGGTGATATATTGGATGAAAAAATGTAGCGTATCTTCGCTTATTCCGATCGGAGTTTTTGTCGTATTTTATCTCTCTCTCGGTATAATATTTGAGTATGTGATGAAAATACCGATGGGTTTTTACAACGTTCCGGTTGTAGTAGCTTTTATAGTTGCTTTACTTGTTGCAATACTCCAGACAAAAGGTATCAAACTTGATGAAAAGTTTGTGATAATGGGTAAGGGCGTTGGTGATAAGAATATTATCACAATGCTGCTGATTTTCCTTCTTGCAGGAATTTTTGTCGGTGTTGCCGGCAGGAATTCTGCTGAGAGTGTAGCTTATTTTATGCTGTCAGTCACACCACCGAGATTGGCTGTAGCTGTTCTGTTTGTCATCAGTTGCTTTGTTTCTACAGCTATGGGTACATCTGTCGGAACGATTACGCTGATTACCCCTATTGCTGTATCGGTATCTGAAGGTTCAGGATTTTCACTTCCGCTTTGTGTCGGTACTGTTGTAGGAGGTGCGATGTTCGGGGACAACCTTTCGTTTATTTCTGACACAACGATTGCTGCTTGCAACGGTCAGGGCTGTAAAATGAAAGATAAATTCCGTACAAATCTGGCAATAGTAGTCCCTGCGGCAATCATTACACTTGTAATAATTCTTGTTATGTCTTTTAAAACTGAAATAGCAGACAGAACATTCAAGGAATACAATCTGTTGCAGATATTACCTTATATATTAGTTTTAATTAGTGGCGTTATCGGTATTAATGTTTTTATTACGCTTTTGATTGGCATAGTTTCAGGAAGCATTATAATGCTTGCCACCGGTACGGTTGGATTTCCTGAGCTGATTGCATCTATGGGTAACGGTGCATCAGGGATGTTTGAAACATCAATGGTCGCTATTCTTGTTTCAGCATTATGTGCACTTATTAAATATAATGGAGGCTTTAATGCACTTCTCAGTGGTATAAGAAAACTCTTTAAAGGAAGAAGAGGCGGACAGCTTGGTATAGGACTTCTCGTCGGCCTTATGGATATTGCCACTGCCAATAACACAGTAGCGATAGTTATGGCGAATCCGATTGCAACGGAAATGGCAAAGGATTTCGATATTTCACCTAGAAAAACAGCGTCATTGTTGGATACTTTTTCCTGCATTGCCCAGGGTTTTCTTCCGTACGGAGCACAAATCCTCGTTGCTTTGTCAGTTGTCAGTACACTAGGATATGAACTTACGGCGTTTGAAGTTATTTCTAAGCTGTTTTATCCGATGCTTTTGCTTGCGAGTTCACTTGTATTTATTTTCCTGGTGCCCGACAGAAAAAATAAAGTTGATTGATTGGGAGAATTATGAAAAAACTATTTTCTTTTTATACTAAAAGTCCTTTGATATTACGTATTTTAATAGGATTGATTATCGGAGTTTCTCTTGGCTTGTGGGTTCCGCAGGCATCCTTTATAACTGTTTTGGGCGATGTTTTTGTAGGTGCACTCAAAGCTATTGCACCGATTCTTGTTTTTGTGTTGGTAATAGCATCACTCTCTGGTGCGGGAGAGGGTATAGGTAAACGTTTTAAGACGGTTATATTTCTTTATATGATGAGTACTTTTCTGGCAGCCGTAGTTGCGGTAGTGGGTAGTTATTTGTTTAAAGTAACGATTCCGTTGTCAGTCAGTGTGGACGAAACTGCTCCTGCAGGATTGGGAGAAGTATTTAAGAGTCTTCTGGGAAATATGGTGATGAATCCTGTCAAGGCACTTATTGAAGGAAATTACATTGGTATATTATTATGGTCAGTTATCATAGGTCTTGCTTTACGTTCTGTAGCAGGAGATAGGACGAAAGCGGTTCTTAAAGATATTTCAGATGCAGTATCCAAGACTGTAGCTTGGGTTATTCAGCTGGCTCCTTTTGGTATAATGGGTCTTGTCTGCGGTTCTGTAAGTGAGTACGGTCTTGAAATTTTTACTGATTACGGAAAAATACTTGCTCTTCTTGTAGGATGTATGCTTGCTGTCGCTTTGATAGTAGATCCGTTGGTTGTAGCAATTACGCTGAAGAGGAATCCGTATCCGCTTGTATTCAGATGTTTCAGAGAATCAGGATTGACAGCGTTCTTCACAAGGAGTTCTGCTGCCAATATCCCGGTAAATATGGCACTATGTGAGAAATTGGGTCTTGATCGAGAGTACTACAGTGTTGCAATACCTCTTGGAGCCACGATTAATATGGACGGTGCTGCTATTACGATTACTGTAATGTCACTTTCAGCAGCTTTTTCACAGGGCATCAACGTTAATATACTTCTTGCCCTTCTTCTTAGTATGGTGGCGACACTCGGAGCTTGCGGCGCTTCAGGTGTTACAGGTGGTTCATTGCTTCTTATACCTATGGCTTGTTCTTTGCTCGGTGTAGGACAGGATGTAGCTATGCAGGTCGTAGCTGTAGGCTTTATTATAGGCGTCGTTCAGGATTCGCTTGAAACAGCTATCAACTCCTCCGGAGATGTAATATTCTGTGCTACTGCTGAATTCAGAGAATGGCAGAAGCAGGGTAAAAAACTTCCGTTCTGATGTTATGTGAATCATTCAGGTGTTGTGTTTTTAATTGATTGTTATATTTAAACTTATAAACAAGAAAGGTTGTGCTTCTATGAAAGATATCAATTGTGCTATTTACGGTGCCGGTTCACTCGGAACTGTATTAGGTGCTTACATCACTAAGAACGGTGGGAAAATTGATCTTATCAACAGAAACAAGGCTCACGTTGCTGCACTTAATGAAAAAGGTGCGGTTATCAAAGGAACGGTTGAAATGACAGTTCCTGTAGTTGCGATCACTCCTGATCAGATGAGTAAGAAATACGATGTGATTTTCCTTATGACAAAACAGCTCTTTAATAAAGAGGTAGTTACGATGCTTAAGGAATATCTTACAGAAAAAGGTGTCATTGTAACCTTACAGAATGGTATACCGGAGCCCGGTATCGCTGAAATTATAGGTGCTGAACACACAATGGGTTGTACTGTTGAGTGGGGTGCAGCTCTCACTGAACCCGGTGTGTGTACTCTTACCAGTGATGCTGAAAGTCTTTCTTTCCATATGGGTAAGATGGAGGGTATTTCAGACGAACAGTTCGATACCGTCAAGGAAATCCTAGAACTTATGTGTCCTGTTCATGAAGAGACAAATCTTATCGGTGCACGTTGGTCCAAGCTTCTGATTAATGCTACTTTCTCGGGTCTTGGTACTGTTGTCGGTGGTGTTTTTGGTGATGTATCTGAAAATAAAGATGCAAGAAAAGTTGCAGTCCGCTGTATGAAAGAATGCATAGATGTAGGTCATGCAGCTGGTGCGGTGTTTGCTCCCGTGCAAGGTAAAGATATTACAAAGCTCTTTTATTATACGAATCCCATAAAACGTGCTGTCGCTACTTTGCTTGTGCCGATAGCTATGAAAAAACATCGTCTTATTGAACCTTCGATGCTTCAGGATCTTAAAAACGGAAAGCCTTGTGAAGTTGATGCTATCAACGGTGTAGTATGCGAATGGGGTAGAAAGTGCGGTATTCCGACACCTATCAATGACAGAATAGTTGAAGTTATCAAAAAGGAACAGTCAGGTGAATTGAAACTTGAGGCGTCAAATATCCGTTTGTTTGATGATTTGCTGTAATTCTTTGAATGTTCATATTGACTTAAATAATTAAAAGTGATATAATACATACAACATTTTTGTGGAGGTATTCTCATGGAACATATTAAAACTATTGAAACACGTAATCTTTGTGAAAGTGCAAAAAACGGCGGTTGTGGTGAGTGCCAGACATCTTGCCAGTCTGCTTGTAAGACAAGCTGCGGTATTGCTAACCAGCAGTGTGAAAACACAGAGAAGGACAGCAAGTAATTTCAAAAAAGATGAATGCCGCCTTTATGGCGGCATTTTTAACGTATAAATTTGTTAAAGGAGAACCGATATGATACATCAATATCAGCTCGGCGGCTATAATATCGTACTTGATATTTGCTCAGGCTCAGTTCATGTTGTGGACGAGGTAGCCTACGATATTATTGCACTATTTGAAAATAATTCAAAGGATAAAACTATAGAGCAGATTTCTTCAAAGTATTCAGACAGAGATGATATTACGTCTGAGGATATTGAAGAGTGCTTTTCACAGGTTGTTTCGCTTAAAGAAAGTGGCAAACTTTTTGCACCTGACACATTCGAACCTGTTGCGGGTCATCTGAAAGCTAAAACTTCAGGTGTTATCAAGGCTCTTTGCATCCATATTGCACATACATGCAACTTGAATTGCTCGTACTGTTTTGCAAGTCAGGGCAAGTACCACGGAGACAGGGCGATTATGAGTTTTGAGGTTGGTAAGCGTGCACTTGATTTCCTTGTAGAAAATTCAGGATCACGAAGAAATCTTGAGGTTGACTTTTTCGGCGGCGAACCGCTTATGAATTTTGATGTCGTAAAGCAGATGGTTGCATACGCAAGAACAATTGAAAAAGAGCATAACAAAAACTTCACATTTACACTTACAACGAACGCTATGCTCATTGATGACGATGTAATTGATTTTGCCAACCGTGAGATGAGTAATGTTGTCCTCAGCCTTGACGGCAGAAAAGAAATACACGACCGTTACAGAGTCGACTATACCGGAAAAGGTAGTTGGGAAACTATCGTGCCTAAGTTCAAGAAATTGGTTGAATCCAGAGGCGGCAAAAATTACTATATGCGAGGTACGTTTACTCACGCAAATCCCGATTTCCTGAACGATATCAAGCAGATGCTTGATCTTGGATTTACAGAGTTGAGTATGGAACCGGTTGTGTGTGCGCCCGGGGATCCGTCTGAGCTTACACAGGATGATCTTCCTGTCGTTTTTGATCAATATGAAAAACTTGCGGAACTTATGCGTAAACGTGATAAAGAGGGTAGACCATTTACCTTCTATCACTATATGATAGACCTTACCGGCGGTCCGTGTATTTATAAGCGTATTTCAGGTTGTGGTTCGGGAACTGAGTATATGGCGGTTACTCCGTGGGGAGATTTATATCCTTGCCATCAGTTTGTAGGTGAAGAAAAGTTTAAACTCGGTGATATCTGGCAAGGTGTTACTAATCACGAGACCGTTGATGAATTTGCTTCATGTAATGTCTATGCACGTCCCGAGTGTAAAGATTGTTGGGCAAAGCTTTATTGTTCAGGCGGATGTGCTGCGAATGCATATCATTCTACAGGTTCTGTAAAAGGTGTGTATAAGTATGGCTGTGAACTTTTTAAGAAGAGAATGGAATGTGCAATAGCTGTAGCTGTGGCAAGAACTTTTGAGGACTGATTTTATGAACACTCCTATCTGCGATTTTGTACATTCTTATACAGATAAAAATCCGTTGCGTCTGCATATGCCCGGACACAAAGGTGAATACTTGACTGGTTTAGAAAAGTACGATATTACTGAAATTCCCGGCGCTGACAGCTTATATGAAGCTGCCGGTATTATAAAAGAAAGTGAAGATAATGCAAGTTTACTGTTCGGAAGTAAAACGTTGTATTCTGCGGAAGGGTCTTCACTGTCTATCAGAGCAATGCTTTATCTTACATGCCTTTATGCCAAAGAAAAAGGCGAAAAACCGTTGGTTTTTGCGGGTAGAAATGTCCATAAAGTATTCCTTAGCTCAGCGGCTTTACTTGATTTTGAAGTTGATTGGATTTATCCCGAAGGTAAATCATCTTATCTTTCGTGTATGATAACTGCTGAACAGCTTGACAGAAAAATCTGCTCAGCATCCCGAAAACCTACAGCGGTGTACGTAACTTCTCCTGACTATCTTGGAAATGAAATTGATATAAGATCACTTGCAGAAGTTTGTAAAAACCATGGAGTTTTGCTGCTTGTTGATAATGCTCACGGTGCTTATCTTAAGTTTTTGCCTGAATCAAGACATCCTATTGATCTGGGTGCGGATATATGCTGTGATTCTGCACACAAAACTCTGCCTGTAGTGACGGGTGGCGCGTATCTTCATATCTCTGTAGATGCACCGGAGATTTTTAAATTTCGTGCTAAAGATGCATTGGCTCTGTTTGGTTCTACCAGTCCGTCGTACCTTATTCTTCAGTCGCTTGATGCTGTGAATAAGTATATCTATGAGGGTTATACCGAAAGACTCAGTGAATTTATCTTGAGAGTGGATTTGTTGAAAGAACAACTGACAATTCACGGGTATGATGTGTGCAAAACTGAGGAGCTTAAAATTACTGTACGCACAAAAGCGTATGGGTATACTGGTAATGAATTTGCAGTATTGCTTGCGGAAAAAGGTATCTTCTGCGAGTATTCTGATCCGGATTTTATTGTGATGATGCTTACTCCTGAACTCGAAGACAGAATGGGTGAAGTGCTGAATGGATTTTTATCAGTACCTGCTAAAGAGGCACTTTATACTGAACTGCCGGTACTAAATAAGCCTACTAAGGCGTGTAATATACGTGAAGCATATTTTTGCATGAGTAAGGAAATTGATATCATGAATGCCGTAGGAGAAACTCTGGCTGTATCTGATGTCAGCTGCCCGCCGGCTGTTCCGATTTTGGTTTCAGGTGAACTTATAGATGATAACTCTAAAAAAGTATTTGAATACTACGGTATCAAAAAGTGTAAAGTAATATTAAAGTGAATATAAGAAAAAACGTGTTCTGGATTTCAGAACACGTTTTTTCTTATAAAATAACATAGAAAAGAACACATATAAAGTGGAGAATACTTCCTGAAAGTACAAAAAGGTGAAATACTGAGTGAAAATACCTTCGTTTGCTTCCAAAACCGTACAATATAGCTCCTATCGTGTATGCTACTCCGCCTGCAAGTAATAAAGAAAAACCTGCGACTCCAAGTGATTCGAATATGATTTTAACGGTAAATATAATGCACCATCCCATGCCGATATAGAGGACCATAGAGATAATGTTAAAAGATTTAAGATCAATAGCGTTCAGTGTTATTCCTAATGCTGCAAGACCCCATATAATTCCGAAAATTGTCCAACCTAAAGCTGTATTATATTCACGCAAAGTGCATAGTGAAAACGGTGTATATGTTCCTGCAATCAGAAGATAAATTGCACAATGATCAATAATCTGAAACACTTTTTTCGCAAGATTCGGTCGTAAACCGTGATATATACTTGACATTGTGTAGAGAATTATCATAGTTGAACCGAAAATGGCTGAACTTACTACTGCGTAAGCGTTACTTTTTAATGCGGCAAATACAACGAGCAGAACCGTAGCTGTTATACCGACCGCACCACCGACTATGTGTGAAACCATATTAAATATTTCTTCGCCTTTTGTATAAGAGGGGAGTTGACGATCCCTCAGTTTTGTACGCACCTTGCATTACTTCCTTTCTGTGGCATATTATAGTGATGCAGTGTTGAAAGTGTGTTGAATAATTTTTAAAAAACTGTTAATGACTGTCAGAAAATATAGTTGCATAAACACTTGTTTTCTTTAAAAAATTTGCTATAATGTTAGCAAATAGCTCGAAAGGCGGCTTTTTAATGAATATAATTGTTGTCGGCATCGGAAAGGTCGGTTATACGGTTGCTGAGCAGCTTACCGCAGAGATGCACGATGTTACAGTAATTGATACAAACGAAAGTGTTCTGTCTGATACTATTGAGGAGCTTGATGTAAGAGGAATACACGGAAACGGTGCATCACGAAAAGTTCTTATTGATGCAGGTATAGCAGAGTGTGACCTTTTGATAGCTTTGACAGGTGGCGATGAAACCAATCTGCTTTGTTGTCTGTTGGCCAATAAACTTGGGGCGAACGGTACTATTGCTCGTGTCAGGAATCCTGAATACAACGAGGATATAAGACTTATTAAGGATAGTCTGGGTCTGACTATGTCTGTGAATCCTGAGAAGGAAGCAGCAGAAGAAATGTTCCGCATACTCAGATTCCCTTCAGCAAAAAACGTAGATATATTTGCAAAAGGAAAAGTTGATCTCGTTAGTTTTGTTGCTAATTCGAAATGTAATCTTTGCGGTCAGGCTATTAAAGATGTTTTTGCCAAGATAAGAGCTAAGGCACTTATCTGTGCTATTGAAAGAGGGAATGAGATAATCATTCCTAACGGTGATACCGTGATTCAGGTTAACGATACAATTGCTCTTCTTGCAGAGCCAAGGGAAATTTCACCTTTCTTCAAGGAAGTCGGAATTCCCGTAACCGGTGTTAAAGACGTAATGATAATCGGCGGTGGCAAGCTTGCACATTACCTCGCAGTTGAGCTTCAGAGACATAATATAAATACTACAATTATTGAAAAAAATAAACAGACAGCTGAAAATTTAAGCTTTTTGTTACCGGATGCCAATATTATCTGCGGCGACGGAACAAACCGTTCTCTTCTGATAGAGGAAGGTCTGCTTGATGTAGATGCAGTTTGTTGTCTTACCGGAATAGATGAAGAGAATATTCTTCTCTCGCTTTATGCAAAGAGTGTTACTCCCGAGACCAAAACGATAACAAAAGTTAACAAGATATCGTTCCAGGAGGTTATTCGTTCTTTAGATCTTGGCAGTGTTATTTATCCTAAATATATTACTGCAAATCTTATACTACAGCACGTAAGAGCAAGAAAGAATAATATCGGTAATAATATCGAAACACTTTATAAAATAATTGACAATAAAGTTGAAGCTCTGGAGTTCCACGTAAGTGAAGACAGTCTGCTTTTAGGTAAAACTCTTGAAGAATTGCAGTTCAAAAACAATATCATTGTAGGTTGTATCACACGTAAGGGTAATGTGTTTATACCTCACGGTAAGGATACATTCAAAGTAGGAGATTCGGTCATTATTGTTACTACTATCTCAGGTCTTTCTGATCTTGATGATATTATTAGGGAATAGCATATGAACAGAAAAATGATTTTATATATACTGGGTCTTCTTTTATTCAGCGAAGCAGGTCTTATGATTCTGCCTGTGCTGGTAGACTTGTGTTATCGTGAAGGTAAGTTTCTGAGCTATCTTATAACGATGGCTATTCTTTTAGTAGTCGGAGTTGTTATTACAAGGTTTAAGCCGAAGAACAAGACTATACACGCAAGAGACGGCTTTGTTATAGTTTCTCTCGGTTGGATTCTTGTCAGTTTGTTTGGTGCTTTACCGTTTTTTCTGAGTGGAGAAATACCGAACTACCTTGATGCAGTTTTTGAGGCTGTTTCAGGCTTTACGACTACCGGAGCAAGTATCCTTACGGATGTCGAAGCTCTTTGCCATGCAAATCTGTTCTGGCGAAGCTTTACTCACTGGATAGGCGGTATGGGAGTTCTTGTATTTATTATGGCTGTCCTTCCGTTAGCAGGCGGTGGCGGAGATATTTATCTTATGAGAGCAGAAAGCCCAGGGCCGGATGTGGGCAAACTTGTTCCGAAATCTATTTCGACGGCAAGAATCCTCTATGGCATATATCTTGGTATGACAGTCATTGAGTTCGTTTTACTTTTAATCGGTAAGATGCCTTTGTTTGACAGTATTACTCTTACTTTTGGTACCGCAGGTACGGGTGGTTTCGGTGTAAGAAATGACAGTATTGCATCGTATACGCCGTATCAACAGGGTGTCATAACTGTGTTTATGGCGCTTTTTGGCGTTAATTTCAATCTCTATTTTCTTTTGCTTTGCGGAAAAATAAAGGATATTTTAAAGAGCGAGGAATTACGTGCATATATACTTATAATGTTCAGCGCCATTTTGATTATTACGCTGGATGTCAGATCTTTTTTTGACACGGGATTTGAATCTTTTCGTCATGCAGCATTCCAAGTGAGCTCGGTTATGACGACTACCGGATATTCGACCACTGATTTTGATAAATGGCCGGATCTCAGCAAGGTTATTATGCTGATTGTAATGTGTATAGGTTCCTGCGCAGGAAGTACTGCAGGCGGAATTAAAGTTTCAAGAGTTATATTAATCTTTAAAAATGCAAGGCGAGAGTTGAAGAGACTCTTACATCCCAGAAGCGTTAATGTTGTCAAGTTTGACGGAAAGAAAGTTACTGATGATGTTATGCAGGGTACAAGTGTCTATATGTGTCTGTATATTTTCATTATGGCTATATCCATGCTTATTGTCTCATTTGATAACGTTGATCTTGTAAGTAACTTTTCAGGTGTCATTGCTACATTAAACAATATCGGACCGGGACTCGGAACTGTCGGTCCAACAGGTAATTTCTCTGTTTACAGTTGGTTTGCGAAGTGTGTATTTATAATAGATATGCTCTTTGGCCGACTTGAAATATTCCCATTGATACTTTTGTTTTCAAAAAAGCCGAAGACAAGAAAAACAGTATAAAAAATAAAGACTGAAAGATGATTTGAACATTCATCTTTCAGTCTTTAAAATATTTTAAATAATTTTGATAAAAAGGTTGACAAATCCATTTTTTGTGGTACAATAATCAAGCATCCGGGTGTAGCGCAGGTGGTAGCGTGCTTGAATGGGGTTCAAGAGGCCGTGAGTTCGAGTCTCGCCACTCGGACCATAATAGTCACTGAGACAATAGTTTCGGTGACTATTATTTTTTTATCGGTGCATGATTTTGCATTTTGATATATTAATCACCACGGGCGTTTTGTGCCACAGTTTATGCAGAACATATAATTGAATTTATTGCCTGTTCCACATTTTTTGCAAAGCCATAGTGTTTCCTGCGTATCACATAAAACTTCTTCAATGCCAATAGGTTCAGTTTCCGTTTCTATAATACTTTTCACGATTTTAACCAAAGCATTGAAATCATCACAATCAGGAGAAAGGCATTCAAAACCCTTACCGTCTGAAAAATGGCAAAGGAATTTATTGCTGATACAAAAGCCACACGCTCCAATATTACTGAGTGTATCTGGTGAGGTTATAAACGAATTAAAATTTAAAGTTCTTAATTGTTCGTGTAATTTGCGTTTGTCTTCTTCTGATAATTTGATTGTTTTTTCTTCAAAATATCCTTCCGGGAAAGATCTCCAACCATCTCTGCTTCCGTTAATTGAATTCTTAATTTTTATTACATTACCGTCGTATCTGGCGGTAACGATCGGAAGGTCACCAAAAGTAATAGTAAAGCTTACAATGTCTTCGGTATGCATATCGACATCATTCCATTTGTGAGATATGCCGTTTATGTAGCTGCCCAAATACTCCTTATAGATCGTTTTGGAAAGTACCGGAGATTGAATCTTCAACTCGCACTTATCACACCTGTATATTGTTTTACCGTTATATTCACCTGCTTTGATGAAGTTGTGTTTATCATTTGTGCATTGCTTGCATAAAGTGCTGGTTTCTGTGCAATAATCTAAGACGTTGGACGCTTGTTGGATTTTATTTTTTAAATCATCATCATTTGATGTGGTGAAACTGTAGTCTTTGCACTGTGCATTTTTATTTTCAGATTTATTTCTCTTCTTAATAAAATTAAATAATGCCATATACTTAGTTACCTCGCATAAAGTTATATTACTTGTTGTATTTTATCATTTAAAACAAAGAAAAACAATATATTTATACTTTTTGAAGCTATTGTAATTATAGATTGAAATTAAAACGGAACAACATTTTTAATAAATCTTTTTATTGAATAATCTTGTATGTTCTTTACATATTAAAACGACACCATGAGCATATAGTTCACGGTGTCGTTACTTTTATATTATAAATTAACTAACTCTTTTATTAATTCCCGGATATTGCCGAGATCGGAAAGGATGAGGAATAAATCCTTAACAATCCATTTAAGGATGTTATAAAAACTGTTCTTCGGTGGTTCAGTAACCATGAGTCCCTGAGAATTTTCAACGTAATCTTCTGTTTTTATAAGTAAGAAATCACATTCAGCTGAAGAGTGGTCGGATATTACTTTACCGTTTTCATTACATACCTCGACATATCTGAAATCGTTGACAACAATATCAACTCCTCCGCCTGATTTATACATAAATCTTTCAACGGAATCCCAGTTGCCCCAGGAGGGAAGCCCTGAAATATGCCAGCTATACATATCGAAATAGTTACCGTTATTGTGAAACTCTACCCAAGCGTCTTTTAAACCGCATTCCTGATAGAGTGTCTTATAAAGAGCTCCGTCGTCCTCGTGTGCGTGTATATGGTTATTGAAGTCACCGGTTACGATGACAGGTCTGTCATTTTCAGCGGATCGAGCTTTTATAAATTCAGCGAGTTGCTTGAACTGTGCGGTTCTTGCAGATCTGGAACCTTCTCCGCCATAAGCATCAGCATGCAAGTTATAGAAATCTACATAGATACCGTTACCTACATCTATAACTGTGTAAACAAATCCTTTAGGAGTGAGTTCGTCTGAGCCGTCAGCCAGAATGCCTGAAGCTTCATTCCAACTAACTCGGGTTTCGTTATAAATCGGCATATTGTTTGTAAAAATATTTAATCCGTCACCGCCGGGAATACCGCCTGTGTAGTTGGTCGCATAATTCAGATTGCTGAGATTGTCTGCAAGGTGCTTGTGATATCCGAAGTCTTCCTGTACGGCGGCAATGTCAAAGTTGTTTTGTGACAGATACTCGGCAGCACTTTTTTGATTTGCAATTACGTTTTCACCGTTTATAGCTGAGAACGGAAGTCCTGCTACATTGAAGTTAACAGTTTTTAGGATTTGCTTTTCAGCTTTGTCGTAATCAAAGAGTTTGATGTCAAAGTAATCTGTATAGGTTTCCCCGCCACAGGTGTAGATGAGCTTCCAGTATATTTTGTCAAAATCTCTGAAACCGTCTACGTCTTTATCTCTGAGATAATCCCTGTATAAAACACCGTACTCGTCACGCTCAGCAAGCTCTTCAGTGCGTCTGAATGTAAGCGGTTTATTATAGTCGATGCTGCCGTTTTCATCTTTTTCCCAGAAGGACGGATTTTTTGTGGTGTTTATATTAAATCCGCGCCAATCTGTTTCACCGTTGAGGGAGACAAGACATTCTATTGCGGTAGTACCTGCAGGGAAGGTGAATATGTAGGAGAGATCATTGATTTCTCTTGAAATCGCATAATCTCCTGCAGTACTGCTTTCTTTTATGTCATAGGACTGATGACTAGGAAATTCCATAGGGAAAAGGGTGGATTTGTACAGAAACGGAGAAATTTCAATCTGAACACCGCTTTCTGTTTCAAAACCCACAGCACTTGCAGTTGTCAGTGGAGAAAAAGACATACTGAAGTTTGGCAGACAAAGGCAGCTTAACGTAAGAATTACAGTAAGTATAAGACAAAATGTTCTCTTCATAAAACAATCTCTTTCTATCATTTTTTCCATATTAGCATAAATGCGATTTGCAAATGTTAATAAATTATGAACAAATCGTTTCGCTGTAGTTTGTTGTAAATTTCTTTTAACTGTATTATAATAATCAAAAGACAAGTTTGTGCTTAATATTGAGTGGAGGTAATCTGATGCAAGCCTTAATCAAATTTGTATTTACAGTTATTACAACGATTTCGATTTTTTTCTCAAATATGTTATTCCCGGCTCCTGTTAATCCTGAAAGTGATGATTTTAATTTTTCAGTTCTGTCATACCCGGAGGAAGCGATAATTACACTTGAGGAAGCGGGACTTACCGAGCAGGAGCTTGTAGGACGAGTATCTGCACAGTTGCCTGAATATGCCCAGTCCGGGGGTTATGAAGATATTAACGGTATAACTGTTTCACCGTACTATACTGCCAAAATCGGTGAATTTGATATTCCGGTTTATGCTTCAGTTGTATTTATTCGTGCCGATGATACGGGAACACTTCACTCCTTCTCTGAAATTTACGTTGATGCAGATAAAGATTTCACGTTTAATATTGAGATTACAGGTGAAGATGTTGAACTTAAAAATGCAATTGTTTTGCCTGAATCTCATCAGGTGAAAGCCCGGTGTAAGGATAATACTGTAACTGCATCTATAGACAAGACGGGTGTATATACTTTTCTTTTTAACGGTGCTGATCAGTATTACGGATATACTCTTATGGTACGTGAGAAGGTTAATGAGGATGCGGAGATTGCAGAATACGTAAAGGAATACGGAGAGGATAACGTTATCGTCCTTGATAAAGGTGTCTATGAGTATGATTATGTTAATTTCGTAGGTCAAAATAACCAGGTAATCTATCTTCGTGAAGGTGCCTACGTCATAGCTAATCATCTCTATGATATTGATTGCGCTGAAGATGAAAACAAGTACTTCGAAGAAAATGCACCGTATCATAATTCTATAGGCCTTACAAGGTATCCTTTTCTCAATTTCAATAACTGTAGCGATCTGATTCTGACCGGAAGAGGTGTAATAGATCTTACTCACCTTGACAGGAGAGAAAGACGTGGTGTAGTTTTTACAAACTGTAATAATATAGAAGTAAGCGGAATTAAAATAATTAATTCTCCTGAATGGTCCTTTATTTCATATTGTTGTACAGATGTTAGTATAGATAATGTAGATATAATAGGTAGTCGTGGTAACTGTGACGGTTTTGCAATCTGTAACAGCCATAACGTAACGGTCGAGAATTGCTTCGCAAGAGTTGCAGATGACACGTTTGAAGTAAAAGCACTCGGCGGCTCAATGGATAGCCGAAATATCACTTTTTCAAATTGTATCGCTTGGGGTGGCTATGCAAGATGCTTCGGAATAACGGGCGAAGTTGAAAAAAGTATTTCTGATGTTACTTTTCGTGACTGTGCAGTAATTTACCGTGACGGTATATGGGACAACGACAGGATAGGGTCGCTTGTAGTTGTCGCAGAGAAAACGCAAGGCAGTATTGACGGTGTGCTTTTTGAAAATATTGAGATATTCCGTGATGAAGGCAGACCGATACTTGTGAAAATTTATGATGAAGAAGCGGAAAATTTTGAAATCAAAAATGTCGTTTTCAGAAATATCTCTTATACATCATATATGAAACCCAAAATAGCAGGTACAGACAGTGATACGAATAGAGTAGAGGTTGAATTGGACGGTATCACTTCACGAGGCAGACTTTTACGTTATCCTAAACTTAAGTTTGATATTGGTAAGTATTGTGATGTAAATTAGTTATGTGCGGTAATCTTGACAATTAATTATAATTGTGTTAATATATTACAAACAGACCACCCATGAGGGAGTAGTTTACACGATAGTGTGATATGTCAACAAGCACACGGTTTCGGCCTGGCATATCTTAATAAACGAGACTCATGTACAGTAAAGCTGTACTGAGCTAATGTGAATTTAACCAAGTTACAGCTTTTTACTGTGACTTGGTTTTTTATTTTATTTTTGAAGGGAGATTTCTTGATGAAGTTCTACTCAATGGACAGCAATTCGGTGCTTGATAAGCTGAATGCTGTCAAAGAAGGTCTCAGTACGGCTGAAGCTGAGAAGAGACTTGCTGAGCATGGAAAAAACAAGCTCAAGGAAGGAAAAAAGGAAAGCCTTATTGTAAAGTTTTTTAAGCAGATGGCAGACCCGATGATTATCGTTCTTCTTGTAGCTGCTGCACTTTCCGGTGTTACAGCTGCATGGGAAAATGAATCATTTGCAGATGTTTTTATTATTTTGTTTGTTGTTGTGCTTAATGCTATTCTTGGTGTTATTCAGGAAAGTAAAGCTGAAGAGGCAATTGAGGCTCTCAAGACTATGACCGCTGCAAACTCAAAGGTTTTGCGTGACGGAAAGCTTTCAGTGGTGCACAGTGAAGATCTTGTCCCCGGCGATATTGTGCTTCTTGAAGCAGGTGATGCCGTACCGGCTGATGCGAGAATTCTTGAGTGTGCTTCGATGAAGGTTGAAGAAAGCGCTCTTACCGGTGAGTCTGTTCCGGTTGTTAAGAAGGCTGACACTCTTGCTTCTGATAAAGAAGTACCTCTCGGTGATCGTAAAAATATGGTATATATGGGTAGTACTGTTGTTTACGGTCGTGGCACAGCAGTTGTTTGCGGAACAGGCATGAATACTGAAATGGGTAAGATAGCTGATGCGCTTACACTCGCTCAGGAGGAGCAGACACCTCTTCAGAAGAAGCTTGCTGGTCTTAGTAAGATCCTTACATGGCTTGTTCTCGGTATCTGTGTTGTTATGTTCGGTGTTGGCGTTCTCAAAGCACGTGAGTTCAGCCTCGATGTTATAATTGATACCTTTATGGTTGCCGTCAGCCTTGCTGTTGCAGCTATTCCTGAGGGACTTGCGGCTGTGGTTACGATTGTTCTTTCTATAGGTGTAACTAAGATGGCTAAGAGAAATGCTGTTATTCGTAAACTTACAGCAGTTGAGACACTTGGTTGTGCACAGATCATCTGCTCTGATAAAACAGGTACACTTACTCAGAATAAGATGACAGTTGTTGACTGTTACACTAAAGATGAGACGTTGCTTTCAAAGGCGATGTGCCTTTGTACAGATGCTGAAATCGACGAAGATGCAGGCGAAGCTGTAGGTGAACCTACTGAAGCTGCACTTGTAAACTATGCATATAAAAACTATCTTAATAAAAATGAGCTTAAAAAGCTCACACCTCGTGTAGGTGAGGCTCCGTTTGACTCAATGAGAAAGATGATGAGTACTGTTCATGCTGAAGACGGTAAGTTTGTTCAGTACACAAAGGGTGCTCCTGATGAGATTCTCAAGAGATGTACTACGATGCTTACTGAAAACGGAATAGTTCCGATGACAGATGAGTACAGAAACGAAATCAGAAAGACTAATAAAGGTATGGCTGATAAGGCACTTCGAGTTCTTGCAGGTGCGTTCAAAGTGTACTCTGTTAAACCTGAAACTTTCGAACCCGCTTCTCTTGAAGACGATATGACATTTATCGGACTTTCAGGTATGATCGACCCGGTGAGACCTGAGGTTAAACTTGCAGTTGAAGAGTGTAAGGGCGCAGGTATCCGTGCTATTATGATTACCGGTGACCATATTGACACAGCTGTAGCTATTGCTTCAGAGTTAGGTATACTTGATGATCCTTCACAGGCTATAATGGGTCAGGAACTTGATAAGTTCAGCGATGAAGAGCTTGATAAGGTTATTGATAAATACAGCGTTTATGCACGTGTTCAGCCCGAACACAAGGTTCGTATTGTCAATGCATGGAAGAATCGCGGTAAAGTAACAGCGATGACCGGTGACGGCGTAAATGATGCTCCGAGCATCAAGTCTGCTGATATCGGAATTGGTATGGGTATCACGGGTACTGATGTTACCAAGAATGTTGCAGATATGATTCTTGCTGATGACAACTTTGCTACAATCGTTGCCGCTGTAGGTGAGGGCAGAAAGATTTACGCTAACATCAGAAAAGCTATTCAGTTCCTTCTTTCTTCCAATCTTGCAGAAGTAGTAAGCGTATTTGTCGCAACAATTCTTGGATTTACGATCCTTAAGCCTGTTCATATGCTGTGGATTAACCTTATTACAGATAGTCTTCCGGCACTTGCACTTGGTATGGAACATGGTGAAGCGGATGCTATGAAAAAAGCTCCGCGTGATCCTAAAGCAGGTATTTTTGCAGGTGGTGTAGGTTTTGATGTTGCATATCAGGGTGTATTTGTTGCTGTTCTTACAATTGCATCTTATTTCATAGGACATTTCATTGAAACAGGCACGTGGGCATTCAATATTGAAAGCAGTCACGGAATGACTATGGCATTCCTTACTATGAGTCTTGCGGAGATTTTCCAGAGCTTCAATATGCGTTCGCAGCGAGGTAGTATATTTATGCTTAACAAGCAGAATAAATGGCTGCTTGGTGCAGCAGCGCTTGCACTTGTTCTTACTACTGTTGTTATTGAAGTTGAACCGCTTGCAAATGCATTTGAGTTTGTTAAAATTGGTTGGGAAGAATATGCTATTGCATTCAGCCTCGGACTTTCAATAATTCCGCTTGTTGAGATTGTGAAGTTCTTCCAAAGATTAGTTTCGAAGCTTAAAAACAAATAATTTTAAAGAAGAGATGTTTTATGGCATCTCTTCTTTCTATAATGAAGAGAAAATCATCAATATATAGAAAAATAATCATTGACATATGGACAATATTGATATATAATACTGTTCTGTAGGCACTATTTCAGATAAGGCATAATGGTGTCATAAATCGGATAATCCGAAAATTTTCACGTTTTGAAACGGAGGTTAGAAAGATGAAGAGAACATATCAGCCCAAGAAGCGTCACAGAAAGATGGAACACGGTTTCCGTAAAAGAATGGCTGACAGAAACGGCCGCAAGGTTCTTGCTCGCAGAAGAGCTAAGGGCAGAAAGCAGTTGACTTACTAATCTAATTTTCAGGGTTGTACCCACCGTTGAACGGATTTGATATTTTTGCCCGATATGAAGTTTAATGTATTAAAGCAAAATAGCGATTTCCGAAGGGCTTACGGCAGAGGAAAATCATACTCTGATCCTGCGTTGGTTACTTATATTTTAAAGAATAACCGCGCGGGAATTTGCCGTATGGGTATCACTACGAGTAAGAAAATTGGAAATGCGGTTGAAAGAAACCGCTGCCGTCGCATCATACGTGCGGCGTTTCACGATGTATCTCCGCTTCTTAACGGAGGTTATGATTTTGTTTTTGTAGCCCGTACAAGGACTGTAAAAATGAAAAGCACCGATATTAAAAAAATTATGCTTCAGCACTTGAAGAAGGCCGGTGTGATAAAACAATGAAAAATTGCCTTATCAGTATTATCAGGTTTTATCAAAGACATATATCACCGCACTTGCCTGATATGTGCAGGTATTATCCTACGTGTTCGCACTATGCGATTGAAGCTATTGAGGTGCACGGAGCTTTTAAAGGCTCATTTATGACAATATTCAGATTGCTAAGGTGCAATCAACTGTTTAAGGGGGGATATGACCCGGTTCCTCCAAAAAAAGAGAAGGGTCGGAAAACTTAAAGGGGTTTGAGTGCTGTGGCAGCTGTCTACGAATTTTTATATGATGTGATAAGTCCGATTTTCGGATATGTTATGCTGTTTTTCTACAGTGTTGTTGATGGTTTTGGTGCAAGTTACGGTTTTGCAATTATACTGTTTACCATATTTGCGCGTTTTATTATGATGCCTACTACCATTAATCAGCAGAAGGGAATGGCTAAACAGCAGCGTCTTGCTCCTAAAATCAGACGAATCCAGGAAAAGTATGCTGGTGATCCTCAGAAGATTCAGCAGGAAACTCAGAATCTTTATGCACGTGAGGGCTATAATCCGATGTCAGCAGGTTGTTTACCTATGTTGATTCAGATGCCGTTTATTATCGGTCTTTTCGGAGTTCTTTATAATCCTCTGCGTTATGCGATTGGTCTTGATAAGGGCGCTTCAGAAGCTCTTATCGAATCTTTTGTTGCTATGGCAACGGATACCGGACTTGATATCGGTAAGACGGCTATGTACCATCCGCTTTATTTGCTTGAACACTTTAATGAATTTGTTGACTATCTTTCTGGTCAGAGTATTGAAGGTGTTTCAGCAGAAGCGATGCAGAAGGTTTCTGATTTCGTAGGAAATGATCGTTTTGTATTCTTTGGTTTCCAACTTGGTGTTAAACCTGATTTTAAGTCAAAATATGCCCTTATTCCTATTTTGTCGGGTCTTACATCTCTTGCGAGTGCATTTATCACTCAGTTGCAGCAGAAGAAATCTAATCCGGCAGCCAAAGCACCCGGTGCAGGTTGTACTATGCTTATGATGCCTGCTATGTCTATATGGTTTACAACTATGTTCCCGACAGGTATTGGTATTTATTGGATTGTTTCTAATATTTTTGCAATGATTCAGTCAGTAGTGATGAAAAAGATTTTTTCTCCGCAGAAAAATGTCGCTAAAGACATGGTTAAAGAAACGATCGAAAGACGTTCGAGAGAAGAAAGTGTTAAGCGAATTAACAAATAATTCAGAAAACAGACACACTTTATGTGTCATTTATATTGTATAATTGTACAGGTGGTGAACCTCTTGATTAAAGAAGCATTTGGTAAAGGTGCTACTAACGAAGAAGCTATAGAAGCGGCTAAAAAAGAACTTAATGCTCCTTGGGACGCAGATGTCAGTGTGGAGCTTATTAAAATGGCAAAGAAAAAGACGTTAGGTCTTTTTGGCGGTTCTCTTGCAGAAGCAAGAGCATATTATGAAATTCCTGATGAGGTAAAACCTGCTCCTAAAAAGCAGGTGAAAGAGCCGAAGGCGAAGCCTCAGCAGAAACCTGTTAAAAAGCAGGAAGAACCAAAAGTTGAAGTAAAACCGGAAAAGCAGGAAGTACCTGCTAAAGAAATGTATACAGGTGAAGCTTCAAAGAAAGCTGAAAAGTATATTCGTTCTATTCTTGAAGGAATGGGTGTAGGCGAAATTGAAATTTCAGTTTCTGAAGATGATGAAGGCGTTGTGGCTCAGCTTGATTGCGGTAATGATTACGGCTACATAATTGGTCGTAGAGGCGAGACACTCGATGCTATTCAGTATCTTACAAGACTTGTTATAAACAAAGGTAATGACGGATACAAGAGAGTATCTATCAATGCAGGTAACTATAGAGAGAAAAGAGAGGAAACTCTCCGTGAACTCGCTAAGAAAAATGCATCAAGGGTTAAGAAATACGGTAGAAATGTAACGCTTGATCCTATGAATCCGTATGAACGAAGAATCATTCATACAACTATACAGGAAATTGAGGGTGTTGATTCACATTCTGTTGGTTCAGAAAGTGACAGAAGAGTTGTAATTACTCTTGCCGAGGGATTTACGGCAACTAATCCCGGACACAAGGGTTCTCGCAGAAATGATTACAGAAGAAATAATTCTTCAAATAAGTCTTCAGTTGCTTCTCAGCCTACACGTGCTCCGCGTTCAGATTCCGCTGGTACAAATCTTTACGGTAAGATTGAGCCTAAAAACTAAGAGGAATATTTTTGAATCTGAAGCGAACAATAGTTTGGATTGTTCGCTTCAGGATTTTTAGATTACACTTTTACACTTCAGAGTTAAAAAGGGTGATATTTAATGTTAGATAATAAAAGAAATGACTTAGAATACGACGATTATGCTGAATTTAATAAAAAATATGCTCATTATTCAGATATAAACTCTTCAACAAGCGACAAAGAAATGGAGTTTGAGGATATTACATCTTATAGCGATGGAAATGCTGATTTCTACATGCAACCTCGGCAGGATGATAATGCGGATGTTCAGATGGGCTATGTTTCTGAAGCTGAAATTGATACTAAGATGAAAAATAAAAATAAAAATAAAAATAAAAGTCAGGGTAATTTCTTTACACGTAATAGAGGTAATAACATAAAAATAATAGCTCTTTCGCTTGTTATTGTGCTTCTGTTGGTATCAGGCGGCGGTTTGGCGTGGTTCTATTTTTATTATTTTTCCGACGGAACATATGATGATGAGGGTCTTAACTACAATGATCCGTTCACAGAGCAGGAGATATACGAAGAAGATCATAATTGGCAGGCTATGGGTGACGTAGATGCTAATTCTCTTAATGATTTTCTTTATTCATGGGCTAACAATGGCGGAGAAAAAATGTACAGCAAGAACGTTATCAATGTTCTGTTGTGTGGCGTTGACAGTGAAACGGGTAAGTCTGATGATGGTCGTTCAGATATAATGATGTTGGTTTCCATTAATAAGAAAACCAAAACTATTACAATGGTTTCATTGTTAAGAGACAGCTGGACTTATATGTCGCTTCCGCGTGAAAACGGTACGTATTATGATCATTACTTTAAGCTTAATTCTGCATACCGTTATGGCGGGCCTGCAACATTGCTCAACACAATTGAAAATAATTACAAGATTGAGATAGATGAGTTTATCGCAGTTGATTTTGTGTCTTTCCCGAAATTGATTGATGCTCTCGGTGGTGTTACTGTTGAAGTGCAGGATTACGAAGCAAATTATATAAGAAGAACATCTTCACAGAAAGACTTCCCAAAAGGCACAGCTACACTCAACGGCAAACAGGCTTTGATTTATAGCCGTATCAGAAAATGTGATGCTGATAGTGATATCAGCCGTACAAGAAGACAGCGTTCAGTTATCAAAGGTTTGATCAGTAGTGCTAAGGAGGCTACTAACGGTCAACTTCTAAATGCATTCAAGCAGGTTTCACCTTATCTCAGAACAGGATATAATCAATCTGAGGTTATGAAGCTGATTGCTCAGGCGTATACTAACGGTTGGATGGATTATGAGATGGTCGAAATCGTCTTACCGAGTGAGGACTATGTTGACAGGGCTTCAACAAAGATCAACGGACAGTGGGCTTGGATTGCTGACTATGCATATTGTGCACAAAAACTTCAGATGGCTCTTTATGGTGAAACAAACATAATTCTTGATGAAAACAGAAATAGTGTTCTTGATTTGGTTGTTAATCGCAATCAAAGCAGCAGTAATGGAGGAAGTAGTAGTTCGAACAGTAGTTCAGATTCGAACTATGATTCAGGTTCTGAAGAAGAGGACACATCAGATAATTATGATTCTGACTATACTGAAAACTCTGAAACTCAGGATCAGGGTGGAAATAACAGACCGACTCTTTTACCACCGGCAATTTCTGATAAACTACCTTCGTTAAATTTTCCGGATATTGGAAATGATAAAGAAAACGAAAATTCAGGAAATGGTTCGGATGGAGAGTCTGATTCCGGTTCTACTCAGGATACAGAAGGATAAAATCTTTTAAGCTCTTTGCTTTGCAGAGAGCTTATTTTTTATATTTTTTTATCTTGTTTTATTTGCGATATTGTTGTAAAATCTATATATTAAACTTTCGGAGATTATTATGACAGTTTTAAATGTTCAGAATTTATCGTTCTGGTTCGGTGAACGAGAATTGTTTTCAAAAGTAAATTTTGATATTAATGACAAAGAGAAAGTCGGCTTTGTAGGTGCAAACGGTGTCGGAAAAACTACTATGTTTAATCTGATCCGTGGTGAGCTTGAACCTACTGAAGGTGATGTTGTTAAGGCTAAAGATGTTAAAATAGGCTATATGGAACAGCATACCTGCTCGGAAAAAGGTCGTACGTTATATGAGGAAATACTTAGTGTTTTTGACTATCTCTCAGATCTTGAAATGCAGATTGAGTCTGTAAACCTTAACCTTATGAACGATGTGGGGAATGCTGAAGAAAATATAAAGGTTCAGGATGAGCTTACGGTCAGGTTTCAGAATGAAGGCGGTCTAACATTCAGAAGTCGTGCGAGAAGTGCTTTATTGGGGCTCGGGTTCGAAGAAAAAGACTTTGATATGACAACTGACAAATTAAGCGGAGGTCAACGTTCTAAGGTTGCATTGGCAAAACTTCTTCTTTCGAACAGTAATCTCCTTTTGCTTGATGAACCTACGAATCATCTTGATATCAAATCTGTTGAGTGGCTTGAGAATTTTCTTAAAAACTATAACGGTGCGGTTTTTGTAATATCCCATGACCGATATTTTCTTGATAAAATCACTGACAAGACTGTTGAGCTTGAAAGTAGAAAAGTAAGATGTTATAAGGGTAACTACTCAGAATTTTTAGTAAAAAAGAAAGCAGAACAAAAAGCCATTGAGGAAAAGTATGAGTGTGATATAAAAGAGATTGAACGCTTAGAGGGGATCGTAGCACAACAAAGACAGTGGAATCGTGAGAAGAACATTAAAACTGCTGAAAGTAAACTCAAGGTAATCGAGAGAATAAAAGAACAGCTTGTCATACCGGACAGTAAAGTTGAACGTATTCGTGTATCGTTTGAGCCTAAATTTGTAAGCGGCAATGATGTGATAATTTCAAAATCGTTATCTAAATCTTTTGGTGAAAAAGTTATTTTCAAAGATGTTAGTCTACATTTGACACGTGGAGAAAAAGTGTTTTTATTAGGTGATAACGGTTGTGGTAAGACTACATTGCTAAAAACACTTATGGGTGAATATAAACCGACTGACGGAAAGTTTATTTTTGGTGAAAATGTTTCAAAAGGTTATTTTGATCAGGTGCAGGCGAAACTCGATCTGAACAAGACAGCTATTGAGGAGATTTGGTCAGCTTATCCTCAAATGACTCAGACATCAATCAGAAGTGCACTTGCAGCGTTTTTGTTTAAAGGTGACGATGTATTTAAACTTATGAGCGAATTAAGCGGTGGAGAGCGTGCAAGGATAGCACTGCTGAAATTAATGCTTGGGGGATATAACTTGTTACTTCTTGACGAGCCGACCAATCATCTTGATACTTTTTCAAGAGAAGAGCTTGAAAATACCTTGATTGACTACAGCGGGACGATGCTTATTGTTTCACATGACAGATATTTCATCAATAAGCTGAGTTCACGTATCCTCGAACTCAGTGATAAAGGATTGACGGAATACCTTGGAAATTATGATTATTACATTGAGAAAAAAACTGCATCATTACAAGACACTGTTGTGATTAAGGAAAAATCAGCACCAAAAGTAAATGAATACAAATTAAAAAAAGAACAAGCAGCAGAACAAAGAAAGCTTAGGACTCAGCTGAATAAAACTGAAGAAGCTATTGCACACATAGAAAAGGAAATAGAAGAAGTAGAAAATTTCCTTAATTCATCTGAGATACAGAGTGACTATGAGAAACTTATTGAATATACAGAAAAGCTCAGAAGTAATAACGAAGAGCTTGAAAAAATGTATATTCTTTGGGAAGAAATACAAGAAAAAATTATTGATTAGCATTTGGAGGTTGCATTATGAAACTTGGTATTACTTTGTATAATTTTCACAGCATAATTGACACTTTTGAAGATCTTGATAATGTTCTTTCGAAACTTTCTGAAATGGGTGTCGAAGTCGTTCAGGTCTCAGGCATAGGTAAACTTGATAACTATAAGGTTGCGGAGTATTGTAAGAAATACAATATGGAAGTCTGCCTTACACATGTCCCGATGGAAAGAATACTTAACGATACCGAAGCTTTGATTGACGAGCATAAAGCACTTGGTTGTAAGAATATCGGTCTTGGTTGGAGTCCGGAGGAATACAGATCAGTTGAAGGTATGAAAAAGTATATTGCTGATTTCACACCTGCTGCAAAGAAAATCAAAGATGCAGGTTTTCAGTATGCTTATCATAATCATCATTTTGAACTTGAACGCTATGGTGGAAGAACTCAGCTTGATATAATGATTGAGGATACTGATCCTGATTTGTTTAATTTTATACTTGATACACATTGGTTACAGACAGGTGGAGTTTATCCTCCGGACTATATAAGAAAAGTTAAGGGCAGAATGAAAGTATGTCACTTCAAAGATTATAAGATCGAGAACGGCGAAAGAAAGTATGCAGAGATAGGTACAGGTAACCTTGATCTTGATGAATGCTACAGAGCTTGTGTGGAAAGCGGAGTAGAATATATTATTATCGAGCAAGACAGCTGTGACATTGATTTATTTGAATCAGCTCGCATCAGCTTCAATAATCTTAAGAAAATCTCTGAACGAAACTAAAAAAGCTTGACAAAAATATTTTATCGTGGTATTATTGTTAAAATCGTATATAAAGACTATGACGAAGAGTGTTCATTGTAGTTTGTTTCAGAGAGGCGGTGGTTGGTGAGAATCGCCAGATGATTACTTTGAGACTGTAGCTTCTGAGTCGGAGGGAAGAAAGCTTTATGCAAGTAGAACCCTCTC
>JAZRNG010000148.1:0-7280 GCA_045648065.1 Acutalibacteraceae bacterium | reverse complement strand
TTTTAAGGTTGGCTTTTTTACAAAAATCAGGTATTCACGGGCTAAACACCTTATGAATACCTGAAGTGGTCGGAGTGGCGGGATTTGAACCCACGGCCTCTTGGTCCCGAACCAAGCACGCTACCATCTGCGCTACACCCCGTTGACGCTAAATGATTATATACCATATCACTGATAAAATCAAGTCTTTTTTGATAAAAATTTTAAATAAATTATCATTATTTACAAAAAGATAAGATTAATCTTGTTTAATAGGTAGAGTTCTATTTACTTGCACTTTTTGCACTTTTACTTTATAATATAATAGTTAAGTTATAATAGTTATACTATATTCTTTTTCGGATAGGTTAAATGTGTAAACAGGAGGACAAATTATGAAACGTAAGATACTCGCGGTGATAGTTTCATTGATTTTGATAGTAGGGGCTGTTTATCCTGCTTTGACTGTTGCAGGAGCTTGGGATGGTTCTATGTCAACACCTTCAATTTCGGGAGGTGTGTATCAGATCGGAACTGCGGAGCAGCTCGCTTGGTTTGCTAATGCTGTAAACAGTGGAACAAACTCGATCAAAGCTGTATTGACTGCAGATATCGAATTGAATTCACCCGGTTCTACTGCAAATCAGTGGACTCCTATCGGCACAACGGAGCATCCTTTTGAAGGTTCGTTTGACGGTGCAGGTCACACTATCAGTGGTCTTTATATTAATACAACGGCAAGTAACGTAGGTCTTTTCGGAAAGATACTTAATACTGCAGATGAGGGCAAGACGGAGAGTGTTGCACCTGAGTTTATTGTGTCAAAAAAGACGATTCTTATCAAAAACCTCAATGTGACAGGAGCCAATATCACAGGTCATCAGAATGTCGGAGGTATCGTTGGTAACAGTGACGGTGCGGGTATCAAGGATTGTTACTTTGAAGGTAGCGTTACGGGTACATATAACAGCGTAGGTGCGATTGTAGGTCTTGCAGCGACAGAGACGGTTGTTATTCAGTGCCATTCGTCAGGTAGTGTAACGGGCGAACAGAGAACAGGTGGTATCGTTGGTTATGCGAACGGTAATGCCGTTGTTTCAAAATGTTATAGTGATGCTTCAGTTTCAGGTACAAGAAATGTCGGTGGACTTGTCGGAACTCTTTCAGGAGCAAACCTTGTCGGAAGCTTTTTCCGAGGTTCAGTTTCTGCGGATAACAGAGTAGGTGGACTTATCGGTTACTCAACGATGAGCGTAGTACGTGGTGTTTATGCTATTGCATCTGTTAACAGTGCAGGTGCGGACAAGGGTGGTGCTGTAGGTATAATCTTCGGCGGTGAGCATACAAGCGTGTTCTACTGCTATGAGTATTCAAAATGTGACGGTCCTGTAGGAATAGGACGTACGCTCGATGAATTATATACAGCAGATTTCGTCAGAGAGCTTAATAAGGCTATGCCTTACTTCAGCTTTGACTACACTGAGATTAATGATGGATTCCCCGTTATTGTGTGGATGCTTCAGTCTGATGTGTGGACAGGTGAGCTTGAAGTTCCCGTTAAGAACGATTCGGGTTATTACCTTATTTACAAACCGTCAGAGCTTGCATGGTTTGCAGGACTTGTAAACGGTACGATCCCCGGTGTTCAGGCTAATCCTTCAGCCAATGCCGAAGTTATGGATAATATTCTTTTCAACATCAATGTCTATGACGACTCAATGGGACTTATGGAATGGACACCTATCGGCACTTCGAGTAAGCCGTATACAGGCTCGTTTAAGGGCGGCGGATTTAACATTGCTGGTGTTTACACAACTGTCAATGCTACTGAAGACGGTAAAAATATCGGTTTCTTCGGCTATGTCGGCTCAGGTGCGCAGATTGATAACGTTCTTATTATGGACGGTCTTATCTGCGGTGTTGAAAATGTTGGTGGTATCGCAGGTTATGTAATGGGTGCGCAGGTTTCAAACTGTGTTTCAAACAGTGAGGTTCGTGGCGACAAGGCTGTCGGCGGTGTTGCAGGTAATATACTCGCAGGTGCAAAAATTGTCGGTTGCGGTATGATCGGATCAATCAACGCAACAAACACAACGGGAGATCAGTCTTTCGTTCAGAATATCGGTGGTGTTGTAGGCTACAATAACCGTTCAGAGGTTAAGAAGAGTTTCTCTTATTCAGATATCAATGCGGCAATTGCAAGATATGTCGGCGGTGTTGCAGGTAATAACGTAGGCGGTACAATCCAGAATTGCTACAGTACATCAACTATTACTGGTAACTCCAACTGTGGTGGTCTTGTCGGTTACTATAATCAGGGTTCTATTTCAAAATCATACACAGCAGGTAAGGTTACGGCATCTTCTCTTTCGGGCATAGCTTTCGGTCAGATAACAGGTACGGGCATTTCAGAGTGCTTCTATGACTCGGCTTACCTTACTATTTCAAATACAATTTCAGGTGCTACAGCTAAGACAACCGCTGAAATGTCAGGTACGCGTGCAATCAATGCTATGGGTCTGTACACATCAGAGTGGAGATTCCTTAATGATGATGAATATTTCTACTACTATCCACAGATCAATACAATGGCATATGCTGCATCAAGAACGATCAAGGAAACTTCAAAAGAAAGCGTAAGACGTGTTCAGCCTCAGTACGTTGCGAGAGTTGAAATTGACGGTAGAATTGACACTTATTATGAATCTCTCGATGATGCACTTACATACGCATCTACAACAGCATCAACAGTCCTTCCGACAGTTTATCTTGTACGTGATTTCGAGCTTGCAGAAACGCTTGATATTTCATCAACAATAGGTCTCTTCGGTGAGAATGGAGCGGTGCTCAAGAGAGCAGAAGGCTTCAAGGGTACGTTGATCAATGTCAGTGGTAAGCTTACTATCGGTTCGGCTGTATACGGATTTGATGATTCTCCTGCATTCTATATTGATGGTAACGGAATTGAAGAAACTGCATCTGCAATTACTGTAGGTAAGTACGGTGTTCTCACGATCGAAGATGGTGTACAGATTCAGAATTTCAAAACAGTTCCTCTTACAGCAGCGACAGTCCGTGGTGCTGTAATCAGTGTAACAGTCGGTACGGTTGATGTTAAGGGCGGTACTTTCTGGCAGAATATCTCGAAATCAACGGGTGGTGTGATTTACAGTGACGGCGGTATCGTAACGATAAGTGATGGCACTTTCAGAGGCAACGAAGCAACTCAGGGCGCAGCTATTTACAATAATGACGGTACGCTCACAATCACAGGCGGTAATTTCAACGGAAATATCGCAAGCGGTAAAGGTGGTGCATGTGCGACATACGGCCTTTACGGCGAGACGACTATTGCAAACTCTGCAAGCTTTGTCGGAAATCAGGCTACTGACGGTGGTGCTTTGAGTGCTGATTATTACGGTAAAATAAACATTGAAGGCGGTTCATTTACCGGTAATGTGGGTTATGATGCAGGTGGTGCTGCTTTTGTTAATGAAAATGCAACCCTCAATCTCACAGGCGGATATATCGCTCAGAATGTTTCAAATAAGTCAAAGGGTAACGCTGTTTACAATAAAGGCTTATTAACTATGAAGGGTATGGCTCAGATTGATTCATCAAACGATGTTTATCTTGAGACAGGTAAATATATTACAGTAACAGACAGACTTGAGTGTGCAGGTTATGCAGCTGTCATCACACCTCAGGCATATGCAGAAACACGTCAGGTGCTCGACGGTGAGGCTATGGGTACGGGTTATGCAAAGTTTGGTGTTACAAATACAAACTGGTATATCCTTGCAAACGGCAAGCTTACAAGCCTTGCGACAAAGACTGTTGCAATCGTAAGCAAAGAGAATGCATACTCGGTTCAGTTTACAACTCTTATAGATGCTGTTGAATCTATCAAGGCGGGTGAGGTCGGAATCGTTACGGTCGTTGCAGACAACAGCGTAACAAAGCCGATTACTGTCAAAGGTGATGTAACAATTACCTGTGACGATGCAACTTTTGTTTCAATGCGTGCAGGTGCATTCAACGGAGTTATGTTTACTGTTGAAAACGGAGCAGTGCTCCGACTTGGTGATCAGGTTGAAAATGTTGAGCAACAGGCACAGAAAGACTATGCTGCAGGTACTCTCACAGAGGGTCAGATGATTCTTGACGGTGGTTACGGTCATACAGGTGTTGTCGGTGCGGCGGCGGTTGATGTCAAATCAGGCGGTGAGCTCCATCTTTATGATGATGCAATCATCCGTAATTTCAAAAACACCACATCAAGTGCAATAACTGTTTCGGGTAAGATGTATATGTACGGTGGTACTGTATGCAATAATATTTCAACTTACGGTGGAGCTATCTATGTAAAGACAGGCGGCGAACTCAATACAATGGGTGGCGTCATTTACGGAAATACAGCAACAAACGGCGTAGAAGCAGTTTATTCAGAAGGCAAGGTTATCAGAACGGTCTGTTCATATGATTACTACTATATTGAGCACGTTTACGATGCTGAAGGAAATTATGTTGAAACAAAAGATCCTGTTTACTTTTCAACAGTAAGCACTGATATCTTCATCAAGCCGGGCGAAACGGTTTATCTTGCAAATAATCTCATTTATTCAGCGACATTAAAAAAGGAAACAAACATCACAAACACAACGGGTGTTCCGACGCAGGACACAATGAAAATGAGTACGATCACCATTGATATGCCGAAGTACACTCTGGGCTCAATCGTGCTTACGGGTGAAAATGTTCCGGATGTTTCAGCTGCATTTGAGACAAAGCAGTACGGTTATTATATACTTTCAAACGGTACACTCGGAATTAATAAGCTTATTCCGAAGTCTAATTCAGGACTTGAGGTTGATACTCAGAAAGCTTTGATTTCAGGTCTGAACCTTGACAATCTTACTGTTGGTAATTACCTCCAGAAGTTTGAAAACAGCTCAACACTTATCAAGTTCTACAGCCCGAAGAGCAGCAGAGTAGCACTAAAAAACAGCGATAAGCTTACAACAGGCTGTTACATACAGCTTCGTGACAGCAACGATACAAGTAAGGTTATTGATACTGTGACTATCGTTGTTTACGGTGATACAAACTGTGACTATTTAATTGACGGTCAGGACTCAGTTCTTATAAACGCAATTGCAGAAGGTCTGCTGACAGCAGATAGCGCATCTACTGCAGTTTTAGAGGCTGCAGACGTCAACTTTGACGGCAAGGTCAATGCAATTGATGCAGAACATACGGATATGAGCGGTCTTTATCTTCAGACGATAGGACAGAACAAAGCATAACTAAATAAATCCGCCCGATACAGGGCGGATTTAATCTTAATAACGGAAAGTGATAATATGGGAATTTGTTATATTGTCTCAGCAGGGGAAATGTACGGAAAAATACCTTCTCTGAATTCTGATGATTTGCTTATAGCGGCAGATGCAGGGTATATTCACTTGGAAAACTCGGGAATTGAACCACATATTCTTCTTGGTGATTTCGATTCTATGGATGTGCCCGAAAACAAAGACGCTATTGTGCATCCCGTAATGAAGGATGACACAGACACAATGCTTGCAATCAAGCTTGGGTTTGAAAAAGGCTATAATCAGTTTGTGATTTACGGTGCGCTCGGTGGAGAAAGAACTGACCATACTATAGCAAATCTGCAGAGTCTGGCTTATATTGCAGCGAATGGCGGCGTTGGTACGCTCGTCGGAAACGGTGAGCTTTTTACGGTTATCAGAAATAGTGAAATCACAATTGAAGCAGTGCAAAAGAAGACATTTTCTGTTTTCGCTTACGGAGGAGAAGCGAAGGGGGTTACAATCAAAGGTTCGCTTTTTGACGTTGAAAATGCTGAGATGACACCCTTCTTTCCTTTGGGTGTGAGCAATAAATTCAAAGATGATAAGGTGCATATAAGCGTAGATAACGGATATCTCTTAATTGTTTACAGCAAATAAAAATCGGGGTTACTTGCTCTTGAAGTAACCCCGTGATTTTATTTTTTGAGCTTTGTTTCGAAGCAGAGCCAACCGCAGCTCTCGTGTCTGCCGACAACCTCGAATCCGTATTTTTCAAATGCATCAAGAACGTCCTGCTCACGTGTATCGATGATACCTGATGTGATGTAAATGCCATCCTCTTTGAGAAATTTACCTACATTTTCAGTAAACATAACGATGATATCTGCAACGATATTTGCAACAACAACGTCATATTTTCCTGTAACTTTATCCGTAAGATTGCCTTCAAAAACGGTGAACTTCGGCTCTTCAAAACCGTTGATTGTACCGTTTTCCTTCGCTGTCTTGACTGCAAGTGCATCGATATCTACTCCTGTTGCACTCTTGGCACCGAGAAGAAGACCTGCAATGCCGAGGATACCGCTTCCGCAACCGATGTCAAGAAGCTCGACGTCGGGAGTGATATGCTTTTCAAGTGTTTCAAGGCACAGACGAGTAGTGTCATGACCGCCGTTACCAAAAGCGAGACCGGGCTCGATGTCAAGTACAATTCTGCCGTCAGCATCGTATTCATCCTCCCATATAGGACGGATGAGGAGTTTGTCGCCGACGGGCAACGGCTTGAAATAAGCCTTCCAGTTGTTTTCCCAGTCTTGATTTCTGCAGATGCTCAGGTCGATTTCGTGAGCGATTCCTTCTGCATTGTAACGCTCTGAAAGGAACGCAACTGCCTCAGCAGGACTTTCTTCGGGAGAGATGTAGATGTGAACTACAGCTTTGCTTCTGTCCTTCTGAAGAAGGTCTTCGTCGATGAGGTCGATGTGTGCTATCTCCCATGCAGCCTCTTCAAGATCACTGTAATCTTCGATGTAAATGCCGTAGGGGACTACCATCTGTGCGATGTCACCCGCTTTGTCGACGTCCTTTGTGTTTACATTGATTTTAACTTCTGTCCATTCCATAGTATAACCTCTTATAATAAATCAGCTTTCGGTTTGGTTTCCTTTAAGCCGTGGTTGTAAAGCTTTCTGTTTTCAAGTGCCCACTGACGGGGAGTGAATTCACCGGGTTCGGTTTCTGATACAGCCTGTGAAATTTCATAAACACGTGCATCAAGCAAGTCAAGCTGTGAAAGGATTTCAGCTTCAAGAAACATCGGTCTGACAGCTGCACCGAATTCTGGTTCACCGTGGTGCGAAAGAACCATATGCTCAACGAGCATAAGAAGCTCCTTGTCAATTCCGAGCTCTTCACCGATTTTTTCAATGTTCATAGCACCTCTTACAAGGTGACCGATGAGTGAGCCTTCGACTGTATAGCCTG
>JAZRNG010000147.1:0-5867 GCA_045648065.1 Acutalibacteraceae bacterium | reverse complement strand
GTAATTCTTTCATTTTATCACCTTTTAATCTGTCTGATATGCGCCTCTTGCGTAGAGAATCCATTTTGAACGGTCAAGAGGATTAACACCTCTGCGGGGATTGATGTGTTCAAGTCCGTCACGGCATTCACGGTAGCCGTAAAATGACTGATTAAGCACAGCCTTGCCCGAAGAAATAACCGCAAGCTTTGTGGGGAAATCCATTGAGGTTGCAACGGGCACAACCGCTTCAAGAATAACATTATCCGAACGGATAACGGGGGAATCGTATTCACCGCCCATTTTGACGATTTCAGAAAGCAGTTTGCCTGAAAGGTCGGCAGGTGCGGAAACTCTGATTTTAAGCAGAGGTTCAAGAATCGTTGAGCCGTTTTCGTTAAGACCATTCATGAATGCCATGGGAGTGCAGACGAAAAAGTCAAGAGGATGAGTGTGTATTGTGTGGTGTTCACCGCCGACAAGTGTACACTTGAAATCAGTCACTTCCCACCCGTAAAGACCCTGCTCAAGGCAGGAATTGAACGACGTGCGGATATGCGACTGATACCTGTAAAAGCATTGGTTTGATGGGAGTCTTCCGTGGTATGAAACACCGTAGCCTCTCGGCATCGGCTCAAAAAGAAACTCGACGACTGCCCAGCAGGGCTTCGGCATTGTATACCTTGCTTTTGCAAAGCCCTTTGCCGAAGGAGTTTCCTTATAAATAACTGTCGGCGGAGAAAAATCTGCAGAAAGATTGTAGCGTTCTTTTAATAGATTTGATAGCACTTCAAGCTGGATTTTGCCTGTTGTGCTGATAGTGATCTCCTTTTGTCCGTTTTCCCATTTTGCATCGATATACGGTTCTTCGTCAGAAAGCTCACCGAGAGCTGCTGCAAGCTGAGGGATTTTGAGAGGGTCAGCATCAGACGGAGTTACCTTAACTCGCAGAAACGGATTTACAAGCTTCGCACTCTCGTTCACACAAAGAGAACCTATAAAATTACCCGTTTTCGCACTCGGCAGACCGCATACAGCGGCAACGTCACCACTTCTGATGATGCCGACATCCGTGCTTTTTGAACCACAGAATTTTTTGATCTGCGAAACCTTTTCTTTCACGGGTGGTTTTTCTTCAAATTCAACTGTGTCTGAAATTATAATCTTCTTCTCTTCGGGAACGAAAATTTCAACCTCATCACGGTTTGCGATTTCACCACCGAAAAGTCTTATGTGTGAAACCTTGCCGAGCGATTTATCGTGCTCGATTTTAAATATAATTCCGCAAAGATTTTCAGTCTGTCTTCTTTTTGAATCGGGCATATACTTGACCAACGTGTCAGCAAGGTCTCTGATACCGATTGAATATTTCGCACTGCCGAAAACAACGGGAGTAAGACGGCAGGCAGAAATTTCCTCTCTCACAAGCTCGTCTGCTCTGCCGAAAGAGAGAAGCTCATCACTTAAAAAAGCATCTGCCGCTTCATCGCAGATGTCAGCGAGAGCTTCTGTCGCTCTCTGCCTGAAAATTTCATCATCAATCAGCCTGACATTTGTGTTTTCGCTGCCCTCATTTTCAATCTGCGAAAGCACGATGTGGGGCTGAGAGCTGACACCTTCAAGCTCACTGATAATCTTGGCTGTGTCCGAGCCTGTTCTGTCAGTTTTATTGATAAATATTATACGCGGAAGCTTTGCCGCATCAAGGGATTTGAGAATGTTTTCAGTATGTGCACGTACACCTTCAACCGCTGAAACGATAACAACAGCGTAATCAAGTGCCGAAACGGCTCTCTCGACCTCACCTGCAAAGTCAATGTGACCGGGTGTATCTATAATGTTGATCGTGACGTCATTCCATCGGGCAGAAGCAGTAGCTGTACGCACGGAAATACCCCTCTGCTTTTCTACAGAAAGGCTGTCCGTTGCCGCAGTACCGGCATCCACACTTCCCAAGCTGCGGATTGCACCTGTGAGGTACAGAAGCTGTTCGGTCAGAGTAGTTTTGCCTGAGTCAACGTGAGCAAGTATTCCTATGTTGTGAAAAACGTCAGACATAGTAATCTCCGGAATGATTTTATTTTAATAGTATACCATTTCAATAAAAAGTTTTCAACTAAAAAGAGAACAAGACAGGTCAGCTGAAATGCCTTTTCAAAAAATTATTTGCTTACGCCTTCGCATACAACGATATACATTGTGCCTGTACATTCGTATATCAGTCAGAATAATTTCCGAAAAAAAATAACATTTCTTTTGACAAAATATTGACAATCGATTGATAAAGTGTTATACTCTGCGACAAAGTAGCCCGATGAAACTTTCGGAATCCTGAAAAGGAAACCGATAGCGGAGGCGACTCTGGAGAATTCCATTAGATTGGATGCCCAAGGTGCAAGGCGTTTTTACGCTGAATCTCTCAGGCAAAAGGACAGAGCATAAAACAAAAAGTTTTGTATTTATGATTGTCATTTTTCAGACCGCCTTTTTCAGGCGGTCTTGTTTTTTTGGAGGGAATCATAATGGAAACACTTTTAAAGATTGTGCAGACGGTTAATATGTATCTGTCAGACTACATTCTTATCATCCTGCTTATCGGTATCGGTGTTTATTACACCGTGCGTACACGTTTTGTGCAGGTACGTTGCTTTGGTGAGGCGATGAAGAAGACCTTCGGCGGTTTTTCTATGAAGGGCGGAAAGCAGAAGGGCGGTCTTAGTTCTTTTCAGGCTCTTGCGACTGCGATCGCAGCTCAGGTCGGAACAGGTAACATCGTCGGAGCCTGTGGTGCTATTCTCATCGGTGGTCCCGGTGCAATTTTCTGGATGTGGGTTATTGCCTTTTTCGGAATGGCAACGATTTATGCCGAAGCCGTACTTGCTCAGGAAACAAAGATTGTGAATAAGGACGGATCAGTAGACGGCGGCCCCGTTTACTATATAAGAAAAGCATTCAAAGGAAAATTCGGCAAGATCCTTGCAGGTTTTTTTGCTGTCGCAAGCACTCTTGCTCTCGGCTTTATGGGCAGTATGGTGCAGTCGAATTCGATTGCTGAAACGTTTAACACGGCATTTAATATTCCCGGCTGGGCTGTCGGAATCGTGGTGGCACTTGTCGCAGGATTTATCTTCATAGGCGGTGCGAACAGAATTGCTTCCGTAGCAGAAAAAATTGTGCCGATTATGGCTCTTTTGTATATCGGTGGTGGACTTGTAATTCTTGCAATGAATATAAAAAATGTCCCTGAAGCCTTCGGAATGATTTTCAGATATGCCTTTATGCCGCAGGCACTCATCGGTGGCGGCGTAGGTGCAGCACTTAAAAAGGCGATCAGCCAGGGTGCGAAGAGGGGACTTTTCTCCAACGAAGCAGGTATGGGTTCAACACCTCATGCACACGCATTGGCAAAGGTTGAGAAACCTCATGATCAGGGCGTTGTTGCGATGGCAGGTGTGTTTATTGACACTTTCGTTGTGCTCACAATGACAGCGTTGGTTGTTATCTCAACTCTTTATGCAGGTGACGGTATTCTTGCATCGGGCTCTGCAGAAGGAGTAACAAAAGCGAATATGGCACAGCTTGCATTCGGCAGCGTTTTCGGTGAGAAAATCGGCAACGGTTTTGTGGCTGTATGTCTTTTCTTCTTTGCTTTTTCCACTATCATCGGTTGGAATCTTTTCGGAAAAGTAAATATGGTTTATCTCTTTGGCAAAAAATCAGCAAAGATTTATGCCGTAATCGCAGTAGTGTTCACTTTCCTCGGTTCGTGCCTGTCAAACGATCTGGTGTGGGAGCTTACGGATATGTTTAACCAGCTTATGGTTATCCCGAACGTACTTGCACTTGCGGTGCTTTCAGGCATAGTTATTAAGCATACAAAAAAGAAATAATAGAAAAAAGGCATCTGAAATGATGCCTTTTTTCTCTTTCAGTCAGCAAACGGAGCAAAAGAGGGGTAAAAAACACCTGCATACCGCTTGATTAATTAAAATTTGTCGTTATAGATCAATGTTGATCTCGTAATGTTCATCTATGAGAATAAAGTTGACCTGATGCTTTTGTGTAAGTTTTAAGATTTCGGCATTGTCCTGCAGCACACTTTCCAAAGAACAACATTCATCATCTACACGTTTTTCAATTACGTCAGCGTAGTTTTTTATATCAGCAAAGTGATTTCTGATATATTTCTCACTCATTACAAGGCAGTAATATCTGATGTCGTCGAGGTATTCGCTTTCGAAATCTTTCTGCCAATCGAACGGAATATAGCATCCTTCAACGATTAAGTTCTGCTTATTTTCTATCGCAGTTTTAATCATTTCACACACAATAGGCCACAGGTATTTTGTTAGATCCTTGTCATCGCTCAGTGGTGTAAGCTGTGTGTTACCGCTGCGGATTAAACCCATTTTCAAATGGTCTATTGAAAGATACGGATATTTATATTTTTCGAGCAACTTCTGAGCAAGAACCGTTTTACCTGTATGCGATGCCCCGGCAATTAAAATAATCATTTCTATCATTCCCACAATTTTGTCAGACTGATTATATCACAAAATCCGCGATGATTCAATGATGCATTATCTTCAGCTTCAAGTCCCAAACAAAAAACACCCCGATACCTGATGGTATCAAGGTGTTTTGGTGCAGAAGAAGGGACTTGAACCCTCACGAATTTGCATTCACTAGAACCTGAATCTAGCGCGTCTGCCGATTCCGCCACTTCTGCAGATATGTACCCGAAATTTTACACGGTGGGCGACCGAGGCAGAGCTTACTCTCATTCAGTTAAAACTTACTTTCAGCTTGAACTGCAAAAGAATTATAACATATAACGGTAAAAAGTCAAGCAAAAGCGTATGACAAATATAAATAAAAAGATATGAATTCTGATGAGCAGTGTTATTCCGAATACTCTACAGAGGCTTCTTTTTCCACGCTTGCATTTTCTGCGGTGTTTTCGGGAAGAACCTTCTTTTGTTTGTCACGGAAAACAAAAAATTTCTGATATAAAAATTCAAGAACAAAGTTACTTGCCATCACGAGAGCTTCGATGAGATAGTCATTCCAGCCAGCCTTGTCAGCGATGTCACCGAGCCATCCCGAAACGGGAGTGAAAACAAGATAGAAAGCAGCAACTTTCAGCATCGCAATGGGCACGTTACTTGCGGACTGGAATGTAAACTTACGGTTGAGTGTAAAGTTCCAGACGACGGAAAGCACGAGCGAAGGAATGTGGCAGACCCAGTAATCGAGCTCTTTCATTCCAAAAAGCACAGGCAACTCCTGAAGAGCAGTGAAAGAAACGACCTGAATTATTCCTGCTGAGAGGGAGAAAATCGCAAATTTGATTGCCTGACCGACACTTTTGTTTTTCGTTGGCTTTGAAGATTTGAAAAATGCGGGAATCTGAGAGAAAAAATATAAAACACTTATTTTAAGGGTATCAAAAAAGTTGTTGCTTTTCTTATCATTTGTCATCTTCTCTTTCATGTTAATAACCACCTTTTCGACGTTTTGCGACAAAAGAATTATACAATTCATTATATATATACCTGAGCGAAAAAGTCAACAGAAAAAAACAAATACATAATGTGGAAAAAATAAATAAAAATATTAAAAATGATATTGACATTTGATGTTTCTTTTGTTAAAATAATTAGGCTGTTAGCGACAACAAGGGCCATTAGCTCAGTTGGTTAGAGCAACCGGCTCATAACCGGTTGGTCCGGGGTTCGAGTCCCTGATGGCCCACCAATAACATAGGGGTATAGCTCAGTTGGTAGAGCAGCGGTCTCCAAAACCGCGTGCCGAGGGTTCAAGTCCTTCTGCCCCTGCCACAAACATGAAACCACCCAATAGGGTGGTTTTTTGTTTGTGGAAAAGTA
>JAZRNG010000146.1:0-10423 GCA_045648065.1 Acutalibacteraceae bacterium | reverse complement strand
CATTATCGGCAGAACACCCGTCGCCATCGGGTCAAGAGTACCTGTGTGACCCGCCTTCTTTATCCCGATTAATCGACGTGTTTTATTAACAGCAGTAAACGAGGTTATGCCCTCAGGTTTATCAAGAAAAATGAAGCCTGTCATTGTTTCGCCTCCCTGAAAAGATGAGCTAATTATACATTAAAAAATTACTGAATTCAAGAAAAACTTTCTGCAACACAAAATCATTTTTTGTGTAATTGCCATATTTTTATCCCAATTCGGTTTAAATTCATCTGCATTTTTGCACAAATTGCCATATTCCAATTTGGTGTAAACAGCGAAAATACGAAATTCGATTGACTTTGATTTTCTTATAAGCTATATTATTATTGTATCTTAGTCCTGTGAGGTGTCCGTATGAGTAAATTCTCGATAAAGGAGGATATGCTTAACGCGGCACGGAACGGCGATAATGAAGCAATGAACGAGCTTATCAGAGCTTTTGCTCCGACTGTTGAGAAGATCGCAGCATCTTACGTGGGACGTTGTCCCCTGACGCACGGTGATCTGATTCAGGAAGGTATGATAGGTCTTTTAAGCTCCGTTTACGGGTATTCATCATCCGGAGGTGCAGAGTACACAACATACTCTGTCAAATGTATTTCTAACTGCATTATGAGTGCAGTCAGAAATCAACTGAGAAATAAACACATACCACTTAATTCTTACGTGCTTATTGACAGTATTGATCTGACCGATGGTCAGGCAAACCCCGAAGTTGTAGTAGAAATGCAAGAAAGGATGAGACAGCTTCTCGACAGGATAAAAAATAATCTTTCTCCTCTCGAGCAGGATGTTCTGAATCTTCATATTGCAGGTCACAACTATAACTCTATTGCCGATAAACTTTCTGTCAGCGAAAAAACCGTTGACAATGCTTTGCAAAGAGCCAGAAAAAAACTCAAGGAAAAATGATACCTTGGCGCTTGTGAAAAACATAACGGGTTTCCGTCCACAGGTGTCCGTAACCTACGGGTTACAAAAATATTGTTAGTGAGGTAAGAATCATGTACGAAGACAAAACATTAATCTGCAAGGATTGCGGCGAGGAATTTATTTTCTCAGCAGGTGAGCAGGAATTTTACGCTGAAAAAGGTTTCGTAAACGAGCCCCAGCGTTGCAAGAGCTGCCGTGACGCAAGAAAGAACGCTGTTCGTGGCGAGCGTGAGCTTTTCGAGGCTACATGTGCTAACTGCGGTGGTGCTGCTAAGGTTCCCTTCCGTCCGAGAGAAGACCGTCCTGTTTATTGCAGTGAATGCTTCGCAAAGATGAAGGAAGCAGAATAATAATTGCATATAATACTATGTAAAATTCAAGAGGTTATCTCAGCTGAGATAACCTCTTTCTTTTTATATGAGATCATTCGAAGATGAATCGTCAATTCCGCCAAGGCTTTGAATTTTTTGAGAAAGTGTCCTTTTCGGCTTTTTAGCCATTTGCTTTTTCTTCGGCAAAACCGCCGGTGTCGTTTCAGCCTTTCGCTCGTGATGATGGCGGTGATGATGGTGACGGTGATTCTGATTCCGATGTGACCCATCCTGTTTCTGATAGGCTTTAAGGAACTCATCACTATCAAAATCCTCCGTAATATCATTAGAGCTTGTCGGATTTTCTCTTCTTCGCATTTCCCTGTTCATTTTGCGAAGGAAATCATCAACTGATTCATCGTTGTCGTGCGGTGTTTCATCCTTGAGTGCTTCTTCAAGAATAATTTTATTTTCAAGTGCACTCTCGTCACTGTCTTCTCTGCGCTGCCGCTTTTCTGACTCCGTTACAATATTTTTAAAATTTTCAGGACTGATTTCTTCGAGTGAATCAAATTTTTCTTTTACCACACGATTATCGCGACGTTCTTTTTTTCTTTTTTGTATCTCTTCAAGCTCGGCTTCGTATTTCGCCTTTTCCTTTTTCTTTTTCTCGTTGATTTTTTTCATTCCGTAGAAGTAGTAGATCAACACAAAGAAGAACGATACTAACTGAATCGCCATCATATGAAGCATAAATGACCAGGTCACATAGCGATTTGTGATAAAAATACTGTTTGAGAGGAAAACATACAAGAAATGATCTACCGTAGCAATGTACGTCGAACCTGATACTCTCGTCATAAGTCCCCATTTTACACCTGCAAGGGTTTCGTGGACTATATAGAAAGCTATCATAAAAACAGCAAGTGATGGTGTGAGTCTCCCTCTGCTGAGCTGATCCGGGATATTTCGTGCAAGATACGGGATTATGAAAACCATATACATAACCGCCTGCATAAAATTCGCCTTTGCAAAATCCGTAACTTTATTGAACTTTTTAAGTAAAAATCCTCGGAAGAAAAATTCTTTGAAAGCATTTCCAAAGAAACAAGTGAAAATGTAAATCACAACACCCGCAACAGGTGTAAGATTTTCCTCACTTCTGACATATGTCATATTCGGCGTTTCAAATCTCAGGTTAAGCGCAGAAGCATCCGTAGCAGCGTAATAGATATACTCTCCTAACGTAACTAACATCAACGGAACAAAAGCAAAAAGAACGCCGTACAACCCGCCTGCGACAAACTTTTGATTTTTCTTGCTTATTCCAAGGGTTTCGATCGGTTCTTTCGCCACCCATAAGTATAGAAAAAGAATGATGAAGCTTATGAAACGAGCAAAAAACGCATCGCCGAGTACAGTCAGGTCAGATCTGAACAAAAATACATCTATACTGTAAACTGCCAACATTACAAAAAACATAGATATTGCATTTGGCAGGGTTCTTCCTTTGGGGTTACTCATTCAATCTCTCCTCTCCCTGAAATTTATACACAGTATACCATAAAAGCATAACTTAATCAATAACACAATAGAAATTAGACTCCCACGCAGGGATATACGGATGATGACAGAAATAAAACTTATATCCTTTGCAGATTTCGTTTATCTTCAACGGCAGACGGAACATATCGTCATTTCTGTGATATGCACAGACGTAAAGCTTCGGCTTGTGTGCGACTATTGTTTTTCTCGCACCCTCAAGCGCCATTCCTTCGCTTCCTTCTATATCCATCTTCAGTACAGTTATTTTTTCTCCGTTCAGAATATTGTCAACGCTGTCAGCCTGAACTTCGACCTTACCCGCTGACGAAAGTTTCGAATTCCTGCCCTTTTTCTTTTCAAAGAAAAGTGTTTCTTTTTTATTCCACGCAGCAAGATTGTGTCTCTCGATTCTCTCGACTTCACTTGTTTTGTCGGTAAGCTTTCTGTAATTTTTTTCATCAGCCTCGACTGCAATTATTTTTTCATATTTTTCATCAGTTGCCTTTAAAAATTCTCTGACAGTATCTCCGTCGTAAGCACCGAGGTCCATAAAAATTTCATTTTCCCCAAGCCTGAGATATTCAGAATAAATCTCATCCTTGTTTTTCTGACACTTAAAAAGATATTCTACCTTTCCGCTGACTTTAAAATTAAGAATGTCTGTATAACTCTGACGTGAAAAATCGTCAGAAAGAAGTGCATAAGCCTCGTCAAATTCCTTGTCGTGTTCCTCGATGAATTCGCGTGTGAAAACACCATCATTGACAATCGGAACATTGGGTGCAAAAAGAGTATGCTTTTCAGACATATTTCTTATCTTTTCAAGCATAGCATCATCATGCACGGCAAAGCAGACAACGATCACAAAATCCTCGTACTTTTCGCAGACATCCGAATATTTTATCACCTTGTAACCACGGAAGCTGTGTCCGCGTACGAACTCGTCACTTGCAAAGACCTCCGCAGGTGTAACTCCTATCTCACTCAGCTTTTCCATTACCATATCGGTACCGTTACCCATTCCGTAAAGTACTATCGGCAAAGAAGTTTCTTTGAGTGAATCCCATACATTTTTCTCGTTTATCTTTTCTATCATATTTTGTTCGCTTTCTGTTGTGTGTTGTTGATTAAAGTATAAAAATATGATATACTAAATCATCAAAATAATCAAGGTTGTGATTTTTTATGAGATATGATTTTTCAGGTTTTAAAATAATCTGCTCTGATGAAGTTTCAAAAAGAGCCGGATCTCTTTTTGCCGAAGAAATTCAGTTAAGATCAGGTTATCAGCCTGAGATTACAGAAACTCTTCCCGAAAGCAACTACGTTTTACTTCAGATTATCGAAAAAAGCGAAAGCGAAGAGTACACAGTCGAGCACGACAATGACAAAATCACCGTCACAGCTCACCGTCTGAGAGGTCTTATCTACGGCTTCGCAGAGTTTCTCAAAAAAGCTGTGTATGATAACGGCAAAATCTTCCTTATCAAAGATATAAGCATTTCAAGAGTTCCGTCAATGAAAATCCGCGGTCATCAGCTCAGCTATACTGATATGAATAACACCGTTGATATGTGGGGCAAGGCTGAATATGAGCGTTACATCCGTGACCTTATGCTGTTCGGTACAAATATGGTCGAGGCTGACTCAGGTGTACGCGAAGAAACAAGTGTCCTTATGCGATACTCTCAGAAAGAGATGCTTATCGCAATGTCGGAAATCTGCGTTGACTACGACATCGACCTTTCCGTATGGCACGAGCTCTGGACAAAGGACAGCGACGAAGAAACTCTTGCTAAAATGCACAAGCTTTATGACGACCTGCCGAAGCTTGATGTTCTTTTCCCTCCGGGAGGAGATCCGGGTGATATGCAGGGCGAAGCTTTCGTTCAGCGTTGTGTAAAAATGAAGCGTGAAATGCAGAAGGTTTTCCCGAATATCCAGATGTGGCCGTCAGCTCAGGCACCTCACGAATATCCCGACTGGGGCGAAAGATTTGTAAACGAAATGGCAAAGCTTCCTGCAGAAATCGACGGTATTATCTACGGACCTAACCATGCAATGCCGCTTGACGAGCTTCGCAGAAAGATTGATAAGCGTTATCCTATCCGTCTTTATCCCGATATCGGTCACAATGTACGTTGCGAAACTCCCGTTCATTTCGACCGTGATGACTGGCACTATGCCCTCGCATCAACGCTCAGCCGTGAAGCTGTCAATCCCCGCCCGTCTGAATACAGACTCTACCACAGGATGACACGTCAGTATGCAGTCGGAAGCGTTACATACTCAGAGGGTGTCAACGATGACCTGAATAAAATGGTCTGGGGTGCGATGGATCTTGACTTTGATTACGATTTAAGAGAATGTGTCCAGGACTATTGCCGTACATTCTTCATAGGTGCGGATACGGACAAAATCGCAGAGCTTCTCATCTCATTAGAACAGAACTGGAGCTGTGATCCGAAGGAAAACGGCAACATTCAAGCAATTTTCGACGGATTTGTCGCCGTCGCAGAAGAATATCCCGATCTTATGAAAAACTGGAGATTCGTTCTTCATCTTTTCAGAGCTTACTGCGATAAAATTGTCCGTGACAGAAGAATCTTTGAACTCGGACTCATAAACGAAGCTGAAACCCTCATCCGAAAGGGAGAAACAGACAAGGCGATAGCTGTACTCTCGACAGATTTCAGCGATGAATATAAGCTCAACCGTCAGAAGCTTGATGAATTCGCAGAAATGCTTTTCAATCAGATCGGCATTCAGCTCGACGTGGAGCACTATCACGGAATGAAATGGGAGAGAGGTTGTACTCTTATGACTATCGATAATCCCGTTACAGACAGACGTTATCTGCTTGAAAAGTTACAGCAAAATCCCGAAAATGCACTTCTCTACGTCGACAGAAACAAGGTTGCTCACGATGAATATTATTTCTCATTTGCTGAGCACGGATTTGAAGTCTGCGGAAAGCAGAAGGGCGAATTTTATATGAATTTCCGCGGAGATATGAACTTTGATGCAGCTCTTCCGATGTGTATGACTAAAGTTTACGATCACTTCAACTTTGAGACTACGGTCGCAGGACTGACTGAAGGTGATTACAAACTCAGAATCACGTACAAAACAAACCCGAATGACGACATTATCCACCATAAAGTAACAGTTAACGGCAACGTCATCCACGACGGTGGACAGTACGGTGGTGTAAGAGATGAAGATTTTGAAAAGCTTTATCTTGCAGACGGATATTGGAGCGTTGTATATGATATCCCCGCAAAATTCATAACAAACGGAAGCGTTACTCTCGAAATAACGGAACCGATTGACGGATTTATGATAAGTGAATATTGGTTTGTGAAGGCATAACAAAGAGTAAAAGCAAGTGTTTTTTCGCTTGCTTTTCTTTTTTTTGCCGTTTTTTACATCAATTTTGCTTTTCGCTTTACTTACGTGCTTAATGTGTGATAAAATTGAATTATAACAATCTGGTAATTTTCATTATTTATATTCTTTTCAAGTATATATTGAAATTACTGAAAATTTTATGTCACAAACGTAATTTAAGCTGACAGCTTAATGATAAACAAATTTATTTTCAAGGAGAACTTTACTATGAAAAAGATTTTTTCAGCACTACTCGTTATAGGAATACTTTTAACTTCAACCTTTACGGCATTTGCCGCTACTAAAGGTGATGTAAATTCAGACGGAAATGTCAATTCATCAGATGCGTTGCTTATCCTTCAGCACGCAGTAGGATCAAACCCTGTAAACTTCAATAAAAATCTTGCCGATATGAATAACGATAACAGAATCAATTCCTCAGATGCACTTACTGTGCTTCAGATTGCTGTAGGTTTGATTGATCCTGATAAAACCGGCACACTCCGTGATGAAGTCATCCTTAAAGTAATCGGAGACAGAAAATTCACTGTCTCTATGACAGTAATCAGCGAAGGTGAAAAAATCCCCGTAACCCTCACTATGAACGGAGATGATTTCGGTGCCGCTATATCAGTAGAGGGTATTGAATCGAAGGTCATCACATTGAAAGGTAAAAGCTATATAGCTTTCAACTACATGGGTATGAAGATGTACATGGAGACAGAAGACGGTGATATGGGCGGTCTTGTGAGTCCGGGTTCAGGTGACGAAACCTACGTGAAAACTACTACAGTCAAAGAAGGCACTAAGACCTACACCTGTGAAGAGTTTAAATCTCCTGACGGAACTGTAACAAGATACTACTTCGAAGGCAAAAAGTGGGTTCGTCAGGAAGTCATTGAAGGAAATACAGTTTCAATCTGTGAAATTCATGAGCTCAAAGACAGCGTAGATAATTCGATATTTGACCTTAAAGGTTACACAAAGCTTGAAGAAGACGCTTTCAACAGCTTAGGATAAATGCTTTCTGAAAACAATTACCGAATAGTTGTTCTCGAAAAACATTAAAAGTCAAGCAAAAACTGACTTCGTTTTCAGACGGAGTCAGTTTTTTTCTGCTCAGTACTTTGACTGATGCATTACTCTATATCTGCATAAAAAATCCCCCTATGGCAGCTTCTGAGATGCTACCATAGAGGGCACTTTTCGTTTATTCGTTTTCACCTGAACTGTTTATCCGGTCAGGTAATTTACGTTTAATTTTAAGGATTAGTACTTGATGTTTGTGTACTTACCTGTGATATCAGCTTCGCCTGTACCTGTTGCTGTCATAACAGCAAGCTTAATAGCAAGCTTTGCGTTGAGCTTGTATGAGTACTCAAGTTCAGTAAGCTTACCGTCAACGATTGTTGCGATGAAGATGATGTTTGAATACTTTGCTTCAGAATCTTCAGGAATAACCTTAACTGCATTACCTACTGAATCAGAGATGCCCTTGTTAACCTCAGCAAATGTGATGTAGTCGTTTGTAGCATGTGCGATTGCACTGTTTGCATCAGGTGTGTTACAGTCCTTGATCTGAATAGCATACTTGTTGCCGCTTACTTTGAAGCCTGTAACATCAGCCTCTGTGAGGTTCATACCCTTGAGAGCATACTTTGCTTCAAAACCTTCATACTTGTTGCCGTTTGCTGTACCTGTGATAGGATCCTTCTTGATACCAAGGAAACCACCAACAACTGAGTTAAGGTCTGAGTTTTTATCAACACCCTTGATGATGCTGTTGAGAGCATTTGTTGCACCGCCAACGTCGATGTTCTTAATGAACTTACCGCCTCTTGTAACCTTGTATGAACCCTTAGTAGCAGCTGTTGTTGTCTCATTGATGAGCTTGATAACGTCAGCCTTTGTAAGCTGTGCCGGCTTCTGACCTGCATCTGCTGTGCCACCGTTTGCAGCGCCGTCGTTTGTAGCAGTACCGTCTGTAGCAGTACCATCTGTAGCAGTACCGTCTGTAGCAGTGCCATCTGTAGCAGTGCCGTCTGTAGCAGTACCGTCTGTAGCATCGTCGCCAAACATGTCGTCAAGAGCGCTTCCTCCGTCTGAAGAACCGCCGTTTGAACCGCCTGCCTGTGCAATCTGAGCTTCATACTCTGCAACCTTAACCTGGTTTGCTGAGTAAGTTGAAACAGCTGATGAAACACTCAAGCAGAAGATTACAACACAGACAATCGCTGCAATTGCTTTGATAATTGTTTCTTTCATTGTATTAACCCCCATTTTTCTTTGATGATAATCATCATCATTTTTTAATTTATTTCTATACTTTTTCACAAAGTATAAAAGCCATAATTTATCTGTTCATCGCCACTATCATTACTGCACACAATACACACAGTATGACCATAAAAAAGTTGATGTTGCCTGAAATATATTTCTGCTTCTTTTTCTGAATTCCGTCCAGAAATATTCCGGAAGCTATGACAAGCACAAAACCTGCAAACAGCTCTGCTTCATACTGTCCGTAAAACATAGCTATCACAAAAGCGAAGAACGCCAACATCGATAAAATTGAAATTATGAGCCACGGAAGGGTGAGCTTTTCTTTAATCTGCGATGTATCTTTTTGCTTTCGTTTGTTTTCTCGCAAAACATTCCCCTCCATTCATAATATAGAATACCAAATTTCTTATATTTAGTCAAGATTTATTTTGACAGATTGTATTTAACACTTGCAAATTTATGTAAAAATGTGTCTAAAAAAATCTTGTTAATTTTTAAATTTTCAATGACATTTCATATATAATATGTTATAATGCACTCTGAAGATAGTATTTCAACTTCATTTTCACACAAAGCGAGGTTTTCTTTTTTGTTTGAGCAGATAATCAATTTCGAGCGTATGGAGCAGGCTGTCAGTCTCTTCGGCAGCTTTGACGAGAATATAAAACTCATTGAGAAAAAGTACAGCGTCAAAGTCGTATGCCGCGGTGCCGACCTGAAGATCAGCGGAGAACCTGAGAATGTAAGTCTCGCAGTCAGGGCGATAAACGGTCTTCTCGGACTTATCAACAAAGGTGAATCTCTCGATGAGCAGAATGTACGCTACGTCACAAGCCTCGTCGATGACGGTGCAGAGGACAAGCTCAAGCAGATGAGCGGTGACTGCATCTGTCTGACGACAAGAGGAAAACCTGTAAAACCAAAGACGATCGGTCAGGAAAAGTACGTCCGTGCGATCGAGGACAATACGATCGTAGTCGGAGTAGGACCTGCAGGTACAGGTAAGACTTACCTTGCCGTTGCGATGGCGGTCAGTGCCTTCAGAGCAAAGGAAATCAACCGTATCATTCTCACCCGTCCCGCTGTTGAAGCAGGAGAAAAGTTAGGTTTCCTCCCCGGTGATCTTCAGCAGAAGGTTGACCCGTATCTCAGACCGCTTTATGATGCTTTGTTTGATATGCTCGGAGCTGAAAACTTTCAGCGCTATCAGGAAAGAGGCAGCATCGAAGTCGCTCCCCTTGCATATATGCGAGGACGCACTCTTGATGACAGCTTCGTAATTCTCGATGAAGCACAGAATACTACTCCGGAACAGATGAAAATGTTCCTGACAAGACTCGGTTTTAATTCAAAGATGGTCGTCACAGGTGACGTAACACAGATCGACCTTCCTGACGGAAAACGATCGGGTCTTATAGAAGCTACAAAGATACTCAAAAATGTTGACGATGTTAAAATCGTGCATTTTTCCGAAAAGGATGTCGTACGTCATAAGCTTGTGCAGGATATTATCAAGGCGTACGAAAAATATGAGGAGGCAAGGAAAAGAAAATGACAGACAAAATCAAAGTAATTATCACAAACGACCAGAAAGACATCAGAATACCCACCGGTGTGAGAATGCTTGTAAGACGTTGCTGTAATGCTGTTCTTGTGCACGAAGGTTTCGAAGGTTCTGCTGAAATCAGCGTCAGATTTGTCAATGACGAGATCATACACTCTCTTAATAAGGAATTCCGTAACGTCGACAACAGTACAGACGTGCTTTCCTTCCCTCTTGGTGAAAACGGAGTTTATGACATAAACCACGATACGGGAGCAAAGATGCTCGGTGATATCGTTATTTCAATCGAACACGCTATCATGCAGTCAAAGCTTTATGACCACTCTCTTCAGCGTGAGATTGCTTTCCTTAC
>JAZRNG010000145.1:0-3795 GCA_045648065.1 Acutalibacteraceae bacterium | reverse complement strand
ATCCGACTTATACGGTTTAGCATCCTTTTCGTGAGGAAGACGGAAGAGACCGTTAAGCACTCGAGCGATAAGGTTAACAAGTGCCTGGCTGAGAGGCTTGTTAAGCTCTGAATCAGATCTTCTACCAATGATGCTGAGAAGACCATTGATATCAAAGTTAAGCACGCTACCGATGATGCTGTCAACGAAGAGGTTTTCCATACCGTACTGGCTGTCTTCAACACCGTAGAAGATGTTTGTAAGCGGAATAACCTGACCAACTGTCATATAAAGCTTATACCACGGGCTGTTCATATTAGCCTCTGTCTTGTAAGAATCATTCGGATAGAGGTTAAAGAGAACTGCATACTTACCGAGAAGCTGATCAAAGACACCATTGAGCAACTCGTCAAGTGTCGGAGTAGGATTATTGAGAAGAGCCTGATATGCAGGTTCTACGTCACCGGGGGCATAACCGAACTGACCGATAATGTAGTATCTGAGAACTGCTGCTGCAACATCAAGACACTGCATTGAATCAGGAATAAGTTCTCCGCTTTCAATCTTTGCCTCGAAGTCAACTGAAGGAATAACTTCAGCTGCAAGGTTAACAAATGTATATGTTGCAAGCTCTTTGATAGAACTACAATTACTCGGGAAATAGAAGCCTTCAACGAAAGCATCAAGAATCATCTGAACTGCAAAAGCAAATACCTGCTCATCTGTAGCTGTTTCAAGATAAGCTGCATCTTCTTCAGAAACAACAGGGAAATCTGAAAGAAGTGACGGGAGCATCGGAAGAACACCCTTGAGGAGGTCACCGAGCTGAGCCATAAGATCAGGAGCAACAGTAAGGTACTTACCACCATTGCCATCGTCCTGAAGGTAAACATAGCTTGTGATACCTTCTTTAAGAACATACTCAAGACCGTAGTTGATCTTGTCGAGGTTATTCGGAGCTTCAGGGTTCGGACAGCCTACCATTCTAAGGAAAGCTTCCATAATCTCTGCAGCTGATGCATCCTCAGGAAGACCAACTGTTTCGTATGTAACGAAAAGGTTGATAACCATATCAACATATGACATTTCCTCTGCTGTCGGGTCGTCAACAGGGATTTCAAGAAGGTCGATAAGAAGGTTACCTGCGAAAGGAATAACGATATCGTCAATAAGAGCAAGGAAGATCTCACGGCAGAAATCATAGATTGATGCCTTTGTGATATCAACTTCGTCAGCTGTAAGTGACGGACAAAGCTGAACAAGACCCATCATTTCCTTAAGTGTACCGTCCGGATTTGTTTCAAGACCGAGGAAGTCTGCAACAACGTTCTCGCCTGTTTCAGAATCAGCAAGCATGTCGCAAAGGAACTTAACTGCACGGTTTGCAAGGAAATCGTTAACAATCTGGTCAAGGTTTGAGTTAGCCTTGTCATAGTTTTCCTCGAGCATCTCAGGATCGATAAGAAGATTATAGATAGTATATGTAAGGAAACCGTGAAGGTCGTTGAGCATCGGGATCATTTCGCCGAGGTCAACAAAGTTACCGATAAGTCCGAGATCGAGGTCATTACCGATGAGCTTATAAAGCGGATCTGCGTTTGACTGAACGAACTGAAGGAACTTACCAAAGAACTCAAGGTCACTAAGGTTCGGTGAGCGACGGCGGAAGTTTTCATCCTCAGGAATTGTCCAGTCCATATCCTCGATATCACCAAGGTTAAGGATTGTAGCAATACCATAAAGTGCACTTGAAGTAATGTTGTTGATTGTGTCGAAGAGAGAGTCAAGTGAGTAAATTCTGATCTCAATACCCACAATTTCTTCGTTAACGTCCATGCCTGCAAAAACTTCGTCATCGAGGAAGTCAAGCATTGCAGAAGCACACTGGTCGTTAGAGAAGTAGGGGCCATTGTTTGTGTCATAACCCGCAGGTCTCTCATAGTTTGTCTTGTACGCACTTGCACCAACTGTCAGGACAGAAAGCATCATGAGCATTGAGAGCAATACGCACAACAGTCTTTTAGATTGTTTCATCTAAAAACACCTCCATTTTTTTGCCAAGTATCTCAGGAAGCGGATCAGTGTGACCCGATAGCCTACACATAGCCACACTAATACACTTTGGCTTATACTAATATTATCAAATTAAAACTAATTTGTAAATAGATTTTTAACAAAAAAGATGTGATTTTTTCTCTTGTTTTTCTATCGGCTTTAGCACTTTAAACGAAAATCAAGCTGATTTTTTGACATCAGAGCAAACCGCACAAAACAACCGTCATTATTTTGTTAAATATGCTTTATAAGTATTTTATATACAGTTTTGTTTTTTCGTCATACTTTTTTATTTTTCTCTTTACATATTACTAAAAAGGTGTATAATTTGAAATTAATAAAATTTTTAACTAGGGTGATGCTAATGAAAAAAGGTAATCAGCAAAAAACTTTACAGCAAACTGTTCTTGCCTGTGTGCTCACAGCACTTACTACTGTGCTGACTCTTTTCATTAAAATACCGTCCAATAATGGTTACATCCACCTCGGCGATACGATAATCTACCTTTCAGCCTGTCTGCTTCCCACTCCCCTGGCTATGGTTTGCGGAGCACTCGGAGGAATGTTAGCTGATACCTTCGGCGGTTTCATTATATATATAGTACCGACAGGAATAATCAAAGCGCTTCTTCCTCTTGCTTTCACTTGCAAATCAGACAAGCTTCTCTGCAAAAGAAACATTTTTGCATTGATCACCTGTTCACTTATCACAATCGTAGGATACTACATCGCTGAAGTTATTTTACTTTCTGTTTCTTCCGGCGTATTTTTAAGTTATATTATATCTTCTTCACCGTGGATTTCTGCTGTTCATTCCATTCCCGGAAGTATTATTCAGGCTGTAGGCAGCGCCGTTGCTTATATTTTCCTTGCTGCAGCACTTGACAAAATCAAAATCAAGGATAAAATATAACAGATACGGAGGATTTGATTATGGCAGATATTATTTATACTTACGGTGGAAGTGCCTATATGAATATCACAAACAAATGCCCCTGTGCCTGCGTTTTCTGCATCAGGGCAAACGGCGACGGACTCGGCTCCGCAGAATCGCTGTGGTTAAAGGATGACCCTACCATCGAAGAAATCAAAGCAGAGATCGACAACTTTGATTTTTCACCTTACAGCGAGGTTGTTTTCTGCGGTTACGGTGAACCGACAGAGGCACTTGATAATCTTATCGAATCTGCAAGATATCTCAAAGAAAAGCATTCTTTAAAAATCAGACTTAATTCAAACGGACTGAGCGATCTCATAAACGGTAAGCCGACGGCTCATCTGCTCGAAGGTGTAGTCGACAGTATCTCAATCAGCCTTAATGCGCCCGACAGCGAAACCTATCAGAAGGTAACAAATTCAAAATATGCAGAGGAATCATATCCTGCACTCCTTAAGTTTGCTGATGAATGCAAGAAATATATTCCGAGTGTAAAATTTACCGTTGTTGACATTATTTCTGAAGATGAAATCACAGAATGTAAAAAGATCGCTGAAAAAATGGATATACCTCTTAGAGTCAGAGAATGGATTAAATAAGGCGTATACATTATAATAATGTGTGAAAGCTTGTACGTTTGTACAGGCTTTTTTTGTTTCAAAACGATATGATAAGTTCGGGTTTGTCGAATTGTTCGAAATTATTTTGTAGGGCGTGACGCTCGTCGACACGCCGTAAGATTCAGCAGAATATCGGCACGTCGTAAACGTCGTGCCCTACACACTCAACTGAAGTCACGTATTATATTTCAGCGTCGCAGACCC
>JAZRNG010000144.1:0-5596 GCA_045648065.1 Acutalibacteraceae bacterium | reverse complement strand
TGAATAACGTGTCATATAGCCTGTGAGAATTGCCATCGGGTTTGAGTAGTTAAGGAACCATGCGTCGGGGCAGACTTCCTGCATATCGTGTGCAAAATCCTCGAGCACGGGAATTGTACGAAGACCTCGCATAATTCCGCCTATGCCGAGAGTATCAGCGATAGTCTGACGAAGACCGTATTTCTTCGGGATTTCAAAGTCTGTGATTGTACAGGGATCATAGAGACCGACCTGAATCGCATTGACTACGAAATTTGCACCACGGAGTGCATCCTTGCGGTTTTCTACACCGAGATATGTTGAAATCTTAGCTCTTGATTCGTTGATATTTTTATTAATAGCCTTAAGAATGATTTCAGAATCCTCAAGACGCTGCTTGTCGATGTCGTAAAGTGCGATTTCAGCTTCTCTCAAAGCCGGTGTACACATACAGTCGCCCAAAACATTACGTGCAAAAACTGTACTTCCTGCACCCATAAATGTGATTTTCATAGGATAAACACTCCTTTTTATTAGTATTGTCTTCAGTATAAATTTTTATAAAGTCTTTGTCAATAAAGCAATTGCTTTTTCAGCATTATTGACACAAAACGGGTGTCGTGTTAAACTAAAAGTACCAAAGAAATTCAGCTGTTAAAAAAGGAGGAGCCGCTATGATTTTTGCTAACCACGCACACGTTTTCCCTGAGGATATTAAACCTGTCGGAACGATTGATAATCTCAAGCGTCTTATGGATGATTGCGGAATTGATAAAGCCGTCTGCTTTGCTCCGTTTTCAGACAGATTTGAGGAGTCTTCACACACGGATACACCGAATGAATGGCTTGCGAAAGCAATTAAAAATGATCCTGACCTTTACGGATTCGGTACGGTTGATTTTACAAAAAATCTTCGTGACGAAGTGGACAGAATTGCTGATTTCGGCTTCAAGGGCATCAAGATGCATCCTCCTTATCAGGAGTTTGACATCGACGGAGAGGATGCTTTCAAGGTTTACGAAAGGGCAGAGGAGCTCGGACTTTTTATCTCATTCCACTGCGGAATGCACTGGCACAGATTAAAGGGAGTAAGACCTATTCTATACGATGAAGTCGGCTGGTTTTTCCCGAAACTCCGCTTCAGTCTTGAACATCTCGGCGGTTATCATTTCTTCAATGAAAGCCTCGCTGTAATGTGTAACAACTCAAGAGGCGACGTTCATCCCAGAGTTTTTGCAGGATGGACATCTGTCAGCGATCGTGACGGTAAGGATGAGTGGACACTTACAAACGAACAGCTTGAGACGATTATTTTCCAGACGGATGACGAAAGCTCTATCTTCGGCCTTGATTTCCCATTCAAGGATGCTGATTATATAAACTATGAAATCCAAAGATACAAGAGCCTGAATATATCTGATACAGCTAAAGAAAATATCCTGGGCGGAACACTTAAAAAAGTGCTCGGAGTTTAAAATTTAATCTGTTATGAAAAAACACACTCTGTGCGTTCTGCCACAGAGTGTGTTCTGCATTTAAAATTTTTCAAGAATTTCGTCTTTTTTCTTTTCAAAATCTTCCTGAGTTATGAGACCCGCATCGAGCATACGCTTGAGCTTGGTAAGCTTTTCTTCTGCATCCTCACCCTGAGGATTAACGGCAGGAGCGAAGTTTTGCGGTGCGGTCTGAACGGGAGGCTGATATACAGGAGGTGCGACCGGCTGAACGGGAGGTTGATATACAGACTGTGGTGTGGGTTTCTTTTTGACAGGTATACGCGCAGGGGTGTCTGCATCGATACATTTAAACCAGAATACAACCTTGAAAGCAACAAATACTGCCCAAAACACGAAAGCCAAATACCACAGGATGTTTGTGAGATTCTCAGGATAGAAAATCAAATCTGCTAAATTAAAAACAAGAGCAGAAGCAAAATTTATAATCTCAACAATCCTTGCGACTTTGTAGTATCTGAACTTAGTGAAAACAATCACGCAAGAAATTATTGCAATAACCATAGCTGTTGTCCAGTCAAAAAAATACAAGACATTTGCACCGATATCTTCCGGAGAGTTACTCAAATTTGTCAGAATCAACATAACACATGCAAACATTCCTAAAAGGTTATGTGCGATTCTGAAAATATAATGAACCTTCAGGGTGGCGTGAGCAGGGTTTTTCTTATAAAATGCGATGAGATAAACGAACAAAATTACGGTCGGCAGGAATGAGAGCAGTTCGGCTATTATCACAGCTGAATTCAAAAACAGAAGCTTAAAAATTCCGCTGATACTATAAAGATACCATTCACCGTAAAGTTCAATATTTTGAACAAAGGAAATTAAAAAATTCAGAGAATGTACGAGTATTGCTGATATGAGAATCACAATACCTGCAATGAGTGCAGTCTTGTTTTTCTTTTTCTGCAAATCAGACGTCGGATCCTGCAAGGGAGATGCGGATGTGTTGATATTTTCCATTTGAAAGCCTCCTTTGATGTAAGGATTATATCACGGAAAAGATTTGTTGTAAATAGTCGGATACTGCTTAAACCGTGCCGGTCAATAAGGGCTTGATGTGTAAATTTGGGTTTGTCGTTCTCTTTTAAATGTCTTTCGTAGGGTGTGACGCGTTGCGACACACCGTTAGTTTCAGCAAAATTCACGGCACGTCGTAAACGTCGTGCCCTACAAACACAATCAGAGTGAGGTCGTAGGGGCAGATATCATCTGCCCGTCAATTTCGTACAAATTCCGACGGGAACATAATATGTTCCCCTACGGACACACTTTATTCGGGATAGTAGGGACGGGCGTCCTCGACCGTCCGTTAACTCAGCAGAATCTGCGGATGGTTCGGGAGGTCCATCCCTACGCGCACAGAGACAGATTGTGCTAAATCACAGATCCCCACAAACCCGAATTTACAGAAAGGTACTCGGAGTGTAACAGAAAAGTAAAAACAGCTCACAAACGTGAGCTGTTTTTTTACATCTTTTCAAGGATTTCTGCCTTTTTCTTATCAAAATCCTCCTGAGTTATAAGGCCCAAATCAAGCATTTCTTTGAGGTTGATGAGTGTTGTTTTTGATTCGCTGATCCGTGAAGCAGATGACGGTACAGAACTCTGAGCAACAGGTTGCACAGTAGGTTGATATACCGGTTGCGCAACAGGCCGTACAGGCTGAACAGGTGCCTGATATACAGGTTTAGACACAGGCTGAACAGGTGGCTGATGAACGGGCTGTGCCGCAGGCTGAACGGGAGGCTGGTAAACAGTCTGTACAACGGGATAAGGAACGGTTTCTTTCTTCTTCTTTTTTTTGGGAATTCGTGAATGAGTGTCCTTATCGATGCAAACAAACCAGAATATGATCAGGCTTGCATAGTATATCAGATTAAGGATGATATACATTATTGAGATGTCGGCATAACTCTCGGGATATTGGATGATACCTACGGTGGTTCTGATAATGTAAACAGCCGCTATTGCAATAGAGAAAATTCTCGCAACTTTATAAGTTTTAAATTTACTGAAGAAAGTGATGCAGAAGATAAAGGCAGCGATTAAATAAAACATATTGATTGAAATGGTTATAAATTGATCTGCAACTTCATCAAAGTAACCCAACAAGATGTCCTGACGGAAAATCAAGAAAGAGGAAATAACACTCAAAACGAGGCCGAAAATATTTAAAATAACATCAATGATGTAAGATATTTTTGCAAGTCCGTGTGCCGGATTTTTCTTGTAAAAAGCAAGAAGATAAATAAAAAACAGAGTATATGGTATGAGTCGCATAAAAAATGCGATAACAGTGGCCAAAATGGGAAGAAGCCATGCCTCGGGACCTGACACATAAAGGGAAGCATTGTTATAATACTCTATTTCTGAAATGATGTAAGAAATATTACTGATTACACTGGATATTATTGTTCCGAGAAGATACATAATAGCTACGATGATAGCTATTTTGCTTTTGTCTTTCGGCAAAGCAGATTTTTGCTCCTGAAGAGAAGGTGTGGCTGTGTTGATATTTTCCATTTGAAAGCCTCCTTTGATGTAAGGATTATATCACGGAAAAGATTTGTTGTAAATAGTCGAACGGTCTGCACCGATACGGTTATGATGTGCAAATTCGGGTTTGTAGGGTAGAATATTCAATTAATATCGTAGGGGCGACCATCGGTCGTCCGCAAAAATTCTGCTTAATTCAACGGACGCGCAATGCACGCCCCTACGAACACATGGTCAATTTGTGCAAAATCTATCACCCCGACAAACCCGAATTTATCGGGTAAATATACAATGTCTTTCAAAACAAACGGCACGGGGGAGAAACCTTTGTTAAATTTTTGACTATTTTTAAAAATTTTGCAGAAATATGTTTACTATTTGATTTTACTATGTTATAATGATACGAACATTATTATAATGTCAAAGTGCGGCTACAGAATGTTAAAAAAATAACATTCTTTTCCAGGGCGAGATTTTTCAAAGCTCTCGGATTTGAAAATGTCGCCTGAAAATTGAAATTGTTGTAAAGGAGGAACAACTCAATGCTCAAAAAAATCAGCAAACTTCCCTTCAAAGGAACACCTGAGCAGGAGGCACAGTTGCGTGCTGTAATCGAAGAGTGCAAGGGCGACAAAAGTATGCTCATGCACGTAATGCAGCAGGCACAGGCAATCTACGGTTATCTTCCCTTCGAGGTTCAGACCATGATTGCAGACGGTATGAACATCCCACTTGAAAAAGTTTACGGTGTTTCTACTTTCTATGCTCAGTTTGCACTCTCTCCGAAGGGTGAGTACAACATCTCTGTTTGCCTCGGCACAGCTTGCTATGTTAAGGGCGCAGAGGATCTTATCGACAGAATCTGCGAGAATCTCGGCATCGCAGCAGGTGAATGCACAGATGACGGAAAGTTCTCTGTAGAAGCTTGCCGTTGCATCGGCGCTTGCGGTCTTGCTCCTGTTCTTACTGTTAACGACGAAGTTTACGGTAAGCTCGTTGCAGACGATATCGACGGTATCCTTGCAAAATATAAAGCATAATTTTTCAGCTTGATTTACGGAGGAGCTTATGCGGGAATTATCCTTGAATGTTCTTGATATTGCGCAGAATTCCATTTCCGCCAATGCACCGCTCATTGAAATTGAGGTGCTTGAAGATACTGTGAAGCACGAGCTTCTGATAGGTATCTATGACAACGGAAAGGGTATGACGCCCGAACAGGTTGAGAATGTCAGAGACCCGTTTTTCACCACACGGACAACCCGTAAAGTCGGAATGGGAATTCCGCTTTTTAAACTTGCTGCAGAGCAGACGGGCGGACATCTTGAGATAGAGTCCGAGGTCGGCAAGGGGACGAAGGTTACAGCTGTTTTCAAAACAGACAGTATTGATTTCACCCCTGTCGGTGATATGAATTCTACCGTTTTAATGCTGATAACGATGAATACCGACCGTGAGTTTATCTACCGTTTCGGTATTGACAAAGAAGTTTTCACTCTTTCCACTGAGGAATTGAAAGCCATTCTGGGTGATGTTCCTCTTTCGGAGCCATCGGTTTCGATGTGGATTAAAGAGTATCTTGAAGAACAAACACAAAATAT
>JAZRNG010000143.1:0-41535 GCA_045648065.1 Acutalibacteraceae bacterium | reverse complement strand
AGGCTCAAAGGTTAAAATCCGTGATGTTGATTTTGACGAAATTGAAGAGTATAAGATTCTTGGTGAGTCTCAGGCTAACCCTGACGAAGGAATCATTTCCGATCAGTCAGCAGTAGGCAAGGCTTTGCTCGAAAAGAAAGTGGGAGACATCGTAAAGGTTACATTGCCTAACGGTAATGTTATTTCCTTCGAGGTTCTCGAAATTTCTAAATAAATAATCCGGGCGGAGACAACGGTCTTACGCCCGTTTTGCACTTTTTTAAAACTTGATTTTAAAAGCTTTTTTATCGATAGGAGAATCAAAAATGGCAGAAATTATAAACGAAACAGTTAACGAAAAGGTTGAAGACACCAACGAATTAAGACAGATACGTGTTGAAAAACTCGGTGTTCTTCAGGCTGCGGGTAAGGACCCGTTTGAAATAACTCTCGCTGAACAGAATGCACTCAATGCAGAAGTAACTGCACGTTTTGAAAAGCTTGAGAGTGAAGTAGCTCTTCTTCCTGAGGAGGAAAAACCTGAACAGGTTAAGGTTGAGGATGTATGCATCTGCGGCAGAATTATGACATGGAGAGATATGGGTAAGGCAAACTTTATCGATGTCGCTGACCGTTCAGGCAGAATGCAGGTTTATGTCCGTATGAATGATATCGGAGAAGAAGCTTTTGCAGAATTCAAGAAGTGGGATATCGGTGATATCGTTGAGGTCAAGGGCTTTGTTTTCCGCACACGTAGAGGACAGATTTCGGTTCATGCTGAGTCGATCAGACTTCTCACCAAGTCTCTTCTTCCTCTTCCTGAAAAGTTCCATGGACTTACAAATACTGATACAAGATATCGTCAGCGTTACCTTGATCTCATTGTTAATCCTGAAGTTAAGGATACTTTCTTTAAACGTTCAGCTATTCTTCGTGCTATCCGTAAATATCTTGATGGTGAGAATTTCATTGAGGTTGAGACACCCATCCTTGTTAGTAATGCAGGTGGTGCAGCAGCCAGACCGTTTATGACTCACCACAATGCTCTCAATGAAGATTTTAAGCTTCGAATTTCACTTGAACTCTATCTCAAGCGTCTTATCGTAGGTGGCATGGAAAGAGTTTACGAAATAGGCAGAGTTTTCCGTAATGAGGGCTGCGATACAAGACATAATCCTGAGTTTACTCTTATGGAGCTTTATCAGGCGTATACAGACTATAACGGAATGATGGATCTCACAGAGAACCTTTACCGTTATGTTGCTCAGGAGGTTCTTGGCACTACAAAGGTCGTTTATAACGGAATTGAAATGGATCTCGGAAAGCCTTTTGAACGCATAACTATGGTTGATGCAGTTAAGAAGTATGCAGGTGTTGACTGGAATGAAGTCGAAACACTTGAAGATGCACGTGCTCTTGCGGACAAGCATCACGTTGAATATGAAAAGCGTCACGGTAAAGGTGACATCCTTGCTCTTTTCTTCGAAGAATTCGCAGAAGATCACCTTATTCAGCCTACTTTTGTTACTGATCATCCTATTGAGATTTCTCCGCTTACTAAGAAAAAGCCCGGCAACCCTGATTACGTTGAACGTTTTGAGTTCTTTATGAACGGTTGGGAAATGGCTAACGCTTATTCTGAGCTTAATGATCCGATTGATCAGAGAGAAAGATTCAAGGCGCAGGAAGCTCTTCTTGCTCAGGGTGATGACGAGGCTAACACCACAGATGAGGACTTCCTTACCGCACTTGAGTATGGTATGCCTCCGACAGGAGGTATCGGTTTCGGTATCGACAGAATGTGTATGCTTCTTACTGATTCCGCTGCTATCAGAGATGTTCTTCTTTTCCCGACTATGAAGTCACTTGATTGATTATGATTTCAGTAGTTTTAGCTGCATATAAAGGTGAAAAGTATATTGTCAGTCAGGTTGAGTCGATACTGTTACAGCTGAGTCTGAACGATGAGCTGATTATCTCGGATGATTATCCGGAGGGCCAGACTTATACTGCTCTTGAAAAGATAATAAAAAACGACTCACGTGTCCGTTACATTCACGGTAAGGGTGAAGGGCTGATTAAAAATTTTGAATATGCTATCAACAATGCGAAAGGGGACTATATCTTTCTTTCAGACCAGGATGATATCTGGCTTGAAGGTAAGGTAAAAGCTGTTACAGATGAGTTTATAAAAGGTGCGGATGTTGTTATGCATGATGCACTTATTACTGATGAAAATCTCAATCCTACAGGTAAGAGAGCGTTTGAAATAAACTCAGCGGGAACAGGGATTTTTAAGAATATTCTTAAAAATTCCTATCAGGGCAGCTGTATGGCCTTCAGGAAAGAAATGAAGGACTGTATCCTGCCTTTTCCGGAGAAAATACCTATGCACGATCAATGGATCGGACTTATGGGAGAAAAACACGGTAAAGTTCACCTTATTGATCATCCGTTTATTCTCTATCGAAGACATTCTGAAAATGCTTCCGGTACGGGAAGTACATTTATGCAGAAGATACGGTGGAGAATTGATATAATCGGCTGCTTGTTCAGAAAGTAGGTTTTCATATGAAAAATATGGTTAGTGGAAGTATTGTTACGTATAACAATATGTCGACCATAGATATGACTTTGAAAACTCTTTATGAGTATACAAAGGATATTGATTTTAAGCTGTACGTCGTTGATAATAATTCAACTGACGGAACAGTTGAATATATAAAAGAAAACTATCCTCAGGTTGAGTTAATTGCTATGAAAGAAAATAAAGGCTTCGGTGCGGGACATAACGAAGCGATCAGATTGATTGACTCTGAGTATCATGCTATTATAAATCCTGATATAGTTTTAGTCGAAAATTCTATCAAAAAGATGGTTGAGTATCTTGAACTCAACAAAGATATAGGAATGCTTTCTCCGAAGATCTGTTTCCCTAATGGTAAAGAACAGGTTCTTGGGAAAAAGAATCCACACCTAAAGTACATATTTGCTAGCAGATTCAGAGGAGATGAACCGGGAAAGCTTCTTAAAGAGTATGCAATGCTTGACTGTGATCTCACAAAACCAACAGATATTGAAAATGCTACCGGATGCTTTATGATGTTCAGGACATCTGTTTTAAATAAGATAGGCGGATTTGATGAACGTTATTTTATGTATTTTGAGGATGCGGATATAACCAGAGAAGCCAAAAAGTATGCAAGGGTTGTTTATTATCCCGATACTGTAGTTTCTCATGTGTGGAACAGAGACAGCAAGCATAATTTTAAGCTTCTTGCTATCCATGTACATTCGATGTTGAAATATTATTGGAAATGGAAAACGATCTGAGGTGATACTAATGAAAGAATATGATCCGTATATCGATAAGAAACCTATGCAGTCAAATGCAATCGATTCTAAGGCTAAAAAGATACCTTTGAAAAATTATGCAAAAAATGCATATAAATACAGATACCTTGTTCAGGAAATTGTCAGAAAGAACATTAAGCTTCAGTATCGTAACTCTTTCCTTGGTATGTTCTGGACTTTCCTGCAGCCGCTTTTTACGATGATTGTATTGGTGCTTATTTTCAGTAACGTCTTCGGAAATTCTAACTCAGGTGTTGTTTGTTATCCGATTTACGTTCTTTGCGGACGACTTATCTATGAATGCTTTTCACAGTCCACAAAGCGTGCAATGCGTTCAATACGTAACAGTGCATCTATAATTAAAAAGGTTTATGTTCCTAAATACGTTTACCCACTGTCAAATGTTTTGGCTAATTTTATTACTTTTCTCATTTCGTTGACAGTACTTGTAGTTGTATTTGCGTTTTTCTACATTTTCCAGAGAGAAACTTATCCTGATCTTGTTCTTTCGTGGAAATTCCCACTTATAATCGTACCTATACTTCTTTTGTTCCTTCTGAGCTTCGGATGCGGTATGATTCTTAGTGTACTGAATGTTTTCTTTAAGGATATTGAGTATATTTATGAAGTTTTCTGTATGCTCTTGTTCTACATTACACCTGTATTTTATAAGGTCAGCAACCTTAATCTCGGCGGAAAAGAATGGTTCGGATATGTTCTGAAATTAAATCCGCTGTATTGGATTGTTGATTTATTCAGAAGCTGTATATTGGTTAATGGTTTTGATTGGAACTGGAAAGGCTTTGCTTATGTACTTGCTTTCTCAGTCGGATCAATTATAGTTGGATGTTACTTCTTCTACAAAAAACAGGATAAATTTATTCTTCATATCTGATGAGGTGTTAGTATGGCTAAACCGGCTGTTGTTGTTGACCACGTCAGCATATTATTTAACTTAAACAGTGAAAAAATTGATAATATTAAAGAGTACTTTATAAAGTTCATTACACGAAAACTGCATTATACAGAATTCTGGGCACTTAAAGATATATCTTTTACTGTTGAAAAAGGTGAAAGAATAGGTATTCTCGGATTTAACGGTGCAGGAAAGAGTACTTTGCTGAAGACTGTTGCAGGTGTTTTGAAACCCACAAAGGGTTCAGTTTCGGTAAGCGGTGTTATTGCACCGTTGCTTGAACTTGGTGCAGGTTTTGATATGAACTATACCGGTAAAGAAAATATCTACCTCTACGGTGCTACAATGGGTTACTCACGTAAGTACATTGAGAGTAAGTATGATGAGATAGTTGAGTTTTCAGAGCTTGGCGATTTTATAAATGTTCCTTTGAAAAACTATTCTTCCGGTATGAGAGCTCGTCTTGGCTTTGCTATAGCTACGGCTGTTGAACCTGATGTACTTATACTTGATGAGGTTCTGTCAGTAGGTGATGCCAAATTCAGAAAAAAGAGTGAGGAAAAGGTCAGATCAATGTTTGATAAAGGAGTTACTGTTCTTTTCGTTTCTCATAGTACTGATCAGGTAAGACGACTTTGCAACAAAGCTATCATTCTTAAAAAAGGTGAGATTATAGCATCTGGTGATGCTATGGAGGTTTGTGCTAAGTACGATGAACTGGTAAATAAAAAATAATTTTGAAAGCTCCTGTTCCGCACAACGGATTTTACGGAGCTTTTATTTTGGACGTGTTCGGATGAAAAAAATATTTTACTCAATATATGCATTTATGTTTAATATTTTTCGTTTTATGCCGATGAAAAAGAATAAAATTGCTTTTTTATCACCGCATAACGAGAGCTTCAATGACAGTCTTGGTGCTGTTATGAATGAAGTTATAATGCGTGACGAGTTTATCATCTGTAAGATTTCTTGCAAAGATATTACGATAGACAGTTCGGGAATTCTGCCGCTTTTCAGAAGTATTTATAAGGCAATCAGATTCTTTACTGTTAAAGCTTATCATCTTGCAACCTCTAAGTTTGTCTTTATGAACGATAACTTTATGCCGATGGCAAAGCTCAGATTTAAGAGTAATGCTGTCATTACACAGTTGTGGCATGCTGAGGGTGCGTTTAAACGCTTCGGATTGCATATAGATCAGCCCGAGGAAATCAGAAATCTTGAAATAGCAGGAAATAATAAATTATCTTATGTCGTGTGTTCTTCAGAGCAGGTTGCAGATATTTATTCGGAAGCTTTTGGAGTTTCAAGATATAAGGTTTTACCCCTGGGTGCTCCAAGAATAGATGAGTTTTTCAAGAAAATCAATATGGAGCGACTCAAATCTGATTTTTATAAAGAGTTTCCTGAGTGCAAAAATAAGAAGCTTGTTCTATATGCACCTACTTTCAGGGATAACAGAGCTGATGATATAAAGCTGCTTGACAGTCTGGACATACAGTCTTTCAATGACCGCTTTGGTGATGAATACCGTCTGCTTGTTCGTCTTCATCCTCAGATCCACAACAGTTCGGCAAATCTTAACGGTGCAACAGACGTAAGCGGATATAAGAAACTGAATAACTTAATCAGACTTGCCGATATTATGGTTACTGACTATTCTTCGATTTGTATGGACTTTGCGTTTCTTGATAAACCTCTTTATTTTTACGCATTTGACCTTGAAAAGTATGTGTCGGACAGATCTTTCTACGAGGATTATGAGTCATATGTTCCCGGACCTGTTGCTCGTGATTTTCAGACATTGATGAATCTTATTAACAATAATGTTGCTCAGTCATATAAAAGGCGAATGCAAGATTTTAGGTTTTATAATTTTGGTACACCCGACGGCCATGCATCAAAGCTGGTTGTTGACAGAATAATATACGGAATCGAAGACTGATATACACTTTATTTTTAGCTTCATATATGTATGTGCATATATGAAGCGTTTTTTATGGTATTAAAACAAATATTATTGAAATAATACTACTATAGCCATCAGGACGGCACCTTAATACTTGTAAATGTTTTGTCAATATCTTGTATATAATAATTGTTATTGTAAATTTTTGTACAATATGCTGAAATTTTATTGATTTAGTTTATTTTTCGAGAAAATAACACAATATATTATGTTAATTGTGACTGCAGATAACAATATATAGTGGATTTTGAACGTAAAAAGGGAATTTTAATATCATAAAAAATATGTTGCACTCAAGACCAAAAAATGTTATAATCTCAAAGGTGTAATTTGACTTCGTGTTTTTATTTGATTTTATCATTTTTATGTTTATATACTAAAAGAATTGGGAGTGAATGTGTTGGATAAGATTTTCATAAACGGCGGAAATCCTCTTCGTGGCGAAGTCACCATAAGTGGTGCTAAAAATGCCGCTGTTGCTATCCTTCCTGCTATTATACTCGCTCAGGACGTTTGTCGTGTTGAGAATATACCGGCAATCAGTGACGTCGATATGATGATCAGAATTCTCCATCAGCTTGGTGCCAAAACCAAGAAGATTGATGATACAACTTATGAAATTGACTCTTCTACCATTAATTCATATGTTGTTACTCATGATATGACGAAGCATCTCAGAGCGTCATACTATCTTATCGGTGCATTACTTGCACGCTTCGGTCGAGCTAAAGTTGCGATGCCCGGTGGATGTAACTTTGGTGTACGTCCTATTGATCAGCATATCAAAGGTTTTCAGCTTCTTGGTTCATCAGTCGGCTTTAAAGAAAATGCTATGATTGATGTAGAAGCACCTGAACTTACAGGTGGACTTGTGTACTTTGACGTAGTGTCTGTAGGTGCTACTATCAATCTTATGCTTGCAGCTGTAAAAGCTAAGGGTCTTACTATTATCGAAAATGCAGCTAAAGAGCCGCATATAGTTGACCTTGCTAACTTCCTTAACTCAATGGGTGCTGACGTAAGAGGTGCCGGTACCGACGTTATTAAAATCCGTGGTGTTGAGCAGATGCATGGTTGCACATATTCTATAATCCCTGACCAGATTGAAGCAGGTACTTTTATGGTGGCAGCAGTTGCAACTAATGGTGAAGTTCTCATTAAAAATGTTATTCCAAAGCATCTTGAGTCTATTACAGCTAAGCTTCTGCAGTGTGGTGCTACAGTTGAAGAACTCGATGATGCTGTGCTGGTAAAGGGTAACGGCAGACCCGGCAAGTGTAATGTAAAGACTATGCCACATCCGGGTTTCCCGACAGATATGCAGCCTCAGATTGCTACAATGCTCGCTGTAGCTGACGGTACCAGCATCGTATCTGAGGGTGTCTGGGACAGCAGATTCCAGTACGTTGAACAGCTTACGAGAATGGGTGCTATGATTTCTGTAAACGGTAAAGCTGCTACAATCGAAGGTGTTGAAACTCTCAATGGTTCTCCTGTTAAGGCGGATGACCTTCGTGCGGGTGCTGCTATGCTTATTGCTGGACTTATGGCGAAGGGCACTACTTCTATTGAAAACATTATTTACATTGACCGTGGTTATGATAATGTTGTCGGAAAGTTTCAGGCTTTAGGTGCTGATATGTGGCGTGTTAATGACGCTGATGCACCGAAGGCACTTGATGATTCTGAAGCTGTATAAATTTACTGAGGTGTAATATGGCGCGATTTTCTTCTCTTTCTTCTTCCAGCAGCGGAAACTGTACTTACATAGGTTCTGCTAAGGGCGGGGTGCTCATTGATGCGGGGATAAGCGCTAAACAAATCACGTTGAAACTTGATTGCATTGGTGTCGACCCTGTCGGCATCGGTGCAATTTTTGTTACTCATGAACATTCAGATCATGTACGCGGACTACGTGTTTTTGCTTCAAAGCATAATATTCCCGTATATGCCACAAGAGGCACTGTAGAGGCACTTATTTCCTCAGATACAGCTAATGGTTCATTCAGTATAAATCCTATAGACGAAAACGGAATAGAAATCAACGGACAGATGATCCTTCCTTTCAGAACTTCTCATGACGCCGCTCAGAGTTGCGGATATCTTGTTACTACTTCAGATGACAGGAAGATTGCTATCGCGACAGATACAGGCATAATCACTGATGAGACACGTTCAGCTGTAAACGGATGTGACCTTATACTTGCCGAGTCAAATCATGACATCGGGATGCTCAGGAACGGATCCTATCCGTATATGCTTAAAAGACGAATTCTCTCAGATGTGGGCCACCTTTCAAATATTGATTGCAGTAAGTTCGTGACAGAACTGGTAGCTTCAGGTACCACGAGAGTTATACTTGGTCATCTTAGTAAGGAAAATAATATACCTGAACTTGCTTTTCAGACCACAAAGTCTGCACTTGACTGTGCGGGTGCTGTTAATAACAGAGATTACATACTGAAAGTTGCCGGTTCAGAAGCTGTGGAAACGGTGGTGCTGTGATGCAGACTATTACAATCATTTGTGAAGGTAAACTTAAAGAAAAGTATCTCAGAGATGCCAGTGCAGAGTATTCGAAAAGGCTATCTGCTTATTGCAGGTTAAATATTATCGAGCTTAACCCACATCGTATATCTGACAATCCTTCAGCGGCAGAGATTGAATCTGCACTTGAGAGTGAGGCTAAGGAGATACTCTCTAAAATTCCGAGTAATGCTAAAGTATATGCTATGTGTATTGAAGGTAAACAAATGTCATCTGAAAAGTTGGCATCTGAATTATCTGGCTGTGGAGTTAACGGCTTTAATAATGTTGTGTTCATTATCGGTGGTTCTCACGGATTAAGTGAACAGGTAAAAAAACGTGCTGATTTCAGACTGTCGATGTCTGAAATGACTTTCCCACATCAGTTAGCAAGAGTGATGCTGCTCGAGCAAGTTTACAGAGCATATCAGATTTCTAATGGCGGTAAATACCATAAATAATTAAAAGGCGGCTTGTAGCCGCCTTTTTCAGTTATTATAATTTGTTTTGAGTTTGTCACCGTACATTTTTGTGTAAAACTCGTTGATATAGCTGTAGGTGAATGAACTGCTGTTAACACCGTGCTGTGAAGCAAGTTCTTCATTGTAGTTGGCAAGCGGGATTATACGCACATTTGAGAAGCCGTCGTTATAGTGTGTGATGGTAGGAATCAGATAAACTGAAGAAACTGTCGTTTTTCCGGTTGCGAGATCTTTATTGAATGTAATGTCTGCGATACCGCCGAGCATATTGTTACGTTTGTTCTGGCAAGAAATAAAGTTGCCGAGCGACCAGATGACGAGGGCGTTTTCTCCGTCTCCATTTTGCTTATATTCGATGGGCTGTAATACGTGAGGCCCGGTTCCGATGATAACGTCGGCACCGAATTCAAGGAGCTTTTCAACCACTTCTATTTGTGAAGAATCGGGTGAAGTGATGTCCTCATCGTGCCAATGCATTGAAACACATACTATGTCAGAAACAGCTTTTGAATTTTCGATCATCTGCTTCATTGTAGAGTAAATTTCTTCCTTTGAGTATCTTCCGTCTTCGAGACAAACGAGACCTATGTCTGAATCTGCAGGGATTGGAATACCATTAAGCCATTCTGTAAAGCCTACAAAAGATAATTTAATACCGTTGACAGTTTTTACTTGTGGCTTGAACATCTCTTCACGTGTTTCATAAAGACCTGTAAGCATTACGTCTTTTTTGTTTTTATAAAGCGCGATATTATTTTTAGCTCCTGACACGCCTTTGTCAAGTGTGTGGTTAGTTGACTGATTGAAAACGTTGAATCCAACTGATATCATCTCATCAAGCAAAACAGAAGGTGAGTTGAAGAGGGGATAGCTGGAGGGATCGCTTGACGGATCCATGATTGTTTCCTGATTCAGAAAGGCAACATCAGAAAGAGCAATAATATCATCTACCTGATCATATGCATAGCTGAAGTCATAACCGTTCCCGTTAGCACGGCTGTTTGCCTGCTTGTAAATGCTGCCATGTATGAGATTGTCACCTGCACACATCATACGTGCAGTAGCTGTTCCTGTCTGTTTTGTAGTGTCAGTTCCGTTAGCATCTGCATCTGCGGCAACGGTTGCATTATTGATTATAGAACTGTTGTTCATTCTTGATTTATCTATTATGATTATCATAGAACTCAGAACTATAGTCAGACAAAGTATACAGTTGACAACGATCAATGCGATTTTTCCTTTAGTCCATTTATGTGTATCCTTCATTTTTTCATCTCCGATTTTTATTTACTTTGATATTATATCATATCATCAGTTCCTTTGCAATAATCGTTCTGCATTGTTTGTAGTGAGGGTATACGAATATGGAAGGTATAATCAATATACAAGAAATGAATAACGGTAAGAAGCTGAGTTTGAACCTGATTACACTGAACAGGTGTCCGTCGATTATATTTTTACTTCGCTTTATACACTGAAGAGGCTTTAATGACGGATCTTCAGTCAATATAAATTCAGCTAAAAAATAGCGTTGAACAAAGATGAATCTGAAAACCAGTCCGGTTATAAGCAGTATCAGTGCACCGCAGGTGAGTGACAGCAGAAGATATACCTCAATACCACCGCTGAACGCTACAGCAAAGATGAATGCTGCTATGATAGCAAATGGCAAAAGAAATATAATGCTCCACATACTTTTGAGAATGAAAAGTGAAAGTTTTAACACGAAAGCTTTGGTGGATCTTTCGGGGTTGAACCAGAAAATAAATCGCTTTAAACAATTCTTCTTCTTTCTCATTCTGCCACCGTAAAATGCCTGCTCACCGACCGATACTGAACTGTAGAATAAAAAGGATAAGACTCCTGTCAAAGCTATAAGAATGCATTTTGTTACCGTCATAATTATTCGGTAATTTTCAGGTATACTGATGCTGAGATATCTGAAAAGTATTGTCAGCAGGTGAGGGGCAACGGTGAGAAATACCGTGAAAAGTATAGCGGTAAGCGGCAGGAGGACGGATTTTATATACTTTGATCTGTTGCAGACAAGTGCGTTTTTTTGTATCTGAAAAACTGTCATAATATCACCCGTAAGTGAGTATTGACCTTGAATGTTTGTTTTATACAAAAAGAAAACGACACCGTTAAGAGTGTCGTTCAACATTATTTATTGCGGTTGTAAGCTTCAGTGATTGCTTTAGCGAGCTGGTCGGGGCAGGATGTGCTTTTAAATCCGCAGGTAACACCTGAAAGTCTTTCGGTGATTTCTTCAACCCTCATACCATCAACGAGATTTGCGATACCTTTGAGATTTCCGTTACAGCCACCGTAAAACTTAACATTTGTCACTACGTCACCGTCAAGGTCAAATGTAATCTGACTTGAACAGGTACCTCTTGTTTTATAAGTAAATGTCATATGATAACCTCCTGATACTTTTCGAGAGATATCTTAATTCATAATTGCGGTTTTGTCAAGACATAATGTAAAGCAACGCAAGTATAAGCAATCTGTCACCGCCGTCTGATGAGAGCATGAGGATCAAAGAGAGTATAAGAGTAAGGTCGCTGTTAGTTGTTTTTTTGTTAGTGTCGTTACCGGAAAAGATGTTTTTTATACCGCCAAAGTTTCTGTTATAGCTATAGGTGTTATGTTCAGAGTGTTGATTATGACAGTAATTGTCAACGTTTCTTCGGCTGTCAGACACAGTTTGATCGTTTTGATAATTACGGGATTTCTGTTGCATTTCTCGAGCATATTGCAAAGCTTTTTCCTGCATTGAACTAAAGTCCTGCGGTTGCATTCAGTCACCCCTTTTTGAAAGTTCAGATATCATCGGCAGTATTTCCAAAAGCTTTATTATTTGCATAGCCTCGTCTGCCTTGTGTTGTCTCTCCTGACTCAGATTCGGCTTAAGAGCCTCTATAAGTCTGCATCGTCTGCCTCCGTCTGTGTTCAGCATGGACATAAATTTACCGATATTTGAAAACATATCAACATTGAACATAGATGCACTATCAAAATTTGAAAAATGTTCTGATTGCGCAGAGCTTCTGCTTTTGGAACTGCTTGTATCGTCTTGAAATTGAAAGTCTGCACCGTTTGAAAATAATGTAGAAGCAGCCTCTTTTAATGCGTTTATATCTTCAGGTGACAATGAAGCTATGATATCATTTAAGTTTTCCATCATTGTTACCGTTTATTTTATTAATTATTTGTTGAACGGCGCCTGACTTGAGAATAGCGTCTATTTTTCCTTTGTCGTTTAGAATTTCATGGAGCTGCTTACTGTCTTCATTGTTAAGGGTCGACATCATATTTTCAGCGGTGGCTTGCCTGGTTTGTTTATCAGAATTTTTTAATAAGCCCAGAATCTTTGAAATATCAAATTGATTATTATTTTTCATTTACAACCACACTCCAATGATTTATAATATTACAGTATAAATATATTAAGATAAAGGGGTTTTATGTTTGCGTATATTAGTTGTTTCAGATTCTCACGGTGATGCGTATGCAATCAGACAGGCGATTAGTGAACAGCCTTCTGCCAAGATAATGTTTTACCTCGGCGACGGTGAACGCGACGTGGAGTTTGCAGAAAATACCACTAATATCTATATACATAAGGTTAAAGGGAACTGTGACTTTGCAAGCAGTCTGCCTAGTTATGTTGTAGATGAAGTGAACTCGGTCAGGATATACGCCACTCACGGTTACGTCGAAAGAGTCAAATATGGCACATCGCTTTTAAGACAGTATGCTGCTGATAATAAAGCTGCTATTGCATTATATGGTCATACCCATGTTCCTGATACAACTTATTCTGACGGAATCTGGCTTGTAAATCCCGGAAGCATAAGAATGGGTGAATACGCTGTCATTGACATAACAGATAAAGGCATTATGCCGATACTTATGAAATTAAAATAATATCAAGTAATAAACCTCCGCATTCAGGCATAGTTTTAAGTAGCTGAATTACGGAGGTTATTTTATGTTTGTATTTTCTCTCAGGGCGAACAAGCCTAAACTCATCGCTGTTCTTTGTGTACTTTTTCTTGCTCTTGTAATCATATCTTTTTTCATCGATGACGGCAAGAGTCCGGTAGGAAGAGACAATGAGATCGTGGCGAAAGCCTCAAATGAAGAAGAACGGATTGCTTTTTTATCCCAATATGGTTGGAAGATAGAGGAGGATCCCATTGAAGTAACGGAGGTAATAATTCCGTCAGAATTCAATGATACATATACATCTTATAATGATATCCAGAAAAAGCAATCAATGGATCTGGAGCCTTATAAGGGCAAAAGGGTTAAAAAGTGGGTTTATGAAGTGGAAAATTATCCCGGATACGCTCAGGAGGATGGAATGATAAGAGCTACTCTTCTTGTTTATGAGGGTATTGTAATAGGTGGCGATATCTCATCTGCTGAAGTCGATGGATTTATGCAGGGATTTGATTATCCTGAACAGACGTCTCAGGAGAGTTGATTCTTCTTTTTTGATTTTGGATTTATCTGTGCGATGATTATTGCGACAAATATTACTATGCAACCTATGTACTCAACAGCCTGGAGCGTTTCGTGCGGTGGCATAATAAATGCGAAAAGTACGGAAAATACTGATTCAAGACACATAAGCATTGCAGCGATTGTAGGATCAGTATACTTCTGACCGACTACCTGCACAGTATATCCGACACCGCTGCTCAATACGCCTGAATAGAGGATAGGTATACCTGCATCGAGGATACTGTTAATACTCGGCTTTTCGAAAATAAACATCAGTATGCATGAAAGTAAACCTGTCACAAAAAACTGTCCGCAGGACAGTACAAGTGAGTCAACCTTCTGTCCGTATTTGTCGATAACCATAATATGTACGGTAAATGCTACGGCGCATCCGATTGCGAGAAGTTCTCCTTTGCCGATATGGAATGATTCAGATGAACCCACACAAAGCAGATACATTCCGATCAGACCGAGAACAACGCCTATCCAGATGGTGAAAGGTGGTTTCTTTTTAAGAAACAGACCGAAGATAGGAACAAAAATCATATACAAAGCTGTAAGAAAACCGATTTTTCCTGTTTCAGTATAATTAAATGCAAACTGCTGAAGGTTACTGCCGAGGAACAGGCATAAGCCGACCGGAATGATTCCGGCTATACTTGTTTTAATAATTGACCGCTTTTCTTCTTTGGTAAGTTTAGTGCTGTTCTTTTTGCTACGGAACAGTATAAGGGGGAGGAGAACTGCAGAGCCTATCAGCATTCGTATACCATTGTATGTGAATCCTTCAACATGGTTCATTCCTTCATTTTGAGCAACGAAGGAAAGGCCCCATATCATTGATGCCGCAATGAGCATAATAGGTCCGAAAAGTTTATTTTTTGTTTTCATAACCAGGTTCCTTTCAGATAATCGTGTGATATTATAAAACCTTCTTGAAAAAAAGTCAAATATTGCATTAAATAAATTGATTTATGTTAATTTTAGTGTTATAATATTTAGGTTAAGATCAAGGAGGAGAATATAATGGCTGTTTGTAATGTAATTTCTCACCGTGGTGCCAATAAGGTTTCACCGCAGAATACTATCGAAGCTTTTAAAAAGGCAATTATTTTCAGAGCAGATGGCTTTGAAACGGACGTTCACCTGACCGGTGACGGTGTACCTGTAATTTGTCACAACTATACCATCAATAAAACTTCAAACGGTAAAGGCGCGATTGCAAACAATTCACTTGACTATCTCAAAAAGTTTGACTTCGGTTCATATTTCCACCATTCCTACAAAGGTATTGAAATTCCTACACTTGAAGAGTTTCTTGATATTTCAGAAAAGGGAAATCTTAAGGTTCTTAATATTGAAATCAAAAGTCCTCATAATAAGGATTATACAATAGTAGACAAGGTTCTTGAAGCGGTTAAGGCTCATAATCTTTTTGATAAGCTTCTGATTTCGAGTTTTGATCCTGATTTACTTGTTTACGTTAAGGACTGTGATGAAAACTGTCAGACAGGTTTTCTTTATTCTCCTGATAAGCCCATTACTTATAAGAGAGTGCTCGGCAAAGAGATTGATTTTGCAAAGAGCATAGATGCTGATGCGCTTCACCCTCATCAGATGTTTGTGAAGCCTGCATTGGTAGAAGCAGCTCACGAGAACGGAATTATGGTCAATCCTTGGACTGTAAATAAAGAAAAAGATATCATTAAGCTTGTGAGGATGGGTGTTGACGGAGTTATTACCGATGTACCTAATATCGCAAAGCGCATTATTGAGGCTTTATAAAAAAACCTCGTAAGGCATCAAGCCTTGCGAGGTTTTTTATTTCATCTAAACGAAAAAATTCTGACATTTAACTGCTTTGTATCTTGATTCCTGATTTACGACACCCTTTTGTAGCCGTTATTCTCACAGAACAATATCTAATATTTCCGGGGTGGAACTTATTGTAAAATCCGGAGAATCTGCATTGCCGAAGCCGTATGAAGCGAAGATAAAGGGTATTTCTGCAAACTTTGCTGCATCAGCATCGCCTTGAGTATCACCGATATAGATTGAATTTTTGAATCCGTTTCGCTCAAGCAGCATTTTTATGTTTTCTCCCTTAGAAAGACATCTTTCGTCAGGGTGCTCTGTGTCACAAAAGTACTTTCCTAATTTATGATGCTCAAAGAAAGCTTCGATGTATCCGTCCTGACAGTTGCTGACTATATAAAGACGGAAATGTTTACTCAGCTCACAAAGTGTATCCTCAAGTCCGTCAAAAAGTTTTGCTCCGCTTTTTGCAAGTATGACATTGCACATCTCAGCGGCTTCATCAAAGAAATTCATCTGTGTTTCGTAGTCCATATCGGGATAAAGCTTATTCATAAGGTCGCTCTTATTAAGGCCGAGTGCACTTGCAACTTCATCACTTGTAGGTTCATTTGCATTGTATTTCCGGGCAGTTAAAACCCAAGCTTCGGTAATTGCATCCAGAGCATTCCAAAGTGTACCGTCAAGGTCAAATCCTATGCTGTCATATTTCATAATTGATTCCTCCAAACTGAGAAGATAGTACAACAATCCTATTAATTTGTCAAACATACTTTTAAAAAATTATGGAAAGTAAATGATTTATGTGTTATAATACATACAATATATTTTTAGGGTGAAGAAAATGGAAATCAGAATCAGCGAAGAAGTCAAGAGCCTCGTTCCGTCGTGCACACTTGGAGTAGTAAGATATAAGGCTTTTATAGAAAAAAGCAGCAAGGAGCTTACAGCATACTTTGACGGTATTATGGATGATATAGGTTCTAAATATATAACAAAGGATATTGCTGAAATGCCGCATATCCGTCCTACGAGAACTGCCTATAAAGCTCTCGGCAAAGATCCGCATTCCTACCGCGGTGCCGCTGAGCAGATGCTAAGAAGAGTTATTCTGAAAAAAGGACTGTATCATGTCAATAATGCAGTCGATATCAATAATATAATTTCAGTCACATCAGGTTACTCAATAGGATCGTATGATGTTTCTGCTATTGAGGGCGATGCTGTACTCTGCAGAGCACCTGAAGGCACACATTATAAAGGCATCGGAAAGGATGACTATGAGTATAATGTAGAGTTTTTACCTGCGTTTTTTGATGATGCAGGTTGCTTCGGTAATCCTTCAAGTGACAGCCAGAGAACTATGCTGAAAAATGGTGTCAGAGAGGTTATTTTTGTCTTTTATGCATTTGACGGAAAAGACGGTCTGGAATACTGGATGAATGAAACTGAAAGGCTTCTTTCAGAGTATTGCAGCGATTACGAAACTCTTGAAAAGATTATTGTAGAATAGGAGAATTGCTATGCTTGAATATCTTGATTTTGATCAGAACAACGAAAGAGTTCTTTGTGAAATGAACGGAAAGAATGCTGAAATGCTTATGACGATAAGAGTTAAAAAGCTCTTGAAAGGTGAAACATTTGAGGTTTATGATGAGAGAAATGAAACTGCTTTTCTCATTCTAAAAGGTAATCTTGACATAACCTGGAATGACAGAACGGAAAATATGATCCGTAAGAATCCGTTTGAAAAAACTCCGTACTGTCTTCACGTCTGCAAGGGCATAAAAGTCAGTGTGACGGCTAATGAAGAGAGTGAATTTATCGTTCAGCAGACAGACAATGACAGAGAATTCGAACCTGTATTCTACAAGCCTGAAGATTGTCTTTATCAGCATTTCGGTAAGGATCAGTGGGAGGGTACCGGCTCAAGAATTGTTTCAACTATGTTTGATTATGACAATGCTCCGTATTCAAATATGGTTATGGGTGAAGTTTTCAATCAGCCCGGAAGATGGTCGAGCTATCCGCCTCATCACCATCCTCATCCTGAGGTTTACTATTATCAGTTTGATCCGCAGCAGGGATTCGGTGCCTGTTTCAACGGTGATGATGTATTCAAGAGTGTAGACGGTTCTTTCTGTACTATTGAAGACGGAAAGGATCATCAGCAGGTTGTAGCTCCGGGATATACTATGTATTATGTCTGGATGATAAGACACTTCGACGGCGATCCCTGGTATAAAACAACACGTTACTACGCAAAAGAGCACGAGTGGCTTACAAAAGCTGACTAAAATTAAACTCCACACGTTCAATGCGTGTGGAGTAATTTTTTATAAATTATTAAGGAAATTCAGCCATTTGTCGCTTATAGCTTCAATTGAATGGGTTTTAAGAAGATTCCTTGCATTTTCTGAGAGTCTGACTGAAAGCTCAGGATTGTCAATGATTTCAAGTATTGAGTCAGCAATTTGTTGAGTATCACCCACATTGACGAGAATACCGTTTTCTCGGTTATCAATGAGCTCTTCCGGTCCCATATCACAGCACGTAGACACACATGGAACACCCATCGCCATAGCTTCCATAAGTACGTTTGGCATGCCTTCCAGATCAGATGAAAGCACAAAGACGTCTGCACGGTTTACAACTTTTACTGATTGCGGATCAGTTCCGGGAAGTGAGATCCGTTCCTGAAGTGAATATGAAGCGATCCTTTTTTCTAACTCAGATCTCAGTTCTCCTTCGCCAAATATGATCATTTTATGTTCGGGGATCTTATCACTTATCGAAGCGAAAGCATCTATCAGTATATCAAACCTTTTCTGCTTGTTCAGTCGACCGACTGCACAGATAAGTTTATCTCTTTTTGCGGGTGGTGTAAGATTGTATACTGTTTCGTTAAAGATAGCATTAGGTATGATGATGTCTCTCTTCTTTAATGTATCAGTAAAAAATCCGGAAGCTTTTTTGGTCTGGAAGACATAACCGTCACAAAATTTGTAGAAAAATTTTCTAAGAAAAGTATTTATTTTAGTCGCTTTGTATTTGTACGGATTATTTCTTTCGGTACCGACCGCTTTTGTTTTGGTGAATTTGGTTGCAAAGACGGTATACCAGGTCATTGCGAAACTCATACCGATAAGTACATCGAGTTTTCTTGCCTTGACAAAAGATCGGATTTTAAACATTCGTTTAATTGCACCAAGGATTCTTTTAAGCGACAGAGAAAGGTCGATCTCGTCAAATCCGATTCGCAGATGCTCTACATTTTCGTCAAGGGGGTAGAAACTGTCAATGTCTTTGAATGTAATTATCTCTGTTTCATGACCTTGCTGTGCAAAGTAATTGGCAAGAGATGCGGTTGCTCTTTCTGCTCCGCCTGCATTAAGGTCACTTAATAAAAAACCGATTTTCATAGTATTTTCCTCATTTTTTAAAAACTCCGGATCTGTTCAGTCCGGCATATAAAGGAAGTCCTAATATATAGCAAACACCAAATTCTCCAAGAGCTACGCTTGCACCTGATGTAAGGAAAGCTAACCAACTGAATCCTTCAGGAAGGAAAAATGCGATTTCTGCCCCGATTATCAATCCGTTGAAAATTACGGGAAAAATGAGCGACGGTAACGGAAGCTTCTTGAAAAGGATTTTTCGTGTCAATCTTGTGCATATGGCTGCAAGGAAAGTAGCGAGTGTGCCACAGATAATATCAATCGGACCGAACGGACTGCCGAGGTTTGCGATCAGACATCCGATAGTAAGACCGGGGATTGCGGCTGGCGTCAGTACGGGCAACACGGTCAGTGCTTCTGAAATGCGGAATTGAACTGACCCGTAAGAAATAGGATTGCATGCATAAGTTACAGCAACGTAAATACCCGCAATGAGTGCACTCTGCACAAGGTAGAGTGTGTGTCTGTTTTTAGTTTTCATAATAATTCTCCTTAGTTTTGTTTATAGTCAGGATGGTTTCGAACTGACTTATGTTTAAAACTGCATTTGAATATACTTCATTGCAGTAAAACACCAACTAATTATAACATAATAAGTTAAATCTTTCAACAAATAATTAAAAACAACAAATAATTATTAATTTTTATTTATATTTACATTTTTCGTGTTTTATGTTAAAATACCTATGTAAAGTGAGGTAAGATACAATGACTGTTGAAAATAATATGAGTATGGCCAATAAACTCAGAAATTTGCGTAAAGATTTTTGTATGACACAGGATCAGATTGCAGATCTTCTCGGTATGAGTCGCACATCTTTTTCAAAGTATGAAAACGGTGCAGCTAATCCTCCGCTTAATGTTTTGAGGAAAATCTCAGCAATATATAATGTACCTATTGAATACCTTATTCATGATGAGCTGAATAAGCCGTATCTTAATTCTGATCCGGATATTGAAGATTCTGCTGTTGATTCAGCAAAGTATTTTACTCAACTTACTGATGAAGAGAAAATGCTTGTTCTTAGATTCCGCCTTATGAGTAAGGAAGATAAGGATGATTTTCTCAGACCACTTAATAATGAAGATTGATTTAAAGCAACACCTTTGAGGTGTTGCTTTTTTGTATAAACAGAGTAAATCAGCTTATTATAATCAATAAAGGAGAATGATTATGATAACTGTAGGTTTTTATGATGCGAAACCGTATGATCTTGAATATTTTAATATAATGAATGAACAGTATGGATTTACTATTAAGTATATAGAAACGAGGTTGAACGCTGATACTGTTATGTTATCCTGCGGTTGCGACGCTGTGTGTGCATTCGTCAGCGACGATATCTCTTCAGATGTGATAAATAAAATGTCTGAATGCGGAGTGAAAATTATTGCTATGCGGTGTGCTGGGTACAATAATGTAGATGTGAAGTATGCAACACAAAAGAATATACCCGTTGTCAGGGTGCCGGCGTATTCTCCGTATGCAGTTGCTGAACACGCAATGGCTATGCTTCTGACTCTTAACAGGAGAACTCATAAGGCGTTTTTGCGAACCAGAGATTTCAATTTCAGTCTAACCGGTCTGACAGGTTTTGATCTTTATGGTAAAACTGTAGGTGTTATCGGAACCGGAAACATAGGTAACGTATTTATAGATATATGCAAAGGTTTTGGAATGAAGATTCTTGCATATGATATAAATAAAAGTAATCCGGATGCTTTTTATGTAAGTGTTGAGAAACTTTTTAAGGAGTCTGACATCATATCACTTCACTGTCCGTTGAATAATGATACCTATCATATGATCGATAAGAAAAGTCTCAGTATGATGAAAGACAATGTTTTTATTATTAACACATCAAGAGGAGCATTGATTGACAGTGAAGATTTATTGGAAGCTCTTTTGGATGAGAAGATAGGCGGCGCTTGTCTGGATGTTTATGAGGAGGAAGCTGATTTGTTTTATGAAGATAATTCCGAAAATATTGTGCGTGACAATATCCTTTCAAGACTGATCGGATTGCCTAATGTAATTGTAACCTCGCATCAGGGTTTTCTGACAAGAGAGGCACTTGAAAACATTGCTTCAACCACGCTCGAAAATATAAGTGCATTCTTTTCGGAAGGGTCTTTGCAAAATGAAATTAAAATGAGTCTTAAAAACTAGTAGAGTCCTGAATAGGGTACTGAAAAACCGAAAAATATCGAACATTTGTGTTGACAAATTAAAATTATCTGCTATAATTGTACTTGTAAAGAACAAATGTTCACAAAATGTTCGGTATATTTCGGAGGTAATTATTATGACAACAGCATTTGCAATTAAAGTGATCCTTTCTGTTTTAGCAGTTTTATTTGTTTCATACGGCTTGCTTCATGAAGATAAGTTTGTAGCTTTTGAAAACGCAGTTATCAGACTTATAAAGAAAAAGATATATCTTTATAAGCGTCGTAAGGCTATCGAGAGAAAACGTCAGCAGCAGAAGACTTATGCTGCTTATGCCAGTCAGGTTCAGTACGAAGCGAGAGATAGAAGGCAGGGGACTTCACTTGAAAGAAGAAGAGTTGCCTGACAATGTTATAAAAATAAAGTGGTGGGCTCGTGTGAGTTCACCACTTTTTGTTTGTTATGAAAGAGCTATGTCAATATCGTATTCAGGAATGTACTTGCCCTGAGCGAAGTCACGAGCTCTGAAAAGAACGTGATTATCGTAAGCTTCAATCATAAATCCGATACCTGCATTGTTGTAATCTCCGTCTTTATTAACGATTGTTGTTGACGGAAGGTTTATTGAATGGAAGTTGTCGATCTTTTCGTATGTATACTGACCGATACCTGTATGAAGATGACCTGATATCATGATTACGTTTTCGTACTTGTTCATGATTTCCTTAAGGTCATCAGACTGAGGACCGACAGTACCTGCAGTTTCTGACGGGCTGTTCCATGTATCCGGAAGACCGTGTGTGTTCTTGAGTGACTGGTGACATACTACAAAAGCGGGTTTGCCGTCAGCAGTCGCTTTTGCGAGTTCCTCATCGAGCCAGTTGAGCTGAGCTTCATTGAAATATGACTCTTCGAATTCAGCTGTATCCGTGCCGAGGACGATGAATGTATAACCGTTTACATCATAGGTGTAGTGGAGTGCATCCATTGTAAAGTCGTTGCCGACTCCGGCATTAAGCTCGTTTGCGAAAGCTGTGAAGCGGTTAACGACCTGTTTATAGCTGCGGAGTCTTACATCGTGGTTGCCTACTGCCATCATATAGCCGTCAACGTTTGCACCTGCAAGCTTTTCTGAGATATATTCATACTCACAAGCGAGTCCGTTTTCAGCAATATCACCTGCGATAAGAAGAGCATCAACGCCTTCTCCTGCGTTTGCAAGGTCTTCGCAAGCAGCATCAAACGGCTGAAATCTCTTAGCCATATAGTTTGAAAACTGAGGGTCAGCCCAAGCGACTACTGTCATGTTGGCACCGTTATCTGCACAACCCTGAATAGGATCTGTTGTCGGCGGTGCAACGTAAGCTGTGAAAGAATACACGATACTGATGAAAGCAACGAGCATCTTGTATCCGACCATAGTAAAAAATTCTACCATTGTGATCATCTCCTAATTAATTTTACAGGTTATTTTAACACTATCGGCGTATCATTGTCAATTGAATTAGTACTAATTTAGCGAATATTTCTGATATTAATATAAAAGTTGACACTTTTTGTTTGACTATACAGTTTGGTTGTTATATAATAATTAATATATGTGTGACAAGGAGAGTTGTTATGTACGATTTTCAGAAAGTATTTGGCGTCGAAGAAATTGCTGAGTGCCATGATAAAAGCTCTGTTACATTCGGTGCTGTCAGAGTCAGCGTTCTTACCGATTACCTTATTCGAATTGAAACTCAGAAAGACAGAAAGTTCTGTGACTATGCTACACAGGCTGTACTCAACAGAAGGCTTGATAAAGTAGATTTCAATGTATATAAAAGAGCAGATTCGATTTCAGTTGAGACGGATAAGACACGTTTTATAGTAGAATATCCGTCAGGAAAACTTCTGAAAGTTGTACTTAATGATGGGAGAATTGTTACTGATTTCACTTCCGGCAATCTTAAAGGTACAAGACGTACACTTGACCTTACGGCGGCTCAGGTTAAAATCGGTGACGGTGTAGTTTCCAAAAACGGTGTAGCCCTCATCGACGACAGTGAATCACTTCTACTTCTTGCTGACGGTACAGTTAAACCCAGAAAAGAGATACTCGGCAGAGATAAGAACGGTACGGATGTTTACTGCTTCGCTTATGGTTATGATTATAATAAAGCTGTTGCTGATTATTACAGACTTACAGGTATGACACCGCTTATTCCTCGTTTTGTTCTTGGTAACTGGTGGAGTCGATATAAGGCTTACACACAGGAAGAGTATCTTACTCTTATGAAGCGTTTTAGGTCTGAAAATATACCTATTACAGTAGCAACGGTTGATATGGACTGGCACTGGGTAAAAATTGCTGATAAGTTCGGCAAGGAAACAACTGTGTTTGAAAAACCGAAGAATCCGGTACGATACATACGTGGAAGTTATATGATTCCGGGCTGGACAGGCTACAGCTGGAATACAGATCTTTTCCCCGATTACAGACAGTTCCTTAACGAGCTTCACGATATGAATCTTAAGGTTACTCTTAATCTTCACCCTGCAGCAGGTGTTGCTCACTTTGAAGATATGTATGAAGAGTTTGCTGAATATATGGGAATTGACCCTGAAACCAAACAGCGTATCGAGTTTGATATGACTGATAAAAAGTTCATCGAAGGTTATTTCCGCTTCCTTCACCACAAGTATGAGGAAGAAGGCGTTGATTTTTGGTGGATGGATTGGCAACAGGGTAATAAAACTAAGGTTGAAGGTCTTGACCCCTTATGGGCACTTAACCATTATCACAGTCTTGATATGGCAAGAGACGGAAAGCGTCCTCTTATTTTGTCGAGATTTGCAGGTTACGGATCACACAGATATCCGCTCGGATTTTCTGGAGATACTGCTGTTTTGTGGTCAGCACTTAAATTCCAGCCTTACTTTACTGCAACGGCTTCTAATATTGGCTATTCTTGGTGGAGCCATGATATCGGTGGTCATCTTTCAGGTGTGCGTGACGATGAGTTATATCTCCGTTGGGTACAGTTTGGTGTATTCAGTCCTATTTTAAGACTTCATTCAACGCAGAATGAGTATCTTGGTAAAGAACCCTGGAAGTTCAGTAAATCAACTGAAATTCTTACAAAGGATTTCCTCAGATTGCGTCACAGACTTATTCCGTATATTTACACGGCTAACCACCTTACTCATACAAAAGGTATTCCTCTTATGAAGCCGATGTACTATGACTATCCGCATAATGAAGAGGCATATGAAGTTAAAAATGAGTATATGTTTGGTTCAGAGCTTATTGTAGCTCCTATTACGGAGAAGACATCCGATAAGACTAAGACTGCTACAGCGCAAGTATGGCTTCCGGAGGGAAGATATACTGATATCTTTAACGGAAGAATATATAAAGGCGGTCAGATTGTCCCGATGTCACGTGATATGAGCTCGATTCCTGTACTTGCAAAGCAGGGAGCTATTATTCCGCTTTCAGCTGATGATATGTCGAACAACTGGAAGAATCCTGATAAGCTTGAGCTTCTTATTTACAGAGGTAACGGTAAATATGAGCTTTATGAGGATGACGGTGAAACTAATGCTTATAAGGACGGCTCTTTTGCAATCACTTCTTATGAAGTAACAGAGTGTGATGATAAATTATCGTTCAGAATTTCCTCCGTAGACGGCGACTGTCAGGTTGTGCCGGAGAAACGCAGTTATAAGCTTTCTTTTAAAGATATCACAGGGGCTGAATCTGTCATTGTAAAGGTAAATTCAAGGGATAAGAAGTTTACAACCATTATTGAAAATGGCACATTTACAGTCAATCTTGAAGGTATCAAACCTAAGGATAATGTAGAGGTTGTCCTTGAAAGTATAACTGTGATGAAAAATAATGAAAAAGAAGAACTTGTAGCTGAGTTGCTTTCTAAAAAGCAGGGCTTTAATACAATCAAGTCTATCTACTACGCAGGCTGTCACAAAAAAGGATTTAAGGGTAGATTTATAAAAGACAAAACACTCAAGGCTCAGATAGAAGAATTTGAAGCTTTGGAGTAATACAACGTAAAAAGTAAAAGATGTTTTACAGCAGAATTTTTCATAATACTATAATTCAGATAGTAGATTGATGATGCTGTTTACAACGTAAAGACATTAACCGGTTCGATAAACCGATTGAAAACCGAGGAGATTTTTGTGAGTAGTTCAAGCAAAGCTTTAGTTGAAAGAGTTTACTCTTTCTTGGAAAAAGCAGATTTGTTTGTTTGGGACTTTTCCATTCTTATGACGATGGAAAATATCCAGCTTATAAATTGGCTTGCCAATATGGCAATAAAAAATCATAAGCAGATTCTGGTATCTGAAGAATTCTACAGATGCTACTCGATTGTTGTAAAGAGTTCGAGTGCTGAGCAACGTGAAATTGCAAACAACACAAAATCATTGCTTACTTTGCTTAAAAAGCATTCTGCTTTAGCACTGAATTCTAAGTACAAAACGACAGAGTCACTTGTCAAAGCTTTACAATCTAATCCGAAAGTAGCTTTTCTTGTTTCATCAAATTCAGAAGCTGCTGAGTTGCTTGTCTCATCAGACAAGACAAAGGCTATGATTCTTGCTATAACTCAGGAAGGCAAACTATGTTGCTGTGACAAAGATAAGCTTAAAAGTCTTATCAATACTGAGATAAACAATGATGAAAGAAATAAGTTTATACTTCCGGTAGATGAAGTTCCTACAACAGGAATGAAAGTAAAGACAGCAGACGGAAAAATGTTTTCTTTGCAGTCTGAAATCAGTTCAGGTGCCGAAGGAACAGTGTATACTACTGATGATAATGATTATGTCTGTAAAATTTTTCATAAAAAGCAGCTAAGTGTTCTCAGATGTAAGAAGCTGAAGTTTTTTGAAAACAGACAAGTAAGATATGACGGAATCTGTTGGCCTGAGAAGATTATTTATACTCAGGATGGCAAACCTGTTGGTTACATAATGCAGCGGGCTTACGGCAGAGATATGAGCAAAATTTTTGACGGTGAAGAAACAATTCATGAGTGCTTTCCGAATTGGAACAGAGCAGACCTCGTTGATCTTGCAGTCAAGCTTCTTGAAAAGTTTATTTATCTTCATTTGCTTGGTATCAAAATCGGCGACATCCGCCCTCAGAATATTGTAATAGGCGATGACGGTTCAGTTTACCTCATCGATATGGATAGCTGTCAGATTGAAGATTATCCTTGTCCTTTCGGTGATGAAGATTATACTCCCGCAGAGAATCAGGGTAAAACCTTCGATTCATTTCTCAGAACTTATAAAAACGAACGTTTTTCGATATTTGTACTTATTTTCACTGTCTTGTTCTTAGGTGCACATCCTTATGCTCAGAAAAACGGTGCAGATACGATCGCGGAAGAAATCTATTCACACGCCTTCCCGTATCCGGCTAATAAGTTGGATAGCTGCGAAAAGGCCCCTGTCGGCGGTTACAATATCATTTGGAGAATTACACCACAGAACATCTGTGATCTTTTCTATGAATGCTTTAAAAATGATAACAGACCTGATATCATTGAGCTGCTTATGCAGTTGGATGCTTACTCAAAGAGTCTGAAGTCAAGGAAATCTTCTGATGATATCGAACTTAAGCTTGGTTTTGAAGCAGTTGACGTTACACTTGTAAGTGATGATGTGAAACGTCGTGACGTGGATGTCAAGAGTGTTACCGATCCTTATAAACCTCGCGTAATTGATGATATCGATCCTGTGAGTGTACCTTCGGCCACACCGCCTCTTAAGTCTGCAGCATCGCAAAGCTCAGCACATGATGTTGCAAAGAAAAAGAATAAAAGTACGGTTATGTTGTGGCTTATTATTCTTGTGTGTCTGTACTTACTTGTTACGATTGTGATGGTCTTTGCTATCATGCATGATCGTGGGAATATACCGGTCTATATCAGACCGATTATGGATTTTGTAAATTATATTAATTTAGGAGGATAAATTTATGTCTATTGAAAATTTAGGACCCGGAGATTTTGGAAGAGGTACTAAGAAGAGATTGCCTATCTGTTTCTGTCTTGATGCGAGTGGTTCAATGGAAGGCGAAAGAATGGAATGCCTTAACGAAGCTATCCAGAATTTTGTTAGCATTATGAAAAATAATTCAAACGCATCCGCTGCTGATGTTGCAGTTGTTACTTTCGGCGGTTATGTGGATATCGATATGCCTTTTTCATCTTTGAGTAAGCAGGATATTCCGGTTATCGAGTCACGTGCTCATTCACTTACTCCTATGGGTGGCGGTATTACTACTGCTCTTGACTTGCTTGAACTCAGAAAAGCAGGTTATAAAGAGAGAGGAATCAAGTACTATCAGCCTTGGCTTGTGCTTATTACAGACGGTAAACCTGAGGGTGAAAACGCTGTATATGAGATGGAAGAAGCTATCAGAAGACTTAACATACTTGAAAATGACAATAAGCTTGTAGTTTTCAACATTGCAGTTGGCGATGAAGTTGACCTTAATACTCTTGCAAGAACTTCTATCAAGAGGGCAGCTCCTATCAGAGTAGATGAAGCTAATCTCAATGAACTGTTCCAGTTCCTTGGATCAAGTTCTTCAAGTGTTATCAATGGCACCGGTATACAGCTTGATCCCATTCAGGATGAAGATATTGATGTTTTACCTGAAGGTATGGAGATAGATCTCGAAAAATGGTGCTTATAATCGGAGCGATTTTATGAAAATAATTACGTGTAATTTTCAAGGGCGTAAGCACCTTGAACGCAATGAACGGTGTGAAGACAGCGTCAATTATGTCATTGGATCTAAAGTGACTACCGTTGCTGTGGCAGATGGTGCCGGAAGTAAGATTTACGAGCATGCCAAGGATGGTGCAGATGCTGTAACCAAGGCTGTGTGTGGTTTCTTTGAGGCAAAGTTTGATGATTTCTTCGATAGTACCAATGAACTTGAACTCAGAACTGTTATTCAGACTATCTGTCATAAAGCACTGAAAGAACGTGCAAACGAGCTTGGGCTTGACTCTATAGATACAATGGCAAGTACATTGCTTGCAGTTTCTATAAAAGGTAATAAAGCTGTCTGTGTTCAGATAGGTGACGGTCTTATAGGAAGAACGGTACACGGAGAGTTAGAACCTATCACTTTGCCGCAGAACGGTGAATATGCAAGCTCAACTTACTTTGTAAATAGCGCTAATGCATATAAAATGATTCAGATCAGAAAGCTTTTTCTTAGTGGAACATCACATGTTTTTCTCATGAGTGATGGAGTCGCTGACTGTATGTTCAATGACTTCAACGGTGTTTTTAATACCTCATTGAGTATGCTTATTGATACAGCAGATGAGCCTGACGGTGAGGAGAAGGTCAGAAAAGCCATTAAGGAATTTATCGTAGATGCCGATCCTATGTCAGATGATTGTACAATGGCTGTAGTGTGCCTTGGTAAAAAAGAATCACTTGTTTCGGATGAGGATAAGGAGACAGAAAAACCTGAATCAGATCACAACGAGCAAAAAGAAACTGTTGCACACGATACGCAGAATCCTGAACCTACGCAGCAGGAGCCTGTATTTACTCCTCCCGTTACGCCTCAGCAACCGATAATTATTCAGCCACAAGTTACTGCTAACAACGAAATGATGTCAAATAAACAGAATGCACCGGCTAAAAAGAAAAAAGGCTCGGCATGGAAGATTATTTCGGTGACATTGGCATTAATACTTGCTATAATAATCGGAGCTTGTGCGGTGGTTCATTTTGTTACTGATGATAAGGACGACTCAGGCTCAAAGAAAAAATCTGATTCTTTTTCATCTTCGGTCTCAACAACTGAGGATGAAGAAAATGAAGATTCTGATTCTGATAAAGTTGCATTAAATGTAAACTCAGCAGGGAAAAACAATAACAAGCAAAATTCGAATAATTAAGATTCTGGCAAAAATGGTATTTTAAAATAAAAGGAGAATTGAAATGAATACTGACAAATCAAAATACGGTGTTTCAAAAGAAGATATCAGAAATGCAGCTTTGGGTGATTTTGATGATTTTGAACCGGTAAATAAGAACCAGACAGAGAAATCTTCAATGGATCCTGTGATTCCTACACCTCCGGTACAGCCGCCGGTTCAGATCGAACCTGAAAAAGAGGTTACTGTATCCGTTGAGGATATTCCTGCACAGCAGACTGATGACACGAAGTTCTGCACTATTTGCGGTCGTGAGCTTCCTGCTACAGCAAAGTTCTGCACAGGTTGTGGCAATCAGATGTCAGCACCCGCTGGCGTTCAGCAGGATGTTTATACCGATGTTTACAGCGATAACGCTCAGGGAAATCCATATCAGCAGCCGGTATACAATGATATTTACTCAAATGATGTACAGAATGATCCGTTCCAGCCCGTTGATGATATGTACGGTCAGGATGCTGATTATCCGCAGAATGATATCTACAATCAGGACTACCAGTACCAGGATCCTCAGTATCAGGATCCCTATAATCAGCAGGCATATCAGCAGAATGTATACGTTCAGCAGAATTGTCCTCCGGTAAAACCTCTTAAGACAGACAGAAATGGTATCGTTGCACTTCTTTTGTCATTTGTTACATTCGGTATCTACGGTCTTATTTTCAATGCAGGTATTTCTGATGATGTTGACAAAATTTGTGAAAGATTTGACGGTAAGAAAAACATTAACTTCTGGCTTATGTTCCTTGTTATTTCACCGCTTACATGTGGTATCGGTGGTATTGTATGGATGCATTGCCTTACAGAAAGAATTGGCCGTAATCTTAAAGACAGAGGCATTGATTTTGAGTTTAACGCATCAACTTACTGGCTTTGGTATTTTTTGGGCTCATTCATTTTCGTAGGACCGTTCATCTACATGGATAAACTTGGCAAAGCAATGAACCTTCTCAGTGAAGATTATAATATCAATGGTTGATAAGCTAAAAACAAAGACTGCAGACATAAAAGTCTGCAGTCTTTGTTTTTTATAATAAGTTGTAAAGTGTGTTGATCTCTTCTTTTGATGGTTCAGGGCTATCAGAGAGAGGAAATTTGATTCCCAGTTTCTCGTACTTTGTTTCGCACATCTTATGGAAGGGGAGTAGTTCAACAGAATCAATGCATTTATGTGAATCACGTATTGATTTTAACTTTTTGATATTTTCCACATCATTATTAAGACCCGGTATGATAACCTGTCTAAGAGTAGTAGGGATTGAATGAGAATCAAGATAATCGAGAAAATCAATGACCTGATTTATTGAGCAACCGACGTTTCTGCGGTAGTCATCATCGTTTGTGTACTTGATATCTAAAAGTACACGATCAGTAACACTAAGTACTTTTCTGACATCAGCGTTCATAACTGCACCCGAAGTATCGATGCATGTATTGATGCCATCCTTCTTACAAAGGGCTAAAAGCTCATAAGCTTCTTTTGCCTGGAGCAAAGGCTCACCGCCTGAAAGAGTGATGCCGCCGTCAGTGCCAAAATATTCTTTATATCTTTTTACTTTGTTAAAAAGGTCAGAAGCGGACATCACTTTTCCACTATTCGTATCCCATGTGTCAGGATTGTGACAGCATTTACATCTTAAATGACAGCCCTGCAGAAAAACGACGAATCTTACTCCGGGTCCGTCTACTGTTCCCAGGGACTGTAGTGAATGTACTCTGAGCATTATATTGCCTCATGGAATGTACGGCTGATAACTTCTCTTTGCTGTTCGCGTGAGAGCTTGTTGAAATTAACAGCATAGCCTGAAACTCTGATCGTGAGATTGGGATACTCTTCAGGATTTTCGTAAGCCTTGATAAGAGTTTCACGGTTCATAACATTAACGTTGATGTGATGAGCCTTCTTAGCAAAGTATCCGTCAAGGATAGAAACAAGATTAGCGTAACGCTCCTCATCCGTATGTCCGAGAGTATCGGGTGTGATTGAAAATGTATTAGAGATACCGTCACGGCAATCATCATAGCTGATTTTTGCTACAGAGTTAAGTGAAGCAAGTGCACCGTTTTCCTCACGGTTATGCATCGGGTTTGCACCAGGAGCGAATGGCTCGCCGTCACCTCTGCCGTCGGGAGTAGCAGCTGTATTTTTGCCATACATAACATTTGATGTGATAGTAAGTACTGAAAGAGTGTGAATAGCATTACGGTAAGTGGGGGTCTTACGAAGCTCAGTGATAACTTTATGAGTCATATCTTTTGCGATGAGATCAACTCTGTCGTCATCATTACCGTATTTCGGGAAATCACCGATTGTTTCGAATCCCTCAATATATCCGTTAGTATTACGGATAGGACGTACCTTAGCGTATCTGATAGCTGAGAGTGAATCTGCTACTACAGAAAGACCTGCTATACCGAAAGCCATAAATCGCTCAACGTCTGTGTCATGAAGTGCCATCTGTGTCTTTTCATAGGCATATTTGTCATGCATATAGTGAATTACATTCATTGTGTTGACGTAGAGATGCATAAGCCATTCGATATATTTGTCAAATCGTTTCATGACAGTGTCAAAGTCAAGAGTTGTACCCTCGATAACGCTCATCTGAGGTCCGAGATGCATATCACTTGATGTATCATAACCGCCGTTGAGTGCTATAAGAAGAAGCTTAGCAAGGTTACAACGTGCACCGAAGAACTGCATCTGTTTGCCGACTTTCATTGCTGAAACACAGCAGGCAATTGCATAGTCATCACCGTAAATAGGACGCATTAAATCATCGTTTTCATATTGAATTGAGTCGGTGTCTACTGAAACCTTGGCACAGTAACGCTTGAAGGCTTCAGGCAGTGAGTTTGACCAGAGAATTGTAATGTTTGGCTCAGGAGAAGAACCAAGAGTGTAGAGCGTGTTGAGGAGTCTGTAGCTGTTTTTTGTAACAAGGCTTCTGCCGTCTTCACCCATACCGCCGACAGCTTCTGTTATCCACATCGGGTCTCCACCGAAAAGCTCATTATATTCCTGAGTTCTGAGATGACGTGCAAGGCGGAGTTTGATTACAAAATCGTCCATGAGCTCCTGAGCCTCTTTTTCGGTGAGTATGCCGTTTTCAATATCTCGTTCGATGTAAATATCAAAAAATGTACTAACTCTGCCCAATGACATTGCTGCACCATTCTGCTCCTTGATTGAAGCGAGATATGCAAAGTAAGTCCATTGAATTGCTTCACGTGCATTTTTGGCAGGCTCAGAAATGTCAAATCCGTACATTGCCGCCATTTCTTTCATAAATCCGAGGAATGTAATCTGCTGGAAAAGCTCTTCTGTCTGACGTGTTGTTTCTGTGTTGAAGTTTCCGTCTGACATAGCGGCTTTGTCAGCTTTTTTTGCCTCGATAAGACGATCTACGCCGTAGAGAGCAACTCGTCTGTAGTCACCGATGATACGGCCTCTGCCGTAAGCGTCAGGAAGACCTGTGATGACATGTGAACTACGTGCGGCACGCATCTCACTTGTATATGCTCTGAAAACGCCGTCATTATGTGTTGTACGGTACATAAAGCCTTCTTCGACTTTGTCACTGAGTTTATAACCGTAAGCGGCACAGGCCTGACGCACCATACGGATACCGCCAAACGGGTTAACACCGCGCTTCAGGGGGCTGTCAGTCTGGAGGCCAATAATTATTTCGTTTTCTTTGTCGATATAACCGGGGACGTAGCTTGTAAGTGAAGATGCGTGTTCAGTATCGATGTCAAGAACACCGCCCTTTGCACGTTCCTGTCTGAAAAGCTCCTGAACCTTAGCCATAAGATTATCTGTACGCTCAGTAGCACCTGAAAGGAAAGATTCGTCTCCGCAATATTCTTTGTAGTTTGTCTGGATGAAGTCACGTACGTTGATTTCATCCTGCCACAATCCTGTGTTAAAACCGTTCCAATTTTCGTGTCTCATGTATATCACTCCTAAAAAACAAAAATGGACAAATCAGTAGAAACTGACTTGCCCAGACGGTCGGCTGCTTGCCATTTGCATTCCCTTGCGGTAATCCGCTGATCCGTCAGTCATGCAATGGTTTAATTTACAGCTTTATTGTATTATATTTTGAACATTTTGTCAACCTGAAAACTGTCATAATGTTTGACAATTAATATGATATAAAATATAAAAATATATGCATTTTAACTTTTATAACGATGTTTTTTTATAATTAGCCGAATAAGAATTATAATGAGTATCACTACAAAAACAGCAATGATAATAAGTATTAACGGTATTATTCCGATATTGTTTTTAAACTTATCCATTACGTTTTTTTCACTATATGAAGTATCGTTGTTGCCTTCTGCTGATGACGTAACTGCGTTGTCTGCAGCCAGTATAGCGGGTCCGCTTTTTTCGTAGACGAATGCAGCCTCAGAAAGCGGAGTGTTATTATCCCTCACAGCAACAGCACCCCATTGCGATTGAGTTCCCGTGTAGTACACCTCTGAAAGATTGCCGCATTTTGAAAAAGCCATTTCACCAATTAGAGTTACTTCCTTGGAAATGGTAATACACGAAAGTGAAGTACACTCATAAAAAGCCATGTAATCAATTATATTTACTGACTCAGCCATAACAACATTACGGATATGACGGTTTCCGGCGAAAGCTGCAGGTTTGATGGTTGCAACTGTGTAAGGCACGCTGAAATTCTTTGTAACATTTCCGGCAGGATACTGAATAAGATGAGTTTTTTCTTTATTATACAGTACACCGCTATCGTCCGAAGAGTATTTTCGGTTACTTTCTTCAACGTAAATTTCAGTTAGCTTTGTACATCCGTAAAAAGGAGCATCGTTGATTTTTTCAACTGAGGAGGGGATTGTAATCTGTCTGACAGATGTGCAGTTGTCAAATGCACTGTAGCCGATTTCGATGACACTTTCAGGAATATTGATATGGCTGGCCTGTGTACAGTTTTTAAATGCATAGTTACCTATTTTTGTAATGCCTTCATCAATTGTTATTTTAGTGATTTTATCTGTATATGTACGCCAGGGGACGTAATCAGAATTACTGTAGGATGTCATCGGACCGCTTCCGCTGATTTTCAGTTCTCCGGTTGACGGATCAAAAGACCAGTTTGCAGATGTACCACACGAACCGCTTTCAGAAGCAAATGCACAGATAAAGCTTAACGTAAGCAATATCACAACCATAAACAGAGAAATGACAATTTTTGAAGATCTGTACTTCATTTTTAACACCTCTTTAATATGGAGTATTATATTCTTGAGAAACAGAAAAGTCAACAAAAAAGGATAGCAGATCAGATGAACTGCTATCCTTTTTGTTAAAGACTTATTCAGCTTTTCCGGGGAAAAGTCTGAAGGTGAAATTGAACTCTTTCTGGAGAAGTCTGTACTTGTCCAGACTCTTGGGACCGCACGAAGCAGAACCGCAGCTGAGATTCTTATAGTCAAGACTGAGGACTGTTTCATTCAATGGCTCAAGCTCATAGTCATGTAATGTTTCTCTGAGCATATTGGGAGTGAAGTGCTGGGCATTGACACTGAATGACTCAAAATCTTCAGGTGTACAGTAAAGACCTACTCCGTCAGTATTTCTTACTTCAGCCCATTTTGTACCGTAATGTGACGAATTCTCCTGAGGACGGACATAATGTTCAAAGTTGTCGGTTACTGTTGTTTCAAACTTGTCAACATAAGTCGACAAGTTTTTGTCTATGTAGCTTTCATGAGGACCATAACCGAAGAAGTTGAATTTTTCAAATCCTTCTGGCATTGTAAGCTGAAGACCGATTTTTGGAAGTACTTCGATACCTTCTGTAGCTTTACCGTTAACGTTTATGAGCAAAGCACCGTTTGCGAGGAAGGTGTAAGTAACGGTACCTCTGAATACGGGGTCATAAGTGTGAGCACCGAGTGAGATTTCAGCAGTTATGACGACTTTGTTGCCCGTGTTTTCTGTGATTGATGCACGGTAAGTCTTCTGTCGAAGGTTATGTATGCCGATCGTTTTCCACTGCTCTTCATAAATTACATCGTTGTCGGTTGTAGCTCTGTTGAGATTAAGTTCCAAGGGCTTGGTTATGAGATCAGTGTCATTGTAGCGGATTGCCTGGAGTCTGCCATATGGTTTGTCGAATACAAAGCTGTTGTCATTTGCGGCAATTCGGATGTATCTGTCATCTTCACTTACTACAACCTTGCCGTCGATTTCCGTTATACCACCGATAGGAGCCGTGGTAAGACAGAACTGCTTCATACCACACTCAAAACCTGCCGGAGCCCACGGCTTATCAACCTTTGTATAAAACCTGAGTGTGAGATAGCTGTTACCTGTGAGGTTATAATCTGCAGGAGTGAAGATGGTGAAGTCGTTTGACTCGCGTGGCATAAGCATAAGACCGGATATCTCACCATCAGCAATTAAATTGCCGTCAGATTTTATATCCCATCTGACCATAATGTCATCAAGACCTGTGAAGAAGAGGCGGTTTTTGATTTTTACTGAACCGTTGCCGTTATAATCAACAAAGAATGGCTGATATGCAATTTTTGCCTCTTTGAAGCCTGTGTGCGGTGTTCTGTCAGGATATACAAGACCGTCGACACAGAAGTTCTTATCATTCGGGAAGTCATTGAAGTCTCCGCCGTAAGTGTATTTGTAGCCGCCTTTGCCATCCGGAACCGCTACGGAATGATCTGTATACTCCCAGATGCAACCGCCGACAAATCTGTCATCTGATTCGATGAGCTCCCAGTAGTCTCTGAGGTCTCCGGGACCGTTACCCATTGCGTGACAGTATTCACACATATAGAAAGGCTTTTTGCCTCTTTTTTTGCTTTCAAGAATGTCTTTACATTCGTCAATTGAAGGATACATATAACTTTCAACATCAGAAACATCATTGAGCTTTATGTTGCCTTTGTCAGCGTATGTATGGTTTGCTCCTTCATAATGAATGATCGCTCCAGGTTTTCTGCCTTTGATGTAGTCTCTCATTGCACGGTGGTTGTCACCGCAGCCCGACTCATTACCAAGTGACCAGAAGATTACACAAGCACGGTTCTTGTCTCGTTCGAACATTCTTTTTGCTCTGTCGACATATGACTCTTTCCATTCAGGTTCTCTTGAAAATTCACTCCAGAAGTAAATCCATCCCTTGTCACCGTAGTCGTTATCCTTAGCTGTACGGCAGATTCTGGCGGGAGTACCGTGTGTTTCGAGATCTGCTTCATCAATGACGAGGAAACCGAGTTCGTCACACATTTCAAGCAGACGTGGATCGTTAGGATAGTGTGAAGTTCTGATAGCGTTTACGTTGTGTCGCTTTAAAATGTAAAGGTCTTCAAGCATATGTTCAACGGGTGTAGCGTGACCGTATAACGGGTGGGAATCGTGTCTGTTTACACCTCGGATTTTGATTTTCTGACCGTTGAGATAAAGAATCGAGTTTTTGATAACAAGATCCTTTATACCTACTTTTGCAAGAATGGTTTCATCAGAAACATCAAGATAAAGGCTGTAAAGTAACGGTGCTTCATCATTCCAGAGTACAGGATTATCTATTTTTATCTTAATTGAACCGTCTTTACTCTGACCGGATGCAACTGTTTCACCGTGAGGGGAGATAAGTCTGTAATCAGCGTCTCTGCCACCGTAGATCTGAAGATCGATGTCCATCATACAGCGTGTGTTTTTCTTTTTGAGTTCTGTTTTGATGAAGAAGTCTTCTATTCTGCCGCGTCTGCTTCTTTCGAGAATATAGACTTCACGGAATATACCGCTCATTCTCCACATATCCTGATCTTCAAGATATGATCCGTCACACCATTTGAGAACGAGGACTGCTATACGGTTAGAACCTGTATGTACAAATTCTGTGATATTGAATTCGCTTGTCATGTGGCTTACCTGACTGTATCCCACGAATTTGCCGTTAATCCAGAGGTAGAAGCACGAATCAACACCTTCGAAATTCAGGAAAAGATCACGCAAGATCATATTTTCATCTATGTCAAAGTCACGGATATAGATACCGCAGGGATTTTCATCAGGTACGTGAGGAGGATCAAGAGGATAGGGATAGTTGATATTTGTATAATTTGGTTTATCATAGTCCTTATCAAGCACCATCTGCCAGTTCATAGGTACTTTGATCTTGTCGTACTCAGAATCTACAGTGAAATCCTCAGCATAGAAACCATCCTCTACATCAATGATGCTCGGATAAAATCTGAAGTCCCATTCACCGCAGAGTGAATGAAAATATTTAGATTCAGAACGCGGCAGATCCGCACTTGCATCATCGTGATAAGGGATGAAGTAGGCTCTTGGTTCTTCACATCCATAGTGAAGAATATCAAGACTTTTATGATAATTCGGTAATTTTATCATTATAATTCCTCCGTTGTTTATAGCTCGATTTTTGCTTTTCTTGAATTGATTCCGTAAAATATTGTCGGATCAAATTTAGGCTTTCTTGAGTATGTGTAAAGACCGTTCTGCTCCTGCTCGATATCGTAAAGCTGTGTGTAGCAGAAACCGAAGATGTATTCGTTATCAAGAAGCGGATCGGTAAGACCTTGATAACGCTCGATGAATTCGAATTTATTCTGGGGTGCATTGCCGTAACCCCAGGCGTTCTGATTGCTCTGATCAACTGACCACTGAATTCCACCGTATTCGCTTACGAAAAGCGGTTCGCCTTTATAAGTCTGTCTTTCTGCGTGCTGATCGAAAATCTTTCCTTCACCGGCATTTACGTAAAATGTCTTGAATACCTCAGGATCCTGCTCATAGTTGTGCACGTCAAAAATTTCACCTGTAACGTGGAAATTGCCGCTTACATCGATGCAGGGACGTGTGGGGTCATAAGCCTTTGTCACGTCATAAATCATTTTGAGTGCGGGATCGTGCTGCTTTCTACCGTCATAATCCCATGTTTCGTTGAAAGGACACCATCCGATGATTGAAGGATGGTTGAAATCCCTTTCAAGTTCTTCAAGCCATTCGGGAAGGACACTGTATACAATATTCGGGTCAGAAGAGTCAAGTCCCCAATTAGGGTATTCGCCCCAAACGATATAACCCATTTTGTCACAATGATAAAGAAATCTCGGCTCGAAGATCTTCTCATGCAATCTTGCACCGTTGAATCCGACGTCAAGTGAAATCTGAATGTCTTTGATGAGAGCTTCTTCTGTGGGAGCGGTGTAAATTCCATCGGGATAGAATCCCTGATCAAGAACAAGACGCTGGAAAACGGATTTACCGTTAATGAGAAATTTGTAGCCGTCGAGCTTGAGGTCCCTGAGTCCGAAGTAGCTGTCTACACGATCATCATTGAATCTGAGCTCAAGGTCGTAAAGTCTGCCTTCTCCGACTGTCCAGTAAAAAGCCTCTTTCAGATCAAGATGAGCATTGATAACTCCACCTTTTGTTTCGACACTTGCTACACCCATAATTCTTTCGTGGAAAAGTGCAAGAGCTTCGAATTTACCTTCTCCGACAACCTTTGCCTGAATGTCTACTGAACAGTTTTCGGCATTTGGGAAGATTTTGATATTTTCAATGTATGACTTTGGTGTGAATTCTAACCATACAGTCTGCCATATGCCGGTGGTTCTTGTGTAGTCACAGCCATGTGAGTAGTATTCTTCACTCTGCTTACCTCTGGGCTGAAGGGGTTTGCGTACATCATCTTCAGCGTACACGGTTACGGTATTAGTACCCGGACAAAGATAATCAGTGATGTCAAACTTAAACGAAATGTAACCACCGATATGTGTTCCTACTTCTTTTCCGTTTATATAAACCGTTGCTTTGTAATCAACTGCACCGAAGTGTAATACTGTTCTCATACCGGAATAGCGTTCAGGAATTGTAAATTCTCTTGCATACCATACTGCTGCCATAAAATCTTTATACTCAATTCCTGAAAGTACGCTTTCAGGACAGAAGGGTACATTTATAACTGAATCAAAGTCGGTGCCTTTTTCATAAAACTTCTTTGCAAGGCCGCTTTTTGAGTTGTCAATCTGAAAGCTCCATCTGCCGTTAAGATTCATCCAGGACTGCCGCTGAAATTGTGGTTCCGGATGTTCAGGACGCGATATATTCATATCAATAAACCTCCATTCTATATTTATCATATAATACCATATATTGAATCTTCGTTCAATAGAAATTACATATTTTGTTAAATTGAAATGTATTTTATATGAATTTTCTGTACATTTATCATAAATTATGTTATAGTGTAAATATTGAACCCGGAGGTGATGTTTTGACAGATAATGAACTTCTGGCAGCCCGTCTTGATGACTGTATAGCTTTATGCGAAGATAGTTATCTTATGACAAACACAAACTTCCTTGATATATATCAGCAGAGTGATGCGTCTGAGTATCTGCGGCGTAAGAAAGGTATAAAATATGACTTTTACGGCGGATTTGAGGACAGCGAAAGAAAGATTGCTGTTTTTTTTCCGGACTATGCAGAAGATGTTTCTTATTTTATTGATAATCCGGATCTTTCCCCGATAGTATCATTGAAATTTAAGAAAGATAATTTTTCTGAATTATCTCACCGTGATTATCTTGGTGCCGTTATGGCACTGGGCATAAAAAGAGAGATGATAGGCGATATCCTCGTGACGGACAAAGGTTGTACTATGGCGGTTATCCGCAGGATAGCTGTGTATATAAAAGAAAATCTTAAATCTGTCGGACACGGTAGCGTTACGATAGAAATTGACGATTCATTTGAAAATACAGAGTCACAGTCGGCATTTGAAGAGAAAAGATGTTATGTTTCGTCAATGCGTCTTGATGCAGTTGTATCAGCTTCTTTTAATCTGTCGAGGAATGCTGCAGCAGAGCGTATACGCAGGGGTGACGTGATTATGAACGGTATAGTTACATCAAAGCCTGATGTAAAAGTGCCGTTCGGATCTAAAATTGTTATTCACGGTTCGGGCAAGGTGTTGATTGAGGAAGATGCAGGTATTACCAAAAAAGGCAGGCAAGCCTTTATAATAAAAAAATTCTAAACTTAAGGATGTGTATTTATGTTAAATATCGCACACAGAGGTTTCAGCGGAAATTACCCGGAAAATACAATGCTTGCGTTCAGAAAAGCTATTGAAGCAGGAGCCGACGGCATTGAATTTGATGTTCATTTTTCAAAAGATGGTGAAATTGTTATAATTCATGACGAAAAAATCGACAGAACAACTGATGGTGAAGGTTATGTTGTAGACTATACCTATGAACAGTTGTGTAAGTTTGATGCTTCTGCAGGTTTTAAAGGAGTGTACGGGTTTAATAAAATTCCGACGTTACGCGAGTATTTCGAACTCATCAGACCTATTGACGGATTTATTACAAATATTGAACTAAAAACGGGTGTGAATGAATATCCGGGTATCGAAAAAGCTGTTTATGAACTTATTAAAGAGTTTGGTCTTGAAAAAAGAATAATAATATCAAGCTTCAATCATTACAGCGTTATGCGCTTTAAAGAAATTGCCGCTGGAATCGTCTGCGGCTATCTTACGGGTGATTGGGTGTATAATTTCGGTGAGTACACAAAAACAAGAGGGGTTGAGTGTGTTCATCCCAGATTTAATTCTCTTAATGCTCAGAGTGTTGCGGAAATTAAATCTAACAGTATCCGTATTAATACTTGGACTGTAAATACTGAGGACGAAGTGAGAAGACTTTATAATCTCGGTATTGATGCAGTAATAACTAATTTTCCTGATATGGCAAAAAGAGTAATTGAGAATGCAAAAAGTCAAAAAAATTAATGATATTTTTAAATTTTCTATTGAAATTAGTCATTTATAGTAGTAATATAAACGAAAATAAACCAAAACTTTCTTGAGAGGTGCAATTATGTTTACAGGAAATATGGAAGAATTCAGAGGTATTTACTCTTTGTTGCTTACTCCTTTTAAAGAAGACAAGTCAATTGACTATGATGTTTATGCTAAGTATGTTGAGTGGCAGGCATCAAGAGGTTCACACCATCTTTTTTCAGTTTGCGGAAGTGCTGAAATGACTTGTCTCTCAATTGAAGAGAGAATCAAATGCGCTGAAATCGCAGTTAAACACGCTTGCGGTACTGAGATTGTTGCTACAGCAAACCTTGAAAAGACCTGGCACCGTCAGGTTGAAGAGGTAAAGCGTATGGAGCAGACAGGTGTTGACGGACTTGTTTTTGTTACAAGAGGTGTCGGCGACGATGATGATCAGCTTGTTGAATATCTTTCAAACCTTGCTGAGTATACTACTCTTCCGATTCTTCTTTATGAATTCCCCGGCTTTAACCCGCACTGTATGTCA
>JAZRNG010000142.1:0-10769 GCA_045648065.1 Acutalibacteraceae bacterium | reverse complement strand
ACATAGTGAGTTTCGGCTCACGTTTAAGACGGCGCCATAGCCAAGTGGTAAGGCACGAGTCTGCAAAACTCTGATTCCCCAGTTCAAATCTGGGTGGCGCCTCCAAAGCCCCAAGGACGAAAGTTCTTGGGGCTTACTTCTTACTTATTACTTCTTCACTATTACTTCAATTTCCTTGGGGCTTTGGTAAGTAATAAGTAATAGGTAAGAAGTAATAAGTATTTTTGCAAGGCGTTGCCTTGCATATTTTATTTCTAAGTGATATAGTTTAGATATGAAGGGTGGTAACATTATGGCAGATAGTCCGTTGCTTACAAAATCTAAAGAATTTGCTTTACAGATAATTAAAGTTTGTAATTATATAAAACAGACTAAAAAGGAAACTGTACTTACAAATCAGCTTATCCGTTCAGGAACATCTGTTGGCGCAAATATCCGTGAAGCTTTTTACGGACACGGAACTGCTGATTTTATTGCCAAATTACAAATTTCATTGAAAGAATGTAGTGAGAGTGAATATTGGTTAGAGTTGCTCATCGAAAGTGGCTATTACGATAATAGTGATATTCTTGATAAATGTATTGAGGTTAAGAAATTACTTGTATCCTCAATAAATACTGCTAAAAGTAAGCTGAATAAATAACGGGAGAATAATGATTTATGAACAACAAAACTAAAAAGAATATTAAAATCATTTTAATTTTACTTGTTGTTTTAATTTGCGGAGCATTGGCTATATATGGTGCAATTGTTGGCTTGTTTTCATATTTAGACAGTACCGTTGAACCAACCAAATCAGATTTGCTCGTAACTGCTATGGGTGAATTTACAACTGAAGAACATTATAGATATGGTTGGTGGCAAGATGGTGGCACATACTCAAAATATACATATAAATCTGCTGATTTAAATAATGAATATTTATCCCAAATTGAAGAAAGTGATATAGGCGATATTAAACTCAATATTTCTGAGTTCGAATTTTGGGTTTCATCATCGAAAAATAGTGAAGATGATAAATCACTTTATGAAAATTATGATTTTGATATGTCAATAATTGATACAAATGATTATTGGTTTATTGAATATGACGGAGAAGATACAAGAGATTTTGATTTGTTTATCTTTGATACAGAAACAAATGTATTATACAGATTTGCTTATTCAATTTAACATGGTTCTAAAATGAGACGTACACCCAAATGAAAATCCGTTCACGAAAGTGGGCGGATTTTTGTTTGTATTATTCATTCTTCAATATTCATCATTCATTATTCATTTTGTGTTAACGGATTTTTAAATGAATAATGAAGTCGCTTCGCTGATAAATAATTAATAATGAATAATAGATAACGGGTCACCCGCACCGATTTTAATTTTAGATGATGTGTGATATAATCAACCCGATAAATAAGAATTTATGGGAGACATTCGATAATGAAAGAAATTATTGTTGCAAGCATTCTTTTCGCAATATCCATCTTTTTATTTTTTATGAGTGTGCGTTCTTTTATGGAAAAGGGCTTTCTCTTTAACAATGCATACATTTATGCGTCCAAGGAAGAGCGAGAGAAAATGAATAAAAAACCACATTATCACCAATCGGCTATTGTTTTTTTGTTGATCGGTTTGATCTTTTTATTGAATACTATCGCCGTATTGCTTAAAGTAAATTGGATTTTTTATATAGTGGCAGCGGTTGTTATAGTCACTCTCATATATGCTATTGTATCAAGCATTACAATTGAGAAAAACAATAAATAATGATAATCATTATAAATTCCAATTTGTCGGGCTGATTTAATTTTGACAAAAATGAGTTGTAATCACAAAAAATCCTGAATGCGAAAGTATTCAGGATTTTTACTTATTACCTGTTACCTCTTCACCCTTACCTCGAAAATCCTTGTGGTCTTGTAAATTAACAGGTGATAAGGATTAATTATATCGCCAAACTCTTGCTTTTATTTTTTCTTTGAAACCATAACTTTAAAGCCCTGTACGGAAAATTCCGCACAGGGCTTTATGTATTTGCTGAATTAGTTTTCGGGGAGCATTATGCTATACCTTTTTGAAAGGAGGTGAGAAAATGCAGTTAAAACATTAGAATTCGACAGAGGGAATTGCATCTTTAAACTTCTTGGACCATTCGTTGATGAAATCGCTCTGACCGTTCCCTACAGCCACAACTGTACCGTCTTTTTTCAGGCCTACTGTGCGTCCGTAATCCGAAGAAATCGCCACTATATCCGTCCAGTCCGACACATCACACTGACCGTTATAGTTATCGCCGACTGCGACAACCGTGCCGTCTTTTTTCAGTCCTACGGTACAGGTACTACCTGCTGAAATCGCTACTATATCTTTCCAATCAGAAACATCACACTGTCCGTGATAGTTATTGCCGATTGCGACAACTGTACCGTCTTTTTTCAGTCCTACGGTATGGTCTGAACCTGCCGATATCGCCACTATATCTTTCCAATCAGAAACATAACACCGATCCTTATAGTAAACGCCTCTGTACGTTGTGGCGACAACCGTGCCGTCACTTTTCAGACCCACGGTGTGATCGTAACCTGCAGAAACTGACACTATATCCGTCCACTCCCAGACTTCACACTGACCGTCATCCCGATCACCTGTAGCCATAACCGTACCGTCTTTTTTCAGTCCTACAGTATGAGAATTACCTGCCGAAATTGCGACAATATCATTCCAACCCGAAACATCACACTGATCGTTGTCGTTATCGCCGGCTGCGACAACCGTACCGTCATCCATCAGTCCTACTGTATGCTTGGAACCCGAAGAAATTGCCACTATATCAGTCCAATCCGATGCAGCTCCAAGTCCTTCGGGCTTATCGCCTACAATAATAACCTGTCCGTTCGCCTGCAAACCAACCGTGTAATCATATCCTACAGAGATTGTATCTCTTACAGCGATTCCATCCCAGATTTCTTCAATCTTTTTCTGCGAATCCTTATAGTTTTCAATTTCATTGAAAAGGGAAAGCGCCTCGTAAGTCTGACCGTTTTCCATCAATTCAGTCGCTTCTTTGTATTTTCCTGACGGTATAATCAGATTGTTCAGTATGACGAAAAAAGCAATAAGTGCTACAAGAGCAGCTATTCCAATCAATGCGAATTTCTTTATTTTGGCGACTTCCTTAGCTTCCTCTTTCTTGATTTCATCAATTTTTGCTTTGCATTCGTTAATCTTTTCATCTGCATCTTTCCAACCGGAAATTGATTCAAACTGACTTATCGCTGATGTACACCCCCAAGCACCACGGTCCATCTTTTCCACTGCATCAGCGTAGATCGCATCTTTTCTCGCAGCCTCTGCTTTTTCATAACAATCTTTCGCAAGAGCCGCAGAATCTTTGTACTCGCTTATACTCTCAAAAAGCTGAGCTGCTTCTTTGTATGTTTTTTCCGTTTTTTCAGAAGATATTATATCTTTTGCACGTGCGTAAATGCCTTCAAGACGTGCATTTTCATTGCGGGTATAGATATGGCTTATATATCCTTTAAGCTCATTTTTCAGATCATCGTCACCGAAACGCAACGCCTTATTATAATTATTATTACCTTCAAAAGGAACAGGATGGTTTTTCAAAAACTCCTGCTTTTTCACGTGCAGATCTGCCATTAATTTGCCGACGTACGCTTGTGCATTGTCAGGCTCCTGATTAAGAACCTGCTCACAGAAACTGTCTGCTCTTTCAAAATCTCCGTCCTCAAGAAACATAAATGCTCTTGTAAGCAGAGGTGCTACACCTGCAGGTGCTGCGACTGTTTCTGCCGCTACAGTTTCCCTTATAACTACAGGCTTCGGCTCGTCCGAACCTACTACCTTTTTGATACCTCTTACTATATCGTTTACAAAACCGATTTTAGACATATCCTGTGCCTGAAGGTGTGAAAACTCTTCAGGAAGGTCATACGCATCCATATCTCTGTAACATGGAATCAAAAGCTTGGAACGGTCCTCTTTCATCATTTTAAGATATCGTGACCACTCATTACGTACCCACACAGCATCAAAATACTCTGTCTTTGTACCCACTACAAGCATTACCTTTGCAGAGTTGAGTGCCGCAAAGATATACGGTTCATACTCCATGCCGAGTTTATCTTCAAGAGTGATCGCAGCATAGAAAACCTTGAGACCTTCCTGTGTAAGCTGATAGTAAATGTCATTTGCAAGTGAACTGTCAATAGTACGCTTACCGTTTTCATCAGTCTCCTTGTAACAGATAAAAACGTCAAAAGGCTTCTCATTCTTTACGATTGCAAGAATATCCTTCTGAAGAGCTGCAATCTCCTCTGCCTGAGACTTGTATAATTCCTTTGTATCTCCGTCAGAATTAGCCACGGCAGCAAGGTAATCGACATCAGCAAGTACAGACTCATACTGTGTTCTGTGACAGGTAGGAACTCGCTTGAATGTTTTAGGATCTTCTACATACTCAATACCGTACTTACAAAGTACAATACCCCAATGGGCTTCAGCTTCATTATTGTTCTGATTCAGGATTTTTTCATAAATCTGCATCGCCTTGTCAAACTCACTTTTTAAACGCAGATTGTTTGCACGGTTAAAAAGATTTGTCACGACATCTTCACTTGTCTTCGGCAAGGTCTGCTGAGATCCGCAATACTCACATACCGCTATAGTGCTGTCATTTATTTCAAGTGATGCACCGCACATTTTACATTTTAAAACTGACATAATTATTCCCTCAACTTTTTAAAACAGCTTTATATACAAATTATAAACATTTGTATTCAACTTGTCAATAAAATGGTGTTTAAGTAAAATTTTCACAAAAGCCGCAGACAACGGATCTTTATTAAATTTTACACAATATTATAACAGTTTATGGTTTACAATACTGAAGCTGAAACACTTGAACCGATTACTGAAGAAAACTGCAATACAGAATATTGGGATGCAGATCCTGATATCTATAAGCCGGTATCGTTCTTTGACAGGTTTATCGTCGCAATCACCTCATTCGTTCAGTGGCTCAAGCTCTTCTTTGAATACGTTTCAGCTGCATAAACTTAATCTGAAATAAAGCATCCTGAATTCAATTTCACTTGAATTCAGGATGCTTATTGTTTTGTTATATCAGTAATTCTTAATGTGAGATTACTTCTTTTTCTTCATAAATACTATCACGATACATACAGCTGCAATAATTACAACGACAGCACTGACGATAATGATGATAACAAAAATAATCGCAAAGGACGGTCCTGACGAATAATCGCTCTCATAGTTTGTATCGACGTTTTCGATATCGACATTAGTTTTCTCCTTTTCCGGTGTAACGATGTCAGCGTTTTCTGTTACAGGTTCTGTCGGCTGTTCAGTGTTTGGTGCTTCATCTGAAACAGGGTCAGAGGTGATTACTTCCAGCTGATATTCCTGACGGTTGCCTGTTGAGATTCTTACGTAATAAGTACCTGCTGTAAGTCTGACTGATTCAGTTGAACTGAAATCGCTGTTACGTGCTACTGTCGTGTGTTCAAGGTCATTTGATGAACTTCCGTTATACGAATACATATAAACTGTAACATTGTCTACACCGAATGTGTGCCACACTTTAACTGAAACCATCTGTGTTTCTTCGATTGTAAACTTGTACCAGTCCTCTTCTGATGTACTCACATTAGATGCACCGTAAAACTTTGTGTTGACCTGCATAGGAGTTGCACTTCCGAGCGAATCATTGATCTCTTTTTCCCAGTTATCTGCCTGTGTGAAATTTACTGTAAATGAATAAGGAACGTCGTGTTCAACACCGGTAATTTCGACGTAATACTTTCCTGCTCCAAGGCCAAGCTTCGGTGTTGTTACAGACTCAACTCCGTTTTTTAACTCTCTGTATAAAAACCGCGCTGATTCTTCACCGTTATAAGCGTAAATACCAATTCCCTTAACCTTTGTTCCGGGTATATGATTTGCCTTGATAGTAACGTATCCATCAGAAGGAATCGTAAACCAATAGTAGTCATCATCGTACGAATCTGTAATCGTACCGTAAACTTCCTCACCGATATTTATCGGGTTGGCATCGTAAAATCTGCCGTTGAATTCCTTTTCTTCATAAGCGAAAGCTGTCATTGTCGAAAGGATAATTACTGTCATTGCGATAACGATTGAAATAATGCTTTTTACTGTCTTTTTCATTTTGATAACCCCTTTATTGTTTTTGTCAACGGCGTTGTGTTAACCTTTGATGATGCCATTATAACTGCCATATTTTCCGACATTGTAAGTGTAGTTTTACCTGCATATTTCACCGCTATGAGCCATATCCTTCCGCGAAAAAGAAAAAAGTCTTCCCCGAAAAAGAGAAGACTTTTTATCTGTAAAACTATTATTTTTTAGTATCGAGATTTACGAAACCGTCAAGGCTGAAGTATGAATTTTTCACGCCTTTTTTAAATTCAATAATCTTCTGAGAGGTCGATTCGCCGTCCTGCTCAGCTGCGAGCATCACCCATTTACCGTCTTTGAAGTAATACTTTGAAACAGAGCCGTCTGCAAGCTTATAAGTTTCGCAGACGAGTTCCTCACCGTCTATGGTAACGTATTCCGACTTAATATACTCAGCATCAGCCGCACCGCCTGTATTCGGTCTGAGCTGTTCCTCATACGCCATATAGACTCCTAAGCCGGGCATAAGGAAATCAGGCATAACAAGATATGTCTTGTCATCAAGGATAAGAACTCTTGCAGTTATTCCCTTCACCGTAGTCTCGACACATACATCGTCTCCTTTGACCATCGTTGTGACCTGAGTAGTGCCCTCCTGAGTCTGCATCTGTGTCTTAAGTGTAAAAGCACCGCTTGTCATAATGGGATCGACCAAATCTTTTTTATAAGTAGTGACAAGCTCGTCCTCCACTTCCAGGTCACCCTCATACTTACCTACAGCTATATTGAGTACGAGAAGTGCATCTGCTGAATTTATGATTCCGTCACCGCTAACGTCAGCATAAGTCTTATTAATCTCATCATTCAGACCTACTGAATAGCGAAGGATTTCAAGAGCATCTGCCGAGTTCGCCTTTGAGTCTGAGTTTACATCACCGACAAGTCTTGCAGAGGCAATCGTTGCAAAAGAAAAAATCAGCACAGCTGCAAGAAAAAGTGAAATCAGTTTTTTCATTCTATGTATCTCCTTTCGTGTTATGCGGTGATTATAACACACAACCGTACATAAATCTATATAAATTTTAATTTTTTAACAGGTAAATTCTCACATCTGAATGATTATTATATATTTGCTTTTATAGCCGTTATATGATATAATCATATCAGTCGGGAGGGATATGAATGCAAAAGAAATGTAAAAAGAAAATTGCTCCCGTTATAATAACGATACTGGTGACACTTTTTTCGCTCGGATATATAGCATTGTTCATTTTCCTTGCAGTCAGCAGTATTATCGCTCTGCCGATATCGTTAATCGCTATAGCAGTTTATCTGACTGTCTGCATCGGAATCGTTGCAGCTCTCAGAGAACGAATAAAAGAAATAAACAAAGGAGATGAAGAGTATGCAACTCTTAACTATTAACTACGTACCTGGTCACGAGATTGAAGCCATCGGTATAGTAAAAGGCTCAGTAGTGCAGACAAAGCATATGGGTAAGGACTTTATGGCAAGTATGAAAACACTCGTCGGCGGTGAAATCAAGTCCTATACAGATATGCTCAATGAGGCACGTGCCATTGCGACACAAAGAATGGTCGAAGAAGCAACAGCTATGGGAGCACACGCAGTAATAGGCATCACCTACGGCAGCGCAGCAGTAATGCAGGGTGCCGCAGAAATCGTAGCCTACGGAACAGCCGTAAGATTCAAATAATTTCATAATATACAAAAAAAGAGCTGTAAAAACGAAACGTTTTACAGCTCTTATATTATTTACTTGCTGAAGCTCACTTCAAGCGGAGCAGACTGAACACCGTACGCTGTTTCTGCTACGATCTTTGCTGTGTAGTCACCCTTATCGAGTTTTCCGAGGTTGAATGTAACCGTCGGAGAAACTGTTGCTGAATAATAATCAGGAAGAATCCAGTCTTTCTTCAGCTCGTTACCGTCTGCATCGTAAAGGAACACTCTGTAAAGAGTGATCGGCATACCGTCGGTTGAAGCTGCAGCAGGTACTGTAAGGCTTACATTACCCAATGACTTCTTCACTGTGATTTCAGAATCATCTGCGAAAACAGGAGCTTTTGAACGTGCAGCCTGTTTTTCGGGGGTGTATTCACGATTTGCAGGGTCAGCAGGATTGTCAAGAATATACTCAACAAGCACCTTTTCCTCTTCAAGGTCAATGCCGATAAGTCTGACACGACTTTCTGCATCAACTTCAACAATCCAGTACTGTGCTTCACCCTTGTGATTTTCAGGATGATATGTACGCACATCTTCGACAGTAAGCTCAACATAGTAAAGTGAACCTGTACCGATTGCAGTAAATTCGCCCTGCCACAATGAACCCGGATGGCTCAACGGATAATGTGAGTGACCTGAGAAGTGAACGAGCTGAGGATACTGCATAAAGATATCCTTGAAGTACTCATCATCCCAGCCTTCAAAATCTGAGCTACCGTAAACTGTCTTGTCAACGTGTTCATGCTGAGCGAAGAAAATCGGCTTTGTCGGGTCATCTGCTACAGCCTTATCAAGCTCTGCCTTGAGCCATTCACGCTGATATTCTGCATAACGAACACCATCAACATAAGCTCTTGACATAGTGATGAAGTGATAGCCGTTTATTACATAATGGTTATCAGTTGCATCCACTCCGTGAAGCATTTTGAAATAATCGAGAGATTCATAGTCATAAGTACCACCGTCATGTGCCTGAGCAAGAAGCGGCATAACCTGAGTTTCGGGTTTAATTACGCTGTCGCTCGCGCTCTTGAATGCACAACGCTGTGACTGAAGACCGTCATCTGTTGTATCGCCTGCAAAAATTACACCGTCGAGTGTTTTGTAATTTTCATCAGCTTCTGCGATTGCATAGCTCATTTTCAGGGCTTTCTGAATTCTTCTGCACTGCTTATCATTAGCCGCCATAACATGAGTGTCACTCGCAACCATAAAACGGAGTACCGGTACAAAATCGCTTGTATCTTCGGGTGCAACGGGATTCATAAATGAAGCTCCGAATGAGCCGAAGAAGGTAATAATCGCCATAAAAACAGAAATAATTGACTGCAGCATAGCTGACATCTCCTTTTATTTTTTATTTGATTGTATAAGGTGTTTCATCCTGAGGATCACGATTCTTGTACTTACCGCGTGTGAAATCAGGAATTTCAACAGTTTCACCGTCATTCTGAAGTGACTGCTCACTGAGAGCTGTAATGCACATCCATGCAGCCATATCGTAAACGTCGATCGGAGGTAAAGTGCCGTTCTTTACGGTTTCAACCCAGGCACGAAGCACGTGCCAGTCCATACCGCCGTGACCTGCTTCCATCATTTCCTTAGTTGTGTTGTTCCAGAGATCGTGGTTGTATTTTCTCTCATATCTCTTTGCGTTACCCCAGAAATTGGACTGATCCCATTCCTTCTTTCTGTAGCTTTCTTTATCAAAGTAGACCATATCACCGTCTTCCTGATAAAGGCCCTTGAGACCTCTGATTGTGTAGCCTCTGCTGTAGAAACGAGGAAGGCAAGTATCAAGAGTAAGATCAATAACCTCTCCACGCTCTGTTGTGATAAATGTCTTTACGATATCTGCCTGAGCAAACTCTGTCTTCTTAAGCTCATCGTGAAGATCCTTGTGCTTCTTGACAAAATCCTTAAGACCGTATGAACCTGAGCAAACTGATTTAAGAGAAGTAAAACGGTTACCTCTGTTGATATCAAGAAGCTTTGCGATGGGACCGAGAGCATGTGTCGGATAGTTTTCGCAGTTTCTTGAAATGTAGTTGCGAAGACGGTAATGTCTGTTCTTTGTACCGTAGCAAACCTCATCACGAAGGTCGTGAGCATATTTACCTGAACAAGCAACAATCTTGCCGAACTTCTTGTCACGGACCATATTGTGAATCATAAGCTCACGCTCACCGTAGCAACAGTTTTCCATAAACATAGCCCATACGCCTGTCTTCTCGTATGTATCAACAACTTCCCAGCACTCTTCAAGTGTGTAAGCACCGCCAACCTCAGAAGCTGCAGGAATACCTGCCTGCATTGCCTCGATAGCGATTTTAACGTGAGTTGACCAGTCTGTTGCGATATAAACGCTGTCAAGACCTTCAAGCTCAAAGATTTCCTTATAATTTGTAGTTGCAAAGGGCTTGTAGCCCTTTTTCTCTTCAACGCGTCTGATACCGTCCTGAGCTCTGTCTTCGTATTCGTCACAAACGCCGATAACATCAACATCGTCCATCATACAGATTGTGCTGAGCATTCCGCTTCCGCGGTTACCGATACCGATAACGGCAACTTTAATTTTTTCTTTCATTATTAAGACCTCGCTTATACTATAAATAGTCAGATAAATTATAACATAATGAAATTTAATTTCAATAACAATAAAGAAAAAACAGTAATATCTTTCACCTTGTTGCATTAAAATCGTCATTTTGTTATAATACGATTACAGAAAACGAGGTGGTAACAATGACAAAAAAAGAAAGAGCATTACTTGCCGTTGAGGCACTCAAAAAAGAGTACCCTGAGGCAATATGCTCTCTTAATGCAGAAAATGACTTTGAACT
>JAZRNG010000141.1:0-4598 GCA_045648065.1 Acutalibacteraceae bacterium | reverse complement strand
AATGGGATTTCATTCATTATACTGACCCTCTCGGAAGATATATGTGGTACGCTTTCTATATTCCGATGTTGGTGATACCTCTTCTTGGTGTTTTTATAATTCAGTGCGTGGATAAACCGGAAAACTATGTTTTGCCGAAGAGAATGAAGCTTCTTTATATCCCTTTGGTGTTGTTGCTTGTGCTGGTATTCACCAATGATTTGCACGAACTTGTATTTGTTTTTCCTAACGGAATTGAAAACTATAACTTTGATTACGGATATAATTTCGGATTTTATCCTGTCTGTGCCTGGTTTGTCATTCTCGGTTTTTATTTTGTAATTATGCTTCTTCTCAAAAACCGTACTCCGGGCAGACGCACAGTTAAAAAAATGCCGATTATAATAATGATTGTTGCAGTTGTATTCTGGCTTTTTTATAAAAAAATTATGCTCAGTGTTGACCTTGTTGCGATCGACTGCCTGTTGATTACTGTCTTGCTCGAAAGTGCAATTCAGAGCGGACTTATACGTTCCAATACGGGTTACCACGAGCTTTTTGAAATTTCAACGGTTGCGGCTCAGATAGTTGATGAAGATTATCAGGTGTGCTATCTTTCGTCCTGTGCAGACGATTTCTCCGAGGAAATAATGCGCCGAACCGAGCAAAAACCTGTTGATAAGGGCAATACAGTTCTCAACAGCAAGAAAATTTCAGGCGGACGTATTCTCTGGCAGAATGACCTGACACAGATCAAACAGCTGTTGGCACAGCTGACGGAAACTCAGGAGCAGCTTAATGAAAACAACTTTCTTCTTAAAGCGGAGCTTGAGCTTAAAGAAAACAAAGCGCGTCTTGATGAAAAGAACAGACTGTATGACCGTATCGCAAGTGAGGTTTATTCGCAGCTTGAAAAAGCAGAAAGACTCTTGAAGTTTGCCGAAGAAAATCCTGAAAAAACAAGAGAAACTCTTCTTCAGATATGTGTTCTGAGTGCTTATATCAAGCGCAGAAGCAACCTGCTTTTGCTTAATGAGGAAAACTCGACGATTCAGTCCAAGGAGCTTGAATATTGCTTCCGTGAATCGCTTAAAAATATTGAACTGAATAATGTGCTTATATCGTTTGACACCATATGTAATGATATGCTAAGCGTTGAGTTTGCAGTTCTTGCCTATGACTTATTTGAAAATATTGTTGAGGCATTTATCGAGAATATCAATGCCGTTCTTGTGCACCTTCACTGTAAAAACGGTGATGTAAAGCTTCGCATACAAATCGGCTGTGAAAACGAAATCAGCGAAGCTGCTATTCCCGAATTTGCTGTTGAATATAATGAGATAACATACGATATACAGGAAAATGATATAGTGTTTGATGTCATTCTCTCAAAAGGAGGTGGCACGGATGATTGATTTTTTAAGTTTAAATATATATGTACGTACAGCTGTTCTTCTTTTTATGCTGTTGATTACAACGCTGAATCTGTGTTTGCTTATAACACTTATTGCCAGAAAAAAAGAGTGGTACAAAACGCTTATCTGTCTTGTGCTGACGGTGTTCACTTCGGTTGTTCTGGTTTACTTTTCAAGTATGCAGAATGCAGCTGTAAACAATCTTTCTTTTGAATCTTACGGTCTTTCGGGATATATCCTGCTGACGCTTCCTGTTTTTGCAGTCAACACAGCCTTTTTGTGCTGGATAACTGTGAGCTTTAACCGTGAACGTAAAAATTCAATTCTGCCGTCGTCCGTTAAGGAGAGTTTTGACAATCTTCCGACGGGACTTTGCTTCTCAAGAAAAAACGGTATGGTACAGCTTGTCAATCATCAGATGAACACTCTCAGCTACCTGCTTACGGGCTCCGATATACAGAATGCCGAAAGTTTCTGGCAGCTTGTAAGTGTCGGTCAGCTTGATGACGACGTTGAACGTCTTGCTTCGGGCGAACGACCTGAAATACGCTTCAGAAACGGGAGTGTGTGGAGCTTTGCGAGAGAAAATCTGGATTCTGTTGTGCAGATTACAGCTACGGATATTACGGAATATCTTTTGCTGAGCAAAAAGCTTGAGCAAAAAAATACGGAGCTGAAAAAAATGAACAGCAGATTACGTAAGCACAGTGAAAATGTTGACGAGGTTACCCGCTCAAAAGAAAGACTTGAGACAAAGGTGCGTATTCATAACGAATTTGGTCGGTCATTGATTGCAACTCATCACGCCTTGCAGGAGGAAGGGGCACTTGAGGATATTGCCTCGTTGTGGAAGCGTAATATTGCCGTTTTGCGAATGGAGGCCGAGCCGTCAGCGAATTCGGACCAACTGACAGCACTTATGAAGTCGGCAGAGTCGGTCGGTGTGAAAGTTGAGATTAAAGGCAGAATGCCGCGTGTCAAGGAAACACGATTTCTGATTATGGCAGCGGCAACGGAAACTCTGACGAACGCCGTAAAGCACGCTGACGCAGGAAAAATGATTATCGAAATCGAAGAATTTCCCGACAGCTATGTGGTTTGCTTTACAAATAACGGCAAAAAGCCTGAAGCACAAGAGATTACCGAAGGCGGCGGTCTCAGCTCCTTGCGTAAAAAAATAGAAAATGCAGGCGGAGAAATGTATGTTTCAGGTATGCCTGAATTTATACTGACGATAAAACTGATGAAAGAAAGCGGTGACAGGATATGACAAAGGTAATGATTGTTGAAGATGACCCGATGGCGAGTAAGCTTCTTGAAATATTTGTAAAAGAGAGTGACAGATACTCAGTTGCCCATACCATTGACAATGCTTCAATGGCTGAAATGTACTGCTTAAAAAATCCTATTGACCTTATTCTTATGGATGTCTGCACCGCTATGAACGCAAACGGACTTGATGCGGCGGCAAAAATCAAAAAAAGCTTTCCTCATATCAAGGTTATAATAATGACCAGTCAGCCCGAATGCAGCTTTATTGACAGAGCAAGAAGCATAGGTGTTGACAGCTTCTGGTATAAGGAATCAACGGCAGAGAAGGTTATCGAGGTTATGGACAGAACTATGAATGGTGAATCTGTTTATCCTGATACAACCCCGACGCTGCAACTCGGCAACGCGAAAAGCAGTGAGTTTTCTCCGAAGGAGCTTGAGGTTCTTCGTGAGCTTATCAGCGGTGAGTCCGATGCAGTGATTGCTGATAAGCTTCATATGTCGCTGAGAACAGTAAAAGCACACATTCAGACTATGCGCGATAAAACAGGCTTCAGAAACAGAACAGAGCTTGCCGTCCGTGCAAGAGAATGCGGACTTGTTATTAACGAATATAAAGACGAATAGTATTAACGCGATGTCAGTCGGCATCGCGTTAATTTTTGCACTAAAGTACAATGTATTTATTTTCTTCAAAATGTATAATGAGAATGTAAAAACACAAGGAGGCTTAAATTATGTCATTATTCGATACTTTAAAAAGACAAGCTGCTCAGGCGACTCGCTCTGCTGCCAATCAGGCAGGACAAAATATTGTTCAGAGTGCCAAAAATGAGGTTTCGGGTATGGGCAATAAAACATATAAGATAACCTTACAGCAGCTACCAGTCAACCTTACACAGCTTCAGTCTATGTCCGAGGCTGACCTTAAATCCCCCGAAAAAGCAGCAGCTCTCACTATTGCCGCACTTTGCATTTATCCCGTGGATAAAGAGGCTTGCTTCGAGATGCTTAATTTCCTGCAAGGACCAAAGGGACTGAGCACCTATGATAAGCAGTTTATTGCCGACCGTTTCAGAGATAAGGATTATGTTCCGCGTTCATATTTTGAAGGTGCAACTCCCGAAAATAACTACGAACCGATCGTGCCGTACACACTTACTTTCTTTGAAAATCCATACAGCCGTGACAATTTCAGTGAAGGCTATATCACCTTACATATCAAATCAGGCGGTGCTGATTCCGCCCGTCAGGTAAAGCTTCGCACAAAGCCGTCAACAGGCCAGTGGTTCCTCTGGGAACAGTTCCTGCTTGCAGATATCAGAATACCCGCCGCCGCTGACCCGTGGGCATAACAACACAAAAAGTTTAGAAGAGAACGGTTTTTAGGATTAACTGAATAACATTAAGCAATACAGAAGCACAAAGGTGTATTTTTTCACAAAAGTCAGAAAATTATTTTAAAAACACTTTTTAATTTCAGAAAATTTAAAATTGAAATTCAAAAATTTTTGAACTTTTGCACCTGAATCGTCGAGAAGCTACAAACCCATACAGACCAAAGTCAGGACACCCCTAGTGTTTCCTGACCTTTTTCTTGTGGTGTGAGTATTCATAAGGGAATTACTTAATGGTAGTGTTTATTCCCGTTGCTATTAAGGGCGGTTCTGACAAAGAGAAACTGCCCTCAAAAAATGAGAGCAGTAAAAATATTTAATCTAACTGTTTCTTATCGTCTATTATCTTTTGCTGCTTTTCTTTCAGCATTTCATTAAGCTTTTTGGTGTTTCGTTTAGTTGCGCAATAAATAATTGCCCAAACTGCCAGATAGCCTACAACAAAAATACCTGAGAAAACCAAAATCGGTGTTGTGCCCCATTCAATCCAATCATTAATCAGATACGCACCTAAATAGCTGAAATATAAGATAAT
>JAZRNG010000140.1:0-14399 GCA_045648065.1 Acutalibacteraceae bacterium | reverse complement strand
CTTTGCAACTCCTTGGCTCACAGAACGACATGGCTACGATCCGACTTGTACACAAGGACGAGAGGGGTAGAATGCGTTCATCCGAGGTTCAATTCTCTTAACTCTCAGAGTGTTGCGGAAATCAAATCAAACGGTATACGTATTAACACCTGGACGGTAAATGATGAGGACGAAGTGAAAAGACTTTATAACCTTGGCACAGATGCAGTTATAACGAATTTTCCCGATATGGCAAAAAGAGTAATTGAGAATGCAAAAAGTCAAAAAAATGATGATATTTTTTGATTTTTCTATTGAAATTAGTCATTTATAGTAGTAATATAAACGAAAATAAACCAAATTTTTCTTGAGAGGTGCAATTATGTTTACAGGAAATATGGAAGAATTCAGAGGTATTTACTCTTTGTTGCTTACTCCTTTTAAAGAGGACAAGTCAATTGACTATGATGTTTACGCTAAGTATGTTGAGTGGCAGGCATCAAGAGGTTCACACCATCTTTTCTCAGTTTGCGGAAGTGCTGAAATGACTTGTCTCTCAATCGAAGAGAGAATCAAGTGTGCGGAAATCGCAGTTAAGCACGCTTGCGGTACTGAGATTGTTGCAACAGCTAACCTTGAAAAGACCTGGCACCGTCAGGTTGAAGAAGTAAAGCGTATGGAGCAGACAGGCGTTGACGGACTTGTTTTTGTAACAAGAGGTGTCGGTGACGACGATGACCAGCTTGTTGAATATCTTTCAAACCTTGCTGAGTATACTACTCTTCCGATTCTTCTTTATGAATTCCCCGGCTTTAACCCGCACTGTATGTCAGGTGAAGCTTACGGTAAGCTTGTTGAAACAGGTAAGTTCAAGGGAATCAAGGACACAACCTGCTCTCTTGATATGATCAAGGACAAGATTGCTGTTCAGGGTGAATCAGCAGTTCTTCAGGCAAACATTCCGTACCTCTTTGATGCATATGTAGCAGGAGCAAGAGGTGTTTGTGCTACTCCGACTTCATGCGGTGCTAACCTTTTCCGCAAGATGTATGATGAGTTCTTTGTTGAAAAAGATATCCAGAAGGCTCGTGAAACATATAACGAGATTATTCTTCTGGACAACTGCATCGACAGCGGTTTCAATGCAAGTGCTAAGTATCTTGTGCAGCTTCAGGGCATTCCGATGTCAACAGTAACACGTGCGGGTGCAACTCTCAGTCCTGCAAGAATGAGAAGCATAGAGTCTTTCCATGAGTATGCAACTCAGAAGGGTCTTCTTTAATTTAAAATTATCGAAAAACGGCTACACTTGAGCAATTAGTGTAGCCGTTTAGTGCGATTTTTATACAAATAAATAAAAGTGTTTATACAATTATGATGTATTTGTATAAATGTAATCTTGAAATCTTAATTACAATATGATAAAATTACCCCTAAGGGGGAGATTCTATGGCAGCTCAGAATTCAGGCGAAAAAACAAAACTTTTAATTGCTAACTCTTTGAGAAAGCTGATGAGAAAGAAATCTCTTGATAAGATTAAAATCCGTGAGATTGTTGAGGATTGCGGAGTAAACCGTCAGACTTTCTATTATCATTTTCAGGATATCTATGCTCTTGTCGAGTGGATTTATACTTATGACGGTATGCAGATATTCAATGAGTATAAAGATGAGTGCGATTGGATGGCTATGATCAGAAAAATGTTTGATTATCTTGAAGAGCATCAGGATGAGATTAAGTGCGTAGTCAATTCAAAAGCTGAAAAATTCTTCTACAATTTTGTACATGAAAAGATAGGCTTGTGTTCCAGAATGGTTGTAGAATTTATTTCTAAGAATATGACTGTAGATGCCTATTATAAAAACTTTATAGCTGAATTTTATACTTTTGCAGTATGTGATGTCGTAGAAAACTGGATGCGTAACCGTAGTACGACAAGAATGTCAAGCGATGAACTTATTCATTTATTTGAGCTTACGATGCTTGGTAATGTTAAGGTTGCCCTTGAAAGGTTTGAACAGGAAACACTCAAACGTCACGAATTGAATAAAAACAGTTGACAAAATTTGTGTATAGTGTTAGAATACCTCGGTAAAGACGTTGACGAAGAGGAGAACAGCCTCAATCCTTTAAGAGAGCCGTTGTTTGGTGAAAAACGGCAGGTGTTAAGCTGTTTTTGTAGCTTCAGAGTCGGAGAGAAGAACACTTCCGGGTTATTAGAACTCTCCCGTTATGCTTCGTAAAAGCGCAGGACTTTATGTCTTAAGTGGCATCTCAGATGCAATTTGAGTGGTACCGCGGGTTTTATCAGCTCGTCTCAAAGTTTTTGACTTTGGGACGGGTTTTTATTTTTATTCAGTATTTACACAAGGAGGAGATATATATGGCAAAGGATCTCGCAAAACAGTATGATCCTAAAGACGTTGAAGACAGAACCTATAAATTCTGGCTCGACGGCAAATATTTTCACGCAAAATGTGACCCTGATAAGGAGCCGTATACGATAGTTATACCGCCGCCGAACATCACAGGTCAGCTTCACATGGGACACGCTCTTGACAATACTCTTCAGGATATTCTTATCCGTTTCAGACGTATGCAGGGCTATGACACGCTTTGGCTTCCGGGCACTGACCACGCTTCAATTGCTACTGAAGCTAAGATTGTTGAAGCTATGGCAAAGGAAGGCCTTACAAAGGATGATCTCGGCAGAGACGGTTTCCTTGTTCGTGCTTGGGACTGGAAAGAACAGTATGGTGGTAGAATCATAGAGCAGCTTAAGAAGTTAGGTTCATCATGTGACTGGGACAGAGAACGCTTTACTCTTGATGAAGGATGCAGCAGAGCAGTACGCGAAGTATTTGTTCGTCTTTATGAAAAAGACCTCATCTACAGAGGTAACAGAATGGTTAACTGGTGTCCGTATTGTCAGACATCAATTTCTGATGCTGAGGTTGAGTACAGTGAGCAGGACGGCAATTTCTGGCATCTTCTTTACACAGTTAAGGAAACAGGTGAGCAGCTTGAGCTTGCAACAACAAGACCCGAAACAATGCTCGGTGATACAGCTGTTGCTATCAATGCTGAGGACGAAAGATACGCACACCTTCACGGCTGTCACGTAATCCTTCCTCTTCTTAATAAAGAAATTCCTATCGTATGCGACGAACATGCAGATATGACAAAGGGTACGGGTGTAGTTAAAATCACACCGGCACATGACCCGAACGACTTCGAGGTAGGCAGACGTCATGATCTTCCGATGGTCAGAACATTTACTTACGACGGTCATATGACAGGTGCAGCTGAGAAGGCTGCTTATGATGAACTTGTCGCAAGCGGTAAGGCAACGGCAGATGAACCGGAGGTTCTTGACTGCGGTAAGTATGCAGGTATGACAACTATGGAGGCGCGTAAGGCGATCCTTGCTGACCTTGAAGCAGGTGGATACATCAAGTATATCGAGCCTCTCAAGCACGAGGTTGGTACTTGCTACCGTTGTCATTCTACAATTGAACCGATGGTTTCCAAGCAGTGGTTTGTACGTATGGTGCCTCTCGCACAGCCTGCTATTGAGGCTGTTGAAAAGGGAGAAACTGTATTTATCCCTGAGAGATTTACAAAAAACTATATGAACTGGATGAGAGGTACACGCGACTGGTGTATTTCACGACAGCTCTGGTGGGGTCACCGTATTCCTGCATGGTATTGTGCAGACTGTGGTGCAACTATGGTTTCAAAAACTGATATAGATACTTGTCCGCACTGTTCAAGCAAAAATGTCAGTCAGGATGAAGATACTCTTGATACATGGTTCTCATCAGCTCTCTGGCCTTTCTCAACTCTTGGTTGGCCTGATGAAACTCCTGATCTTAAGCACTATTATCCGACAAGTACTCTTGTTACAGGTTACGATATCATCGGTTTCTGGGTAAGCCGTATGATTTTCTCAGCTCTCGAATATACAGGACAGGTTCCGTTTGATACAGTTCTTATCCACGGTCTTGTACGTGATGCACTCGGACGTAAGATGTCAAAGTCACTCGGTAACGGTATCGATCCGCTTGAAATTATCGATCAGTATGGTGCCGATGCACTCCGTCTTACTCTTGCTACAGGTAACAGCCCGGGTAATGATATGCGTTTCTCAGACGATAAGGTCAGCGCTAGCCGTAACTTTGCAAATAAGATCTGGAATGCAGCAAGATTTATTCTTATGAATCTTGGCGAGGACGAAAAAGCACCTCACGTTCCCGAAGATCTTGCTCTTGAAGACAAGTGGATTCTCAGCCTTTACAATAACCTTGTAAAGGAAGTTACAGACAATCTTGATAAGTTTGAGCTTGGTATTGCAGTTCAGAAGCTCTACGACTTCATCTGGGATGTATTCTGCGACTGGTATATTGAAATTGCAAAGATCCGTCTTAATTCAGGTGATGATAAGGCTGCACAGACAGCTCGTGATATGCTCGTTTACATTATGTCAAACACATTGAAACTTCTTCACCCGTTTATGCCGTTCATCACTGAAGAAATCTGGCAGACTCTTCCTCACGAAGGTGAGTCAATTATGATTTCAGAATGGCCGACATATAAAGATGAGTTCAATTTCTCCGTTGAAGAGCAGGAAATGGAAAGAATTATGGAGGCAGTCCGTGCTATCCGTAACCGCCGTGCTGAAATGAATGTTCCTCCGTCGAGAAAGGCTAAGTATTATATTGCTACATCTTACAAGGACACATTCCGTCAGGCAGGTATCTTTATGCAGAGACTTGCATCTTGCGCAGAGGCAGAGGTTGGTGACAGCTTTGAGTTTGATGATGCAGTATGTGTTGTTACAACAGACGCTAAGGTTTACATTCCTATGGGCGACCTTGTAGACTTTGAGGCTGAAATTGCACGTCTTGAAAAAGAGAAGGCTAAGGAACTCAAGGAACTCGACTTCATCGAAAAGAAGCTTAATAACGAAAACTTCGTTGCTAAAGCACCTGCAGCAGTTGTTGAAGGTCAGCGTGAAGCTGCAAAGAAGATTCGTGATAAAGTTGCAATGATCGATGAAAGTCTTGCAAAGCTCAGAAAATAATAAAGTATATGGGACGGTTTATCCGTCCCATATTTTGAAATGAGTGATTTTATGAATTATAATGAAGCACTTGAATTTATCCATTCACGTATGAAATTCGGCTCGCAGCCCGGAATGGAAAGAATAGAGGCTCTTTGCGAAGCTTTTGATAATCCGCAGGATAATCTTAAGTATGTTCACGTTGCGGGAACTAACGGCAAGGGTTCAACCTGCACAATGATTGCCAAAATGCTTGAAGCTGCAGGGTATAAGGTAGGTCTTTTTACTTCACCGTTTGTAGTGGATTTCCGTGAAAGAATTCAGATAAATTCACAGATGATTCCTCAGCAGGATTTTGCAGATATCGTTGCAAAAATTGTTCCCGTGATTGAAGATCTTAAGAAGAAAAACATTGAACCCACAGAGTTCGAAATTATAACTGCCGCGGCTTTTCTTTATTTCAGTCAGGAAAACTGCGATATAGTTGTCCTTGAGGTTGGCCTTGGCGGTACGCTTGACTCAACTAATATAATCAAAAAGTCAGAAGTAAGCGTCATTACCTCGATTTCAATGGATCATACTGATATTTTAGGTGACTCTCTTCTTGAAATTGCGGCTCATAAGTGCGGAATTTTTAAAGAAGGAGGTCGTGTTGTAGGTTATCCTCAGCCCGATTTTACAGTTGAACGCTTTGTAAAAGAGAAGGCTAAGGAAGCAAGTTGCGAGTATACTCATTCTGATCTTGCACGAATCAGACTTGTCCGTGAAGATTTCGACGGTTCAACAATTATTTATGCAGGTTGCACTTTCAAAATTCCTCTTTCGGGAAAACATCAGATTTATAATTTCTCAACAGCTATTTCAGCAATTAATGTGCTTAAAAACAATGGTTGGAATGTTTCGGCAAAAAATATGATTGACGGTGTTTCTGCGCTTAAAATACCTGCACGAGTTGAGATAATTTCAAAAGACCCTCTTGTTATCATTGATGGTGGTCACAATGCCGAAGGTGTGGATGCTCTATGTTACACACTTAAAAAGCACTATTCCGACAAAAAAATCATTGCTGTTTTCGGTATGATGAAAGATAAAAATTATAAGTACTGTGCTGAAAAACTCGCACCGCTTTGTGAACGTATTTATGCAACTACGGTTTCAAATCCTCGCTCTCTTACGGCAAAAGAACTTGCTGCTGAGCTTAAAAATTACGGAGTTAAAGTAAAACCCATTGAAGACTGCGGTAAGGCATATTCGAAAGCGCTTAAAAAAGCAGACAAAGATTCAGTTGTTCTTGTCTGTGGCTCCCTTTATCTTGCATCAGATATCAAAAAACTACAAAAATAGTCTTTGTTCTCGTTTGAGATTCAACAAAATATTTATCTTAAATCCTTTATCCTTTTGGATAGAGGATTTTTCTTTTTGGAGGAATTAAAATGTCGGTCAGAATAATTTCAACTCAGCAGCGTGTAACTGCTTTTCTTGAAGGTGAGATTGATCACCATACTGCATCTTCTTTAAGATTCGAAATAGATGAGGCGTTACAACGTAACAAACCGAGGACTCTGAAACTCGATTTCGGAGATGTTACTTTTATGGATTCATCAGGTATCGGACTTGTTATGGGTAGATTCCGTGTTATACAACCTTTTGGCGGTGAGCTGGTAGTTTCGAATCTTTCACCACAGATTTATAGGATAATGCAGTTAGCAGGTCTTGATAAAATAGCAAAAATCAGTAAACGGGAGGAAGTAAATAATGCTGAAAATAAATGATTTTAAAATGGTACTTGATTCCAAGTCTGTAAACGAAGGCTTTGCACGTTCATCTGTCGCATCTTTTGTTGCACAGCTGGACCCCACACTTGATGAGATTTCTGATATAAAAATGGCTGTAAGTGAAGCAGTAACAAACTGCATAGTACATGCATATCCTACGTCTGTGGGTAAAATTTACATAAATGTTTCTCTTCTTGAAGAGGGTAAAGTGAAGATAACAGTCAGAGATAAAGGTTGTGGAATTCTTGATGTGAGACAGGCAATGGAACCACTTTTTACAACGCTTGGAGGCGAACGTGCAGGCTTGGGTTTTGCTGTAATGGAAAGTTTTATGGATAGAATTACTGTGCGTTCAAAACCGGAAAAAGGTACTACTGTGACGATGTACAAAACCGTAAACGGACGTGCTGACTTATGATTTTCAATTCGGATGCGAGAGATGAAATGATCCGTTCTAATCTCGGTCTGGTACATTCCTGTGCTCATAAATTAAAGGGCAGAGGTGTAGATTATGATGATCTTTTTCAGGCAGGATGTATCGGACTTATAAAAGCAGTCGACGGATTCGATGAGACGCGTGGGTTTAATTTTTCAACATATGCCGTCCCTGTGATTTTAGGCGAAATGAAGCGGATTTTCCGTGATGACGGAACAGTGAGTGTCAGCAGGTCAATTAAAGAAAAGGGACGGAAGATTAATTACGAAAAAGAAGATTTTATACGTAAATTCAATCGTGAACCTACAGTAAAAGAGATCGCTGAGCGCTTAGGTTTTGATGAGTATGAAACAGCACAGGCTATCAATGCCTCTCTTCCTGTTATATCAATGACCATGCAGGACGAGGATAATGAAAATCAGTTCGATATTCCTGTTGATTCACATGAAACAGGTGTTTCTACATCAATTGCACTTGAACAGGTTATGAATGAGCTTGATGAAAGAGATAAAGAGATCATCAGCATGAGATATTATTCTTGTCAGACACAGACGGTTGTTGCGAAGAAGCTGGGCATGACACAGGTGCAGGTAAGCAGACGGGAAAAATTTATATTAAAGCAGATGCGGTCAAAATTGTTATAGACAAAATGAAATGTTAGTGGTATTATTTTCTCGGAGGTGTTATAATGCCCGGAAAGACAAACTGTGAAAGCTGTAATAACTTTTGCTATGATGAAATTGAGGATTACTACTACTGCTCTATGAATCTTGATGAGGATGAATATATCAAGTTCTTAAGTGCATCATATTATGATTGTCCTTATTATGAACCTGATGATGAGTATAAAATAGTCAGAAAACAGAATTAAATCGTACCGCATCGAAATCGTGCTTCTTGAGCTTTGATTTTATGCGGTTTTTTTCTTGCATATTTATACATTTTGTGATAGAATTGACTGCATATCAACTTTTAAAATGTGTTAATACTATTAAAAAAGACTGAAGGTATATAACATGTTAATAGATTTTCATAGCCATATTTTTCCCGACAGAATTGCTGCAGGTGCGATGCGATCGCTCAGCGACAGTATTGTAAGATATCAGTATAAAAGATACCGTCATTACACAAGAGGAAGACTTGAATCAATTGTTTCTTCTATGAACCGTAACGATGTAGATGTTTCTGTGATTTTACCGATCGCAACAAAGCCGACACAGACGAAGTCAATCAATGAATTTGCACAGAGCATAAAAAGTGACAGAATTATTTCATTCGGTTCTCTTCATCCGGAACAGGATGATTGGGAAAAAGTCCTTGAAAAACTTGCTGAAGAAGGCTTCAGAGGGATTAAGCTTCATCCTGAGTATCAGGCGTTTTATATTGACAGCAAAAGATCTTTGGATATACTCAGAAAAGCAGAAGATCTTGGTCTCTATGTAACACTTCACACAGGCTTTGACTACGGAATGCCTCCACCGGCTCATTGTCAGCCTGACAGACTTAAAAATGTCCTTGACTATGTTTCGGGTAATTATATAATTGCGGCTCATCTCGGAGCGTTTGCTAACTGGGACGAGGTTGAAAAGTATCTTGTAGGTACACCTTTAAACTTTGATACAGCTTTTATTTCAAAGTTTATTTCATCGGAACAGTGCAGGAGAATCATTACGAATCATGGCGCAGATAAAGTGCTCTTCGGCAGCGATTCACCGTGGCACGACCCGAAAACGGAGTATGAGTTTATATTGGGTCTTGGTCTGTCTCAGGAGGATAATGAGAAGATTTTTTATAAAAATGCATTGAAAATTTTAAAATAAACGAGGATACTAAAATGAGAATTGTCGTAAAAGTAGGAACATCTACTCTTGCACATGCAGGAGGACTTTTGAATATACGCAGGGTTGAAGAACTCTGTAAGGTCCTGAGTGATCTGAAAAATGCAGGCAATGATGTTATTCTGGTAACATCAGGAGCCATAGGAATGGGTACGGGAAAGCTCCAGCTTAAATCCAAACCTACAGATATCGCAGGTAAGCAGGCTGCGGCTGCAGTGGGTCAGTGTGAGCTTATGTACACTTATGATAAGCTTTTCTCTGAGTATAACCATACCGTTGCTCAGCTTCTTATGACGGGTGATGATTTTGGTCATTCTGACAGATATAATAATTTCATTAATACAATGAATAAGCTTCTTGAGTTTTCTGCTTTACCCATTGTCAATGAAAACGATACAGTATCAACTGATGAAATCAAGGTAGGTGATAATGATACACTATCCGCTATGGTTGCTGTCAGTGTAAATGCTGATCTGCTTATTCTTCTTTCGGATATCGATGGTCTGTTTACCGCTGATCCGCATAAGAATTCTGATGCAACTCTTATTTCTGTTGTTTCTGAGATTACAGACGAAATAAGAAATCTTGCGGGTGGTGAAGGTTCTGCTCTCGGAACTGGTGGTATGAAGACTAAGATTCGTGCAGCTGAAATCAGCACAGCAAAAGGCTGTGATATGGTTATAGCAAATGGTGAAAATCCATATATACTTTACGATATTGTAGAAGGTAAATCAGTCGGAACACGTTTCCTTAAGAAAGTAGGCGAATAATATGACAACACTTGATATACTCAGACAGGCAAAGAAAGCTAAAGGTGTACTTGCCAAGCTCACAAGTGAACAGAAGAATGAAGCGCTTTTTGCAATGGCAGATGCTCTTGTTGAAAACACTGATGATATCCTTACAGAAAATTATGCTGATATTGAGTCTGCAAAGGGTATAATTTCTGATGTTATGATCGACCGTCTTACTCTTAATAAAGAACGTATTGCGGCTATGGCTGACGGTATTCGTGAAGTTGCAAAGTTACCTGATCCTGTAGGTGAAGTGCTTGAAAGAGTTGAACGAGAAAACGGAATGGTGATTGAAAAAACAGCTGTTCCTATGGGAGTCGTAGCGATTATCTATGAAAGCCGTCCGAATGTATCATCAGATGCGGCTGCACTTGCACTCAAAAGTGGTAATGTGTGTGTGCTTCGTGGCGGCAAAGAGGCTTTCAGAAGTGCTAATGCGATTGTCAATGCTTTGCGTAAGGGTCTTAATAAACTCGGTATCGATGAAACTGTAATTAATATGGTTCAGGATACAAGCAGACAGAGTGCAAATGAGCTTATGACAGCTGACGGATATGTCGATCTTCTTATCCCGAGAGGCGGTGCAGGACTTATCAATGCCTGCGTTAAAAATGCAACAGTTCCGTGTATCCAGACAGGTACAGGTATCTGCCATATTTATGTCGATGAGAGTGCAGACCTTGATATGGCACTCAATATTATAAATAATGCAAAAACAAGCAGACCCTCTGTGTGTAACGCTGAAGAGGTTTGTCTTGTTAACAGAAAAGTCGCAGCTGAGTTTTTGCCGATGCTTAAGAAAAAGCTCGTTGATGACAGAGAGATTAATCCTGTTGAGTTAAGACTTCACAAAACAGCTCAGCCGTACGTTGAAGGCACACCTGCAGGCGAAGAAGATTTTGATACAGAATTTCTTGATTACATACTTGCAGTAAAGGTTGTAGAGAATGTAAATGAGGCTGTTGAGCATATAACCGAGCATTCGACACATCACAGTGAGGCTATTATTGCATCCGACCCGGAAGCTATAGAGATATTCACAAGAGACATTGACAGTTCATCAGTTTATGTTAATGTAAGCACACGTTTTACAGACGGCGGTGAATTCGGACTTGGCTGTGAAATGGGTATTTCAACACAGAAGCTTCACGCAAGAGGTCCTATGGGTCTTCGGGAACTTACAACATACAAGTATATTATCCGTGGTAACGGACAGATCAGATAAGCAGGTGATGATATGGGAAAAACTTTTGGTTTTATAGGTTGCGGTAATATGGGCGGAGCACTCGCAAAGGCTGTGTCTGATGCAGGATATAAGAATGATATTCTGCTTGCTGATCTGAATGCAGCGAGGGTAGCTTCTCTTTCAAAAGAAATTTGTGCTGATCCTTCAGACGTTCAAACTGTAGCGAAGGAATGTAGGTTTATTTTCATCGGCGTTAAGCCTCAGATGATTGCTGAATGCTTTGATTCGATCAAAGATATTCTTGATTCAAGAGAAGATGAGCCTGTTATAGTCTCAATGGCTGCAGGAGTCGCTGTAAGCAGAATTAAAGAACTTTCTAAGGCAGGCTCTGTTATAAGAATAATGCCTAATATGCCTGTTTCTGTTGGTTCAGGTGTTGTACTCGCAACAGCTGAGGGTGTATCTTCTGAAAAAAAGTCAGAGTTTGAGAATGCTATGAGTAAAGCAGGTATTTTTGACTGGCTTGATGAGAAATTTATCGATGCTGCAAGTGCACTTTCGGGATGTGGTCCTGCTTTTGCGTATATGTTTGCACAGGCTTTGTCTGACGGAGCTGTTGCGTGTGGGCTGCCGAGAGATAAGGCTGCTCTTTATGCAGCAGGAACCCTGCTTGGTTCAGCGAAAATGATGCTTGAAAGCGGTAAACACCCTGAAAAGCTTAAGGACGAGGTTTGCAGTCCGGGCGGTTCAACGATTATGGGAGTCAAGACTTTGGAAGATGAAGGAATGCGAGGAGCGGCCATGAATGCTGTAATCGCAGCTTATGAACGAACAAAAGAACTTGGAAAATGAAAAAAGACATCTTCGGATGTCTTTTTTTATATCAATTTTTTCTTTTTAAATATAATAATACAAGCAACTAAAACACATACACTGAGAATTATTACATAGAGATACCCGTATTTCCAGTTAAGCTCCGGCATATAACGGAAGTTCATTCCGTACCAACCTGCAATCAGTGTAAGAGGGGAGAAAAAAGCGGTGATAACTGTAAAAAGTTTCATTGTGCTGTTCAGCTTCATATCAAGACTTGACTGATATGTTTCTCTTAGTTGTGTTATGTTATCCCGTAGTAAATTGACATTTGTTTCCAGACGTTCCGCTTTACGCACAAGAGTTGAAAAATATGAAAGATTATTCTCGTCAAACAGATCGTTTTCATTTTCGATAAATGCCTCTCCTATATCAATCAGCTGCTCGTAGTAGTTACGAAGGCTTAAAAGCTTACGCTTGTATACGAGAAGTTCTTCGTTGAAGTTTTTATACTCATGCTCTTTAATGATTTTGTCCTCCATATTGTTTATCTGAAATTCGAGGCCTTCCATAACTTTATTATCCTGATTTATAAGATTATCGATAAAAACGAATATAAATCTTTCAGGTGTGAAATCTCCCGAGGTTAAGCGGTTGACAGAATCCAGGAAGCTTTTTCTTACTGATTGTCCGGGATCGACTATGCAGATTATAAGAATTATTTTTTCAGTGATATAAAACGCAATACGGTTTTCTGCATTGTTGAATATATCTGGTTGAATAATTTTAAGTGTTCCGAAACTGTAGTTTTTATGGACCTCGATTTTTGAACGAAAGTAACTGTCGTCATAAGCGAAAACCGAGAAAGCTTTATCATTCAAACCGAAATTTCTGTAATATTTTTCAAATTCGGTAGTGCTGATATATGCAACTGTAGGCTGAAATATATTGATGCTGTTGAAATCGATTTCATTAATCTGATCTGTAAATTCAAAAATCATAGCAAAACTCCAAAGAAAGACCTGACAGTAAAACTGTCAGGTCTTTGCTGTCTTGATTAGTTTTTCTTGGACTTTGCGATTTTATTCATTGCGACGACTGCAGTTGTGAGTGCTGCAGCTGTACCGATTACTGCACCGGCAATCTTGATCTTAGCATCTTGTCTGTCTGTAACGTGTTCCATATACGGACTAAGGCTCTTTGATTTAAGACCGAATTGCTTGAAATGATACATTCTTGTATTGATATTCAGAAGATCATTTTCGTCAAGTGTGATAAGTCTTACGCCGGAGCGGCAACCGTCCGTGTATGGTCTGAAACCTGCTGTTTTGCTCTGTGCGAGCATAATTCCGTCTACATATCCTACAAAATCATTCATATGGTCATGACCGAAGAAAGCACCGATGACATCACCAACCTCTTTCCATGCGGCAAACTGTCCGCTGTTGACACAAGGGGTGCACGGACCTTCACCGAGATAACCTTCGACAGTTTCTTTAAGTACATAATTCTTATCAGCCCACTTAAGGTGTCCGGGCACTGAATCGAGCTTCTCGTGAATCTTTGCTTCTCTTAAAAGCTCGTATTCCTCAGGAACGGGTATATGCTGGAACGTGAGTGCGGGAAGGACCTTTCCACCATTCTTTTCCTTGAGCTCAAGAGCAGTCTTTTTATACCAGTCGATCTGATCCTCGTGAACCCAATCATAATATGAAAGATTCTGATCTTCAGCTAAATTGTTACTGTCTATGAACCATAAATTGAAAATATCGTCATCAGATTCTGATGATTTGAGAACGAGGTTATAGTTACCGTATCCTGTGATGTTTTCATCGGCATTATACATGTAACAGTTGTCGTGTTCATTGTAAAGTCTCATCTGATCCTTAAGGCTGACAGGACATTCGCGGTCATGATTACCGAAAACTACCGCAAACGGAATATCCTTTACAGAAACAGGGTAAACGATACGGCTGATTACGGAACGCATCTGCATCTCGTTGTCAGCATTTGCATTGTCACCAAGATAAACTACCAGATCAGGATTTAACTGTTCTACGGCTTTTGTGAGCAACGCATTCATATCCTCGGCTTTGTTCGCAGCGTTATCAGAGGTTAAATCATAGTTTTCGTGTAAATCTCCGATAAGCATAATTTTAAATTTACCGTTTTTAAATCTTAATGCATCCTTTTTCACTGGAAATCCCTGCCTTCCGATAATATTACAATATTATTATACAGCAGTGTGAAATCTTTGTCAATTAAAGTAAAAAATTTGCGGACAGGATTTCCTGTCCGCAGGTCGGTGTTATTCGATTGTTTCGACTGTACCCACTTCTACATCGGTTCTGTCTCTGAAAAGCATCGAAATGCACCAGATACCGGCAAGTGAAACGAGTGTGTAGATTATTCTGCTCACGATCGCATCCTGTCCTCCGCCGATCCAGGCTACCAAGTCGAATTGGAAAAGTCCGATTGAACCCCAGTTCAATGCACCGACAATGACTAAAATCAA
>JAZRNG010000139.1:0-5132 GCA_045648065.1 Acutalibacteraceae bacterium | reverse complement strand
AACATACATTGTTCTGCCCTTGTAAGAATCACGAGCGATGTCATAAAGCTTTGCATACATCTCTTCAGGATCACACCAGTTATTTGTAGGACCAGCGTTTTCCTTTGTCTTTGAACAGATGAAAGTTCTGTCCTCAACACGTGCAACGTCGTTCGGGTTTGTTCTGTGAAGGTAACAGCCGGGAAGCTTTTCTTCGTTGAGCTTAATCATTTCACCTGTAGAAACTGCCTCTGCTCTGAGAGCATCAAGCTGCTCCTGTGAACCATCGATCCATACGATCTGGTCGGGCTTAACGAGTTCTGCTTTTTCGTCAATCCAGTCAAGAATTGACTTGTTGGTTGTCAATGCCATAATATTTCAATCCTTTCGTTGAAAATACAAATTTTTACATTTATATTATATCCAAAAAAAAGTGAATTTGCAATATACAATTTGCTTATTGTTTACTTCTTACGGCATTAAATTTGTAAAATCTGACGAATTACAGTAACACAAACGAATAAAAGTCTCCTGTCAGCCAACAATCATACTGTGTATAAACGCTAATCGGATGGAGGTATCGTAATGAAAATGCAAAAAAGCCAGGCCCAACGGATTCTCGATTGCTTCGTAACGTCAGTTATCCTGATAGTTGCCGTCACGCTCGTTTCTTCGGGAATCGCCATAAGCAAAATCAATACAGATTACATGGAAACAGGTGTACGTGCCGGGAAGATAGTCGCCGAGCGAAAAGCTCAGCAGATCTCTGTAACCACACACGACGGATTGACACTCACAAGCGAAGCCGATCCGGGAATGATCACTGATTACCTCGCTTATCTTCCGCCGCCCGTCAATACAACTTATTTTCTCATCGAAGACATAATAAGCATAATTGAACACTACAGTAAACACTAAATTACATTGCAAAAAGAAAGCACTTTCACTGATCAGGTGAAAGTGCTTTCTTTTTATTCTGCCTGTTGATTTTCTATCGATTCACCGAGAAGATTGAGTGCTTTTATGGGATCTACCGTCTTTCCGTCGACTTCTGTCTCAAGATGAACATGAACTCCGTCTTTCTCCTCGACAGGGATAGCGACTACCGTACCGATCACCTGACCCTGTTCTATCTTTTCACCGTTTTTTACAGTTGCCTTGACTCCGCAGTATTTAGCCGTGAGTCCGTTTCCGTGCTGAATGATAATCACTTCGCCCCAGATTTCATCAGATGTGACTTCTGTCACTTCACCGTCCTGAACAGCTACGGCATTGTCTCCGATATTTCCACTGATATCTATGCCGTTGTGTGTACGCCAGTCGTCCATCGTTTCAGAGTAAATCATATCACCGTCACTGTAATCCTTCTGAACCTTACTGTTAAGCGGAAGCATATAGTATCCTGAGTACGGACGGTTCAGATCATTCAGAGTTGTCTGCGACTGCTCCCTGTCATCAGGGATATTTGTAACATTGGCATTAGCCTGTGACTGAGTGTTCTTTTCTGTCAGATCAGGAATACTGAAATACGTTTCAGGTTCACTTCCCTGTGTGTCCGGCAGAAGTTCCCGCACCTTTGCGACATTGTAAATCGCAGAACCGATACCCGTAATCGCAAGTAGCAAGGACATTACCACACCGTAAAAAGCCTTTGTCTGAATCCATTTAAACTTATCCTTACCTGATGATTTTTTCATAACAATTCTCCTTGTTGTTTCGTCAGGTATAGTTTTGTCTTCAAAAACAATTTTATACATTCTATGTATAAATAAAAAACATATGCGAAAAAGGAAAAAGAAGCCGATTTCTCGACTTCTTTTTCCAATAATTGAGGGGTTTATTGAGGAGGGGTATGTACTAACGAGAGTTGCGGCTCTCTCATTGAGTACAGCTAAATATTAAACCAAATTTGTTACAGAGATGTGAACATTTTGTTATACTTTAGTATATTATTTATGAATGACTTCAAAAAATTTCGAGAAAAAACTCACTTTTTTGCATTAAAGTGTTGAAATGCTTTTTCCTTTGTTGTAAAATTCAGAATATAAGAAAATTTCTCTATGGAGGTTACATATTATGAAACTTGCAGTTCAGCTTTACACTTTAAGAGATGACTACAAAAACGGTGAAGAATTTCTCAAAATCCTTGAAAAGGTAAAAGAAATCGGTTTCGAAGGCGTTGAGTTTGCCGGTTTCGGTGGTTGCGAACCCGAAGTAATCAAAGCTAAACTTGATGAACTCGGTCTTACAGCTGTCGGCTGTCATATGGGTGTTGAAAACTTCAAACCTGAGAAGATTGAGGAAACAATTAAAATCGCTAAAACTCTCGGTATGAAATACATCGGTACGGGCGGTGCTCCTCACAGCACTCCCGAAGAGGTAAAAGAGCTCGTCGATATTTATTCTTATGCTAACAAAATCGGTGAAAAAGACGGTATCAAATTTTATTACCACAATCACACAGAAGAATTTGAATACAACTTTGACGGCAGAATGTGTATGGATATCATCGCTGACGGTGCATACCTTGAGCTCGACACTTACTGGAGCTTCTGTGGCGGTGCTGACAACTACTCCTACATCAAAAACAACACAGATAAAATCATTCTCCTTCACATCAAGGATGGTATTGACCGCAAACCTACAGCTCTCGGCGAAGGCAACAACGATCTTCTTTCAGTCTTCAAAGCTGCTAAAGAAATTGATATGGAATGGCTCGTTCTCGAAAATGACGATCCTGTACCTACAGGCGTCGAGGATGTCATACGCAGTATGAAATATTTCAAAGAAAACTTATAATTTAAGGAGATAACGAAATGAAACTTGGTGTTTTCACTTGCTTACTTCAGAATTTACCTCTCGAAGAAGCTCTCAAATATTTTAAATCACTCGGAATCGAAATGGTTGAAATCGGTTGTGGCGCTTATCCCGGAAATGCACACGCTGATCCCGAGGAGCTTCTCAATGACGAAGCAAAGCTTGAAGAATTCAAAGCTACTCTCGCAAAGTATGATATGCAGATAAGTGCACTCAGCTGTCACGGTAATCCCGTTCATCCGAACAAGGAGATCGCAGCTGAATACGATAAGACAATCCGCAACACTATCCTTCTTGCCGAGAAGCTCGGACTTCATCAGATCAACACATTTTCAGGCTGTCCCGGTGACTGGGAAGGTGCAAAGTATCCTAACTGGGTAACCTGCCCGTGGCCCGACGATTTCAGCGAAATCCTCGAATGGCAGTGGAACGAAGTTCTTATCCCCTACTGGAAAGATCTTGTTGAGTTTGCAAAGGCACACGGTGTCAACAAAATCGCACTTGAGCTTCACCCCGGATTCTGCGTTTACAACTGTGACAGTCTTCTTCGTCTTCGTGAGGCTGTCGGCCCCGAAATCGGCGCAAACTTCGACCCCAGCCACCTCATATGGCAGGGTATGGATCCTGTTGCATGTATCCGTAAGCTCGGAGATGCAATCTTCCACTTCCATGCAAAAGATACAAAAATCGACAAGTATAATACAGCCGTCAACGGTGTACTTGATACTAAACCTTACGGTGATGAGATCAACCGTTCCTGGATCTTCAGAAGTGTAGGCTACGGTAATGACGAAGTTTACTGGAAAGACATCATCAGCAACCTTCGCCTTGTGGGCTACGATTATGCAATCAGCATTGAGCACGAAGACAGTCTTATGAGCCAGAATGAAGGTCTTACAAAGGCCGTTAATACACTTAAAAACGTTCTTATAACTGAAGCCACAACTGAGATGTGGTGGGCATAATTCCTATTGAAAAGAGGCAAATACAATGGTTAACGGAAAGATCGGTACTGCTGTAATAGGTTACGGCGGCATGGGAAAATGGCATACTGAAAAAATGATGCGAGATATGAGCGAAAGAATGGAGCTCGTAGGCATATATGACATCAAAAAAGAGCGTTGTGACCTCGCAAAAGAAAACGGAATTCACGTTTTCGCTTCCCGCGAAGAGCTTCTCAATGACGAAAGAATAGACTTCGTTGTTGTCGCTACCCCGAACGATCTGCACAAGGAAATTGCAATTCAGGCAATGGAAGCCGGCAAAAGCGTAATGAGCGAAAAACCCGTTACTCTCTCAAGCGGAATGCTTGAAGAAATGATTGCTGCAAGTAATCGCACAGGAAAACTTTTCACGGTTCATCAGAACAGACGTTTCGACCCCGACTACCTTACGATAAAGAAAATCTATGAGGATAATACTCTCGGTAAGCTTTTCAATATCGAATCCCGTGTCTGCGGTTCAAGAGGTATTCCCGGTGACTGGCGACAGAAAAAGGCTCAGGGCGGCGGTATGATCCTCGACTGGGGTATACATACTCTCGATCAGATTCTGATGCTCTTTGATGACAAAAAGCTTCTTTCTGTTTACAATCAGATTACAAACATCACAAACGATGAGGTTGATGACGGTTTCAGCTGTGAGCTTCGCTATGAGGGTAACCTCACAGTCCACCTTTACGTAGGCACAAGCAATTTCATCGATCTTCCCCGCTGGTATATGCAGGGTGAAAACGGTACTGCAGTTATTACCGACTGGGATCTCAACGGTGAAATAGTAATGGTTTCCGACTGGGAAAACAGAGATACTGTTCCTGTTCAGGCAGGTGTAGGTCTCACAAAGACTATGGCACCCAGAACAGATGACACGATCAAAAAGTATCCTCTGCCCTACGTTGAGAAAGTTTCTTTCAGTGATGAAAGCAGACTTTACAACAACCTTTGCGATGCGCTCGAAGGAAAGGCTGAACAGTTGGTAACACACGATCAGCAGAGAAGACTCATCAAGGTCGTAGAGGCAATGTTTGAGTCAGCAGAAAAAAATGAGGTTATAAAGTTTTAACTGACAAATGAGCTGTGAAAACAAAAGTTTTTACAGCTCATTTTAATTTGATAAAAAAGATGCATAACGTGCAAAGGTGCGTCGGGTGGTGGCTTGCTGCCGCCTGTTTTAATGTGCAAATTTGGGTTTGTAGAGTTATTTGGTTTTGCACAAATTGACTATGTGTTCGTAGGGGCGCGCATTGCGCGTCCGTTGAATTAAGCAGAATTTTTGCGGACGACCGATGGTCGCCCCTACGATATTAATTGAATATTCTACCCGACAAACCCGAATTT
>JAZRNG010000138.1:0-7588 GCA_045648065.1 Acutalibacteraceae bacterium | reverse complement strand
GAAATCAGTAAAATGGGAACCGATGCCATCCGTATTTCTGACGGTCTGAACACGGTAGCAATTGAAGAAACTTCTGAACGATCCGATGATGAGTACGAACATCCGGCAGATAAGGATGATGCACTGAATTTAACTGACAATTCCGATTTCACTGTTTCGGAAGAAGAGCTGAGTTATGAAGACGAAAACGCTGATATTTTTCTCACTTCTTTTGAAACTCAGGATAGTGAAGACGGACCGACATACAACTCAATTGACAACTTTTTTGATGAGCTTGAAAAGCTCACGTCAACCTCAGAAGATTAACTCACAACTAAACAGAGCAGACAACAGTATAACTATACAGAAAGCCACAGATAAAAAATCTGTGGCTTTATTCTTATAATAATTTTTTAAGATATTCACCTGTATATGAGCCTTTGACACAAGCGACCTCTTCAGGTGTCCCTTCAGCAACAATTTCGCCGCCCTTATCTCCTCCGTCAGGACCAAGGTCAATGACATGGTCAGCGGTTTTAATAACATCTAGATTGTGCTCAATAACAAGTACCGTATTACCTTTATCAACAAGTCTGTGAAGAACATCAACAAGACGGTGAACATCCGCTGTGTGTAAACCGGTTGTCGGTTCATCAAGGATATAAATAGTTTTGCCCGTTGACACCTTAGAAAGCTCAGTTGCAAGTTTAACTCTTTGTGCCTCACCGCCCGACAGAGTAGTAGCTGACTGCCCGAGTTTTACATAACCAAGGCCAACTTCATACAGAGTATTGAGTTTCTTGCGGATTTTGGGAACAGCAGAGAAAAATTCAACTGCTTCCTCGACAGTCATTTCGAGAACATCGTAGATACTCTTACCCTTATATTTAACCTCAAGAGTTTCACGATTATATCTGCTTCCGTGACATACGTCACACGGTACAAAGATATCAGGAAGAAAATGCATTTCAATTTTTACAATTCCGTCACCCTGACACGCTTCACATCGTCCACCTTTTACGTTAAAAGAAAAACGGTTTGCTTTATACCCCTTAGCCTTAGCTTCAGTAGTCATTGAGAAAAGTTCTCTTATATCATTGAAGACACCTGTATACGTCGCAGGATTCGATCTCGGAGTTCTGCCTATCGGAGCCTGATCGATGTCAATAACCTTATCAAGATGTTCAATGCCCTTCATTTCCTCATGTTTACCCGGAAAACGCTTAGCGCCGTTCAATTCATTCGCAAGTCTTTTATAAATAATTTCATTGACAAGCGAAGACTTACCTGAGCCCGAAACACCTGTAACACAAATAAACTTACCTAAAGGTAATTTCACGTTGATATTCTTCAGATTATTTTCTTCAGCATTTAAAATCTCAAGATAATTACCGTTTCCTTCACGTCTTTTCTCAGGAACCGGAACCTTCTTCTTACCACTGAGATATTGACCGGTAATAGAATTCTCGCAGAGCTTAATATCTTCGACTGTACCTGAGCAAACTATTTCACCACCGTGGATTCCTGCACCGGGACCAATATCAACAATGTAATCAGCAGTCTGCATAGTTTCCTCGTCATGCTCAACAACAATCAGAGTGTTACCTATATCGCGCAGATGCTTAAGTGTTTCAAGCAGTTTTGCATTATCTTTCTGATGAAGACCTATACTTGGTTCATCAAGTATATAGAGAACCCCCATAAGAGATGAACCTATCTGAGTTGCGAGTCGGATACGCTGACTCTCACCACCGGATAGTGTTCCGGACGATCTTGTAAGCGTAAGATATTCAAGTCCAACACTTGACAGGAATGTCATCCTGCTTCTGATTTCCTTAAGTATCGGTTCAGCAATCATCATATCACGCTCTGAAAGCTTTATTTCGTCAAGAAATATAAGAGCATCTTTGATTGATTTTTTCGAGAATTCATGGATATTTATTCCGCTTACCGTAACGCAAAGACTTTCTTTCTTCAGTCGTGCTCCTCCGCAGTCAGGACAGTCTTCAACTGTCATAAGCTGTTCAATTTCATTCCTTGAATACTCGCTGCCTGACTCATTATAACGTCTCTGAAGATTATTAATAACACCTTCAAAATCCGAAAGATAAGTACCCTCACCATACACACTTTTACGGTACAGCTTGATTTTCTTGCCACCTGTACCGAACATAAGCACCTTCTTAGCTTCTTTAGGCAGCTCCTTGTAAGGAACATCAAGCGAAAATCCGTAATGCTCAGCAAGACCTTCAAAATACATCATAGCGATACTTCCGCCGTCAGCTACATTCCATCCAGAAGCTTTTATAGCACCCTGTCTCAGGGAAAGTTTTTTATCAGGCACTATCATTTCTTCGCTTATCTTCATAAATACACCGAGGCCTGAACAGTTCTGACAAGCACCGAACGGATTATTAAAACTGAACATACGCGGTGACAACTCTTCGATACTCACCCCATGCTCGGGACAAGCATAATTCTGCGAATACAGTTGTTCTTCTGAACCGATAACATCAACTATCAACAGACCGCCTGAAAGATTTGTTGCCGTTTCGACAGAATCAGTTAGACGAGCTTTGATATCACTTTTAATCACAATTCTGTCAACAATCACTTCGATATTGTGCTTTTTATTCTTATCTATCTGAATTTTTTCAGAAAGGTCATAGGTAATACCGTCTACACGTACGCGCACAAATCCACTTTTTCTGGCACTTTCAAGTTCCTTTACATATTCACCTTTGCGACCTATAACTATAGGCGACATTATCTGAATACGTGTTCCCTCATCAAGTTCGAGGATTTTATCTACAATTGTATCCACACTCTGTCGGCTTATTTCACGTCCACACACTGGACAGTGTGGTATACCCACACGTGCATAAAGCAGACGAAGGTAGTCATAAATCTCCGTAACCGTACCTACAGTAGAACGAGGGTTTTTAGAAGTCGTCTTCTGATCTATTGAGATAGCCGGAGAAAGACCTTCGATGTAGTCAACACGTGGCTTTTCCATCTGACCGAGGAACTGCCTTGCATAAGACGAAAGAGACTCAACATACCTCCTCTGACCCTCAGCGTATATCGTATCAAAAGCCAGAGAAGACTTACCCGAACCCGACAAGCCTGTAAAAACGATAAACTTGTCTCTCGGAACACTTACATCAACATTCTTGAGATTATGCTCTCTCGCTCCTTTAACAACAATATTTTTCTGTTGCATCATTTACCCTCTCTTAATTTATTTATCTTATCTCTCAAGTAAGCCGCATGTTCAAATTCAAGAATTTTTGCGGCTGCTTTCATTTCAATAGTTAGCTGTTTGATCATATTTTCACGTTCAGCACGGCTCATTTGTTTTTTCGATTTATTTTCCTTGCCTGAAGATATTTCAAGCACATCTCTTACATCTTTTCTGATAGTCTGAGGAACAATGCCGTGCTGCAAATTATAAGCTTCCTGTTTTTCACGTCTGCGTTGAGTCTCCTTTATCGCACGTTCCATCGAAGGAGTCACGCTATCCGCATACATAATGACAGTACCGTTTGCGTTTCGTGCTGCTCTGCCTATAGTCTGTATAAGTGAAGTTTCACTTCTAAGAAAGCCCTCTTTATCGGCATCAAGTATCGCCACAAGAGAAACTTCAGGTATATCAAGACCCTCACGCAGAAGATTGATACCTACAAGCACATCAAACTCTCCGAGACGCAGATCACGTATAATCTTCATTCGCTCTATTGTGTCGACATCATAGTGCATATAGCGAACTCCGATTCCGATATTTTCAATATAATCCGTAAGATCTTCAGCCATTTTCTTAGTTAGCGTAGTAACAAGAACCTTTTCTTTTCTTTCAATCCTGAGATTAATTTCTGAAATCAGATCATCAATCTGTCCTTCGGTCGGTCTGACACTTATCTGCGGATCGAGAAGACCAGTCGGTCGTATAACCTGCTCTGCAATCCGTACACTCTTAGACTTTTCAAGTTCTCCCGGCGTAGCACTTACAAAAATCTTCTGACCTATTTTCTCATAAAATTCATCAAACATAAGCGGCCTGTTGTCAAAAGCCGATGGAAGTCTGAAACCAAAATTAATCAGACTTTCTTTTCTGGATCTGTCGCCTCCGTACATACCTCTCACCTGCGGCAGAGTAACGTGCGACTCATCAACAAACAAAATAAAATCATCAGGAAAATAATCTAAAAGCGTAAATGGCGGTTCGCCCGGTTTTCTGTCTGACATTATCGCAGAGTAGTTTTCAATACCCTTACAGAAACCAGTTTCTCTGAGCATTTCAATGTCATTATTGGTCCGCTCCATTATACGCTGAGCTTCAAGCAGCTTTCCTTCGGACTGGAAATAATTTACCCTCTCGAGCATCTCTTCATAAATAGTTTTTATGCAACGCTCCATCTTATCAGGAGAAACTACATAGTGGGAAGCGGGATAGATCGCAACGTGCGAAATAACGTTTTTCACTTCACCTGTCAGTGCATTTATCTCACTGATACGGTCAATCTCATCTCCGAAAAACTCGATCCTGATTGCGTTTTCATTTGAGTAAACTGGAAAAACTTCTACAACGTCTCCCCTTACTCTGAATTTATTTCTTGAGAAACCGATATCGTTTCTTTCATACTGAATCTCGACAAGCTTTTTGATAAGCTCATCTCTGTTTTTTTCCATGCCTGTCCTCAGAGATATAACCATATTCCTGTAATCTATGGGATCACCAAGGCTATAAATACATGAAACACTCGCAACAATAATAACGTCTCTTCTTTCCGATAAAGCAGAGGTGGCAGAGTGTCTTAACTTGTCAATTTCATCGTTAATCGCAGAATCTTTTTCTATATATGTGTCCGTCGTCGGAATATAAGCTTCCGGCTGATAATAATCATAATAGGAAACAAAATACTCAACCGCATTTTCCGGAAAGAACTCTTTAAACTCAGAGCATAACTGTGCTGCAAGTGTTTTATTGTGTGCCAGAACAAGCGTAGGTCGGTTAAGCTTCGCTATAATATTAGCCATCGTAAACGTCTTACCAGAACCGGTAACACCAAGCAGAGTCTGCTCATCAAAGCCTTTATTTACACCGTCCACCAAAGCTTCAATAGCCTCAGGCTGATCTCCCATCGGCTTATACGGCGATACGAGTTTGAATACGTCCATAGCTTAACCTCCTTTTAAAAATATAATAAAAAGTTTATTTCACATTAATCTGACACATCTTCATAGTGAGTAAAGCTGCATTATGACTCTCAGGTGTAACACCTGCACAGCAGGATGAGTCCACGCTGATCTGAATTTCAGGAAAATTGGCTTTTATGACCAAAGCGTTAGAAACTACACATATATCAGTGCACAACCCAATGAGTTCTACTGAAAAATTATCGTCACAAACAATATTTTTAATAATTTCAGGAAGTTTGACAGAACCGAATGTTGGCTTTTCTACACAGATATATTCTTTATCTTTCAAAGCCTCGGCTATCTTTTCATTAAGCTTCCACCCATCTGTACCTTTTATGCAATGCTCAACAGGAAGTTTCTCGCCTTCCGAAGTATTGAGATAATCGTCGGAATGAGTATCAAAAGTAACAATAATCTCACCGTCAAAAGCTTTGATTTTTTCAACAGCATTGTCAACGATTGATACAGCCTCAGGTGTACCTAAAGCACCATCTACAAAATCATTCTGTATATCCACAACTACAAGAACATTTTTCATACTCTTCACCTCATTTTCAGATAATTATAACTCAAATTATTTTAAATGTAAACAGTTTTAAAAAAATCTCGAACATATGTTCACACTCAGGCAACAAAAACAGGCTCTGTAAAACAAAGCCTGTTTTTATACTGATATATAACAATAAAGTGTGTATATAATTATGCCATCAGCAAAGCTACTATATCCGAATAAACCATAACCGGATCAGACAGAAATTTTTCCTTTACTGAAAGAGCCTGTTCGTAGTCAGCCACAAATAACGTAACTGACATAAGTTCATCGTTTCCGTCAAGAACTGTAAGTGTTATATTACAACCGCTATCAAGTCTCGTGATCTCTATCCTGTGTTCACGTTCACGGCGAAGACGTGTCTGTAGTCTTACCGCAGCATTGAAAGCACTTTCACGTACTGTATAAGGCAAATCTTTTTCGAGAGTGGCTGTATTACTCTTGCCTATCTCCGTAATAAAAAGTTCAGGATCTTCGCTGTCTGTAACAGTAACATTACCATTTTCGACAACTTCGCTTAACGCTTGATTTAGTTCAAAATAGTTAGCCAATCCTTCTTCACAGATGATATTGTTAAGCTGATCCTTTGTTATAGGTGTATCAAGATGAGAAACGAGATAACATATTAAAGTTTTGATCTCATTACGGTTTCTCAGTCCACCCGGCTCAACGCCTTCTGTAAATGCATCATAGAGTTCCACACTAACACCTCTGAATTATATGATTTCGATTTCAACAGGTTGACGTTTTTTGAAAATAACCACGCTGTCAAAACCAGCATTTTTCGCAATAGTCATACCCTCTTCAATTCCTGCACCAAGATGCTCGGTAAAATGAGAGTCCGAACCTACAGTAATCATTTTACCGCCAAGTTCCTTAAAACGTCTGACAATGCTTTCATCAGGCATAGTAATACCGATGGGTTGACGAAGACCTGATGTATTGATTTCCAATGCTTTGTCTTTGGCTGCAAGAATAGAAAGTATTTCATCGATATCCTTTTGATACCTTGTCATATCAACAGGAATTTTATTCTCACCAACAATATATCTCAGCGGATAAGTAAGATGAGCAAATGTATCAAACTTAGCCCAATCAGCAAGGAGTTTGAGCTCATTGAAATAATTATCAAGAAGATAATCAATATCAAGACCGTCATACTTAAGAAAACAGAAATCCTCGGTAGCTCTGAGATTATGAATAGAGCCTATTACAAAATCATAGTCTCTGGATGCAAGTAAAGCCTCAGCCTCATCTTTTTTATAAGTGCCCTGTGCAAGCTCAATGCCCGTACAGATATCAAGTCTGTCTTTGTAAATTTCTTTTGCTCTTAAAATATCCTTATAGGAATTTTCAGCATCCTTATCAAAACCTTTTTCTGTGTAAAAATCCATTTCAACATGATCGGTAAAGGCAATGATTTTAATCCCTTTTTCAATCGCTGCATCGCACATATCCTCAATAGGATAGTTACCGTCAAAAGAATTGATTGTATGAGTATGTGTATCTACAAAATTTTTAAAAATCATTACAACACTTCCTGAAGTTACTATAGGCAACTCAAAAATCACCTTCAATAAATGATATAACAAAATTAAAATATTTTCAACCGTTTTAATAAATATTATCTTAATAATCGTAAATGTATAAAAAACGTGTTTTCGTCAAAACTACTTATGAGAAAGTAATGGAGATGATAATATGCTTGATAAAATCTCATTGATTTTAGTCATTGTCGGTGCATTGAACTGGGGTTCAATCGGACTTTTCCAATTCGACTTGGTAGCCTGGATCGGCGGAGGACAGGATGCGATCGTGAGCAGAATAATCTACACACTCGTTTCACTTGCCGGTATCTGG
>JAZRNG010000137.1:0-17877 GCA_045648065.1 Acutalibacteraceae bacterium | reverse complement strand
GCCGAAATCACCGCCTGCCGCCATAAGGGCATATGCCGTGACTCCCGGATTCGGAAATTTCTCTTCCATAAGTATAAGTGTACCCGGCCAGAGCATTGACGTGCAAAGACCTGTAAGCACGCAGGCAAGTGTAGCCACCATCGCATTAGGGACAAGTCCTGCCGTAAGATAACAGACAAGTGCTCCCGCCATTCCTAAGAGAAGTACATTTGAGATATTCTTGCCGTACTTTGCGTAGGCTGTACGCCCCAATCCAAGCAGAATCGCAAAAACAGCCATACCGAGGATATCGCCGACTGCTTTAGGAATTCTGAGCGCATTCTCCATATATCCCGAAATCCAGCTTGTCATAGCGTTTTCTGCCGCACTACCGAGAAAAATGCAAAGAACACAAAGATACATCGCTTTGGGACGTCCTTTGCTTTTCCCTGACGAATCGCTTTCAGCGATATTCATTTCAGGCATCGGTGAAGTACTGAAAAGAATGAACGAAACAATCGGAAGTGCTGCCCAGAAAAGGGTCAGATACATCCAGTTCTGAGTGCCGAAAAGCCTGAGAAAAACTGTACTTACAAGCACAACAGTTACAACACCGTAAGCATAGAGCGAATGAAGCATACTCATATCTTTTTCAGGAGTTTTCGACGGAATTGCCGCAATGAGAGGACTTAAAAGCACCTCGCAAAGACCTGCCGCAACAGAAAATATTACCGTTCCCGTTACAAAACCTGCATAAGCGTACTGCGGAAAAAATGTCGGTACAAGTGCATATAACGTAAGTCCGAGCGACGTTAACAACGGCATTATCTTAATCGTCAACTTTATATTGAAATATTTTGAAAAAAATGTGAAAATAAGGTCGATTACAAGCTGGGTACAGAAATTGATCAGGACAAGCGTACCGAGCAATGTATATGAAATACCGTACATTTCACGGAACGTTACAAAAAGTAACGGTGGCAGGCTGAAGATTGACGACATAGCGAGATATGTATAATAACAAGCTCGTTTTGTACGTGTGAAATTTTTGATTGAATCCGACATTTTTACCCCTCACATCAGTCACGGCACTCGCAAAGAGTGCCTTTTATCTTTTTCTGAATATCTTTCTTACTGTCCTCTGCCACTTTCTGTAATATGCTATCTCAAGCAAAAACAAGGCTCTGTCATACATGATAAAAGCAACGATTCCGAGCACCAGGATAAAGGGCAGAAGGTATCTCTGACTCTCTTCGAGCAACTCTGCGGAAATGCCGAAAGCAAAGATCATAACGCAGTAAGTCGCAACCGTAACAACCGCAAAGAAAACGATTTTTATGATAATTGAAAGCCATTTTTTAGGTTTATCAAAAACAGGCTTGAGCAACGGATAGTATCCGAGCACCGCTATGTAAATGCCGACAGCTTCTTTTTCAGGCACTATCAGCGCACTGACTATAGCAGTACCTGCGTATACGGCAAAGCCCCACTTGCGGTCACACTCTACTGACATAAAAAGCACCATAAGAGCAGCTATGCCCGGTAAAGCATAAGTAAAATAAGGAAGAAGCGACGAAGCAAGCATAGCAGCTGAAGATAGTGCGATACACATAGCTCCGAGTGCAGTTTTCAAAGTATTGTTCATAGTACTCCCTCTTAACAGCAACGAATCAGGTCACCACCCAGACACTCACAGCAGCAGTCTGCACAGCAAAGACCTGCACAGATATCACAGCCGTCACAGCCGCAGGGATTGCAGCAACCGCCTGCCGACGATGACCTTCTCTCACGACGGTAATCACCCTTCTTTTCCCTGTTGAGCTGTTTATATGCCGCTTTATATTCAGGGTTTTCGGGGTCCATACGGTGGGCTCTTTCAAAGCTTTCAGCCGCACTTTCAAGCCAACCGCGACGATGTTGAATAGTACCCTTGAGATAAAACCATTCCGCATCTCTCTGTTTGTAAGGTATACCGTCAAGGAGTATCTCCGCATCATCAATTCTGCCGCCGTTGAGCTTGGCTCTTATATCGCCGAATTTCGAATCACTTGTATAGTTATCCGCTGAAGCGTATGAATAGTCCGCACTTGTATCAACGTACGAATTGTTTTTTTGCTTACTGCCTAAATTCATAACGATGGCATCATATGCCGCGTTGAGTTCATCCATTTTCTGAAAATCATTATTATATAAACGTGCCATATCTCTGTATGCACGTTTAACGTCATCAAGACTCGCATCAGGACTGAGACCCAGGACTTCATAAGGATTTCCCATTCTCTGTTTCCCCCTTTTTCAGCACCTTCTGTGTCACAGAGTAAACTCCGTCATAAAGCACATTTTCTAATATATCATTAAATCTGAAGATTTTCAATCTCTTATAGTTCATTATAGCTTCGCCTATGGTAAGATTCATCATTTCCTCGCAATACTGAGTAAAAGATTCGTCCTCAAACCGTTTTTTCAGTGGATTGAAACTACCTTCTTTTATATCATCTTCACAGTCATTTACCGCATCCGTGATATACACCCATCTGCCTATCATATAACCGAACTTTTTCAATGCATCGATATCTTCACACTCGATGCTATGTACAAGCAGCTCGGACAGCATTACCGCACTCGGATCAGCAGCCTCGTCAAGCGAACCGTTTCTTTTTTCTATTTCAAGCTGACGTGCCATCTGCTTTTCGAGAACTTCACTGATACTACCGACCCTTTTACACGCTTTTTTATAAAGATGCTTTGCATAAGGCAGCATCAGTCTGCACAGAAAGCGTTTTAAAAACTTGCTGTCCTGTATATTATCTGCAAGCTTGTGGTACATCATAAGAATTGTAACGTCTGCAGTATAGGCAATATCCTCGTTGTCGCGGTTACAGTCAAGGCACGGTTTCGCAGGATTAAATGAACAGTGCGACTTAGTAAAACCGGGACATTGTGAACGGACCGCCATTCTTACCATTGCAAAAAAAGTAAAATCGTAGGAAAGGGTAAAACGTGCAATAAAGCCGTAACGCTTGCCCAAAGCCTTACAAAGTGTACAATACACCCCTTTGTAAAGCTCATAGTCTTTAAATTTCATCTCAGGCTTATGTGCTTTAATGTAACCTAACACGTCTTCCCCTCACTTTTGTACCGTACTAAAACAATATCAATCTTTTGAATTTCTTACCGCATTTAGGACACGTAATACGTCTGATGCCGCGTTTTTTACTCAGGCGAAGATGTTCCTTACATCCCGGACAGGTTCGGAAACGGTGCGTTTTAATCTGAGACAGTCTTACGGTCATCCTTTTGAATTTTTTCCTCATTCTGAATAAAAATCCTTCAAAATCTATCTTGAACAGAAAAACACTGAACCTTGACGCCTCAGCTCTTCTTTTTTCTACATTTTTAGAAAGGAAACGATAGATTGTAACGCCAAGAAAAACAAGTGCTATCGCCCAAATAATGAAAAAAGCAACCTTTGAAAAAACAAAAAACATTTTAAGTCCGTTTATCAAAAGGTAAGCAAAAAACGTAAACGGTGTCAGTCTGTCAAAACCATTTCTGCCCGCCATAAATTTTTTATATTTTTCTATCAAACCATACATATGATTACTTCCGTTACTAAAAATATATCGTAGTATATGATACTACTTACTACTTCGTTTGTACATACATTATACTTGACAATTCAGGGTAAGGTGTTACAATTTTATTAAAATTTTGATAAAAGCAGGTTTTCTTTATGAAAGTATATAATAATTTTTCTGAACTCGTGGGAAAAACACCACTTATGAGACTCAATAATTTCGAAAAATCGCATGATCTCAAAGCGGAAATTTACGCAAAGCTTGAGTATTTCAACCCTGCAGGAAGCATAAAGGACAGAGTCGCACTTGAGATGATAAACTCTGCTGAGGCTGACGGCACACTCAAAAAAGGCTCTGTGATAATCGAGCCCACAAGCGGTAACACGGGTATAGGTCTTGCCGCAATAGCTGCTTCAAGAGGATACCGCTGTATAATCATTATGCCCGACACGATGAGCGAAGAACGAAAAAAGATGATGGCTGCTTACGGTGCTGAGCTTATACTCACTCAAGGCAGTAAAGGTATGGCAGGTTGCATAGAAAAGGCTGAAGAAATCAGAAACAGTACTCCCGGAAGTATCATCGCAGGTCAGTTTACTAACCCCGCCAACCCTACGGCACATATCAAAACAACAGCACCTGAAATCTGGGATGATCTCGACGGTGAGATCGACGCTTTTGTCGCAGGAATCGGTACCGGCGGTACGATAACGGGTAACGCAAAATTTCTGAAAAGCAAAAAGGATGATATAAAAATCATAGGAATCGAACCTGCATCATCACCTCTTATATCACAAGGCACGGCAGGTGCTCATAAAATTCAAGGTATAGGAGCGAATTTTGTACCTGAAATTCTTGACACAAACCTTATCGATGAAATTGTGACAGTAACTGATGCACAGGCTTACTCCTTTGCCGCAGAAATAGCAAAGTGTGAAGGAATCTTCATCGGCATTTCATCAGGTGCCGCACTCAGTGCTGCTGTCGAGGTCGCAAAGCGTGACGGAATGAACGGCAAAAAAATCGTCGTTATCTTCCCTGACGGCGGCGGACGCTACCTTTCAACTCCTGAATTCATCTGAAAAAAATACACGGCTTGCACAGATTCGCTCTGTACAAGCCGTGTTGATTTATATGACTTTTTCTATCTTATATGCCTCGATAGTCTTGGGGTTTTTGTCCTTCAACTTACCGTTGTAATGAATCTCCAGAGTATCACCTACAAGAAGGTCCTCACGTGAAATCTCATTACCTTCGGCATCGTATATCTTCTCACCGTTTTTGAATTTGATGTAAATTCCGTCCTTATCATAAAGTTCGGAATATACACCGCCAAGATCCTGAACCTCAACGATGAACTCGCCTTCAAGACTCTTTACGCTGTAGGTCGCCTGAATTGTCGATAAAACCTCAGGCTCTTTTTCACCGCACGATACACAAGCAAAAAGCATCATAACAGCGAGAAGTAAAGCCGTTACTTTTTTCATGGCAAAAACCCTCTTATCTCCAGCAAACTCTTACAGTAACGCCGTCCTCTTCGAGAACAAACTTACCGTTCTTTGAGCTTGACTCATACTCTGCAACAGAAGACATTTCAGTAAACTTGAATATAGGCTTCGTCATCGGAGCATTATGGTAGATATGGTCAACCTGTCTGAGACCCTCCATGAATGCCTGTGCCATTTCAGGAGTCTTGAGTGTAAGCTTGGAGTCAACCTTAAGCTCTCTTGTAGCCTCTGCTTCAACGTTGTACTGACCTGCTCCGAGAGTGCCCGGAATGAAACCTGTGCACCACCATGTGAATGACGGACTTCTTGAGAAGATCTTATTATACTTAGCTGAGTCAGGTGCACGTCTGTAAACATCCATACTCTGAAGGAGCTTTGTTTCGTCATCTGCACAGTTGAAGTGTGTACTTGCAGAGGAACCTGCGGCACGGTTGTAAACACCGATCTCCGCACCGACAAGAACGAGACCGTACTGACCCTTCCAGTACTGAATCATCCACTCAAGTCCGTCGTAGTCAAAGTATACACGGATAGTGTCGTATGTAATAGCGATAACAGGAGCAGAAGCATCGTATGTTTCGTTATAACCGAAGTTTCTCTGCCATGCGTTCTCAGCTGTGATGAAGCACTTATCCTTAGTTGAGTACTTAAAGCCGAAAAGACCTGTGTCTGAACCGTCAACACTTTCAACAGTAATATTACCGTCAGCATCGATTGTCGGTTTGATTACGTCGCCCCAACGGTCTTTGATCTCATCGATCTGCTGCTGAAGGCTCTTTGTAGTGCCTGTAGTCTGATTCGGTCTGTAGTTGCCGCCTGAGCTGCCACCTGAGTTACCGCCTGAGTTGCTGCCTGAACCGTTACCTGAGCCATTATTTGAGCCACCTGAAGAACCGTTACCTGAACCATTATTTGAGCCGCCTGATGAGCCGTTGCCCGAACCGCCTGATGAACCGCCGTTCGGTCTGAGTCCTGCTGAGGGATCAAGCTGAGTTACACTTCCGTCGGGCATTGTAACTTCAATGTTCTGCTCATTTTCTGCCCACTGAGCACCGCAATCGTTGCAGACAAAATAACCCATCTCATCGGGTCCTTTGAAATTAGTAGACTGACAGATAGGACAGCACTGCTCAAGTCCTGTGTCACCTACATTTACAGTATCATCAAGAGCAAACGGGTCGTTCGTGCTCTGCTCTTCGGGAACATCAGCCTTACCTATAAAGCTACATCCCGGTAAAACAACGAGAGCCATCATTGTGATAACACCAATCACGGCAATCGCTTTGATCAAGCTGTTTTTATTAAACATCTTTTTTACCTCCAAGTCATTTGGGGATATTATATCATATACGTAATCAAATTTCAACACATAGTGACAAATAAATATATTGACTAAAAATGGAAATAAATATATAATATTTTTGTATGTATTAATTATGAGGTGCTTTTATGAACTACACAAATGACGAAAAAATCTTAAAAATCGTTTCAAATTTCCCCTTTAAAGGTGAATTAGTCGAAATCAAGCCAACAGGTTCAGGTCATATCAACAGTACTTTTCTCGTAACCTGTTCCGACTCAAACGTTACGTACGAGTATATTTTACAGCTTATCAATCCTAACGTTTTCAAAAAGCCTGATGAGCTTATGTCAAACGTAATGAACGTAACAAGTTTTCTGAGAAACAAAATTATCCTTGACGGTGGAAATCCTGAAAGAGAAACGCTTACCTTCCTTTACACCAAGGATAATGCGCCGTATTACAGCGATGAAGAAGGTGCATGTTGGAGAGCTTACAACTACATAGGAAATTGTCTTACATATGATACAGTCGATGATCCTATAAAATTGTACCGTTCAGCGAAGGCATTCGGTATATTTCAGAAAAGACTTTCTGATTACCCCATCGACAATCTTTTCGAAACAATTCCCGACTTTCATAACACTCCCTCCCGTTACGAAGCCTTCCGTGAAGCAATAGAGAAAAATCTTTCCGGAAGACTTGACGAAGCAAAGGATGAAATCGAATTTGCTCTTTCAAGAGCAGCTGACGCTTCCAAGCTTACCGATATGATCAAAACCGGTGATCTCCCCGTACGTGTAACTCATAACGACACAAAGATCAACAATGTACTTTTTGATAAGATCACAAACGAGGCTTTCTGTGTCATCGACCTTGATACGATCATGCCCGGTCTTTCTCTTTACGATTTCGGTGACGGCATACGTTCAGGTGCAGTTACTGCAGATGAAGATGAAAAAGATCTTGAAAAGTTTAACCTTGACATAAGTCTTTATAATGCATATACAGAAGGTTTCCTTTCTGAGGCTGCTGAATCATTGACACAGAATGAAGTGGATAATCTCGCATTTTCAGCAAAGCTTATGACGCTCGAATGCGGTGTACGTTTCCTTACTGATTTTCTTAACGGTGACGTATACTTCAAGACAGCTTATCCCGAACATAACCTTGTAAGATGCCGTACTCAGTTCAAGCTCGTCAGAGAGATTGAAGAACATATGGAAGAAATGAACAAAACGACAGCCGAGCTTTACAGGAGGGCTTTGCTTGAAAAATAAGAAGCGTCTCATTCTTATCATCTGCCTGAGTATTCTGGCTCTGGCTGCAGCGACTGCGATTTCAGTACCGCTGATCAGAAACGCTGTCGAGGACAGCAGGATAAGAGGCTATCTGTCACAGGATCTCGGAAATGTCGATAATATCGTTCTGATTTCCCACTGTGCCGAGATCGACGGCAAGTCCAACTCTGTAGCTGGTGTAAAAGAGGCAGTAAGACTCGGAGCAGACGGTGTCATCGTCGACCTTTGTTTTCGCAAAGACGGCACTCCCGTAATCACTGACGACTACGAAGAAAGCGGATCTGCAACTACCCTTGAAGAGCTTTTCGTACAGTTGAACTCAGACAAATACAATGATATACTCATTTACCTGAATATAGTTCAGCTCTCTGAAATGAATAAGCTCAACAGCATCGCAGTAAAGCACAATATGGTCGGAAGGACATTTGTAACAGGTATAGATGAGGAGCATTACGGTCTGATTAATTCAGACAGCACTATCCTCCCCTTCCTGCTTGATTATGAGCTTACCGATGAGGACAAATCCGCAATTGCCGACGGTACGTTTTCTGCACCTGAATGCATTTCTGAATACGGAGCAAGCGGACTGGTAATATCGGCAGACGATGCGACGTCCGAAGCAGTTAAAACCCTTAACGACTTCGGGATTCCGTTCATCATCTCCGTCACAGATTCTGAAGAAAAATACTGTAAAGTACTGCTTAACGGAGCCTCATCTGTCTGTGTCAGCGACATCAAAAGAGCCTCACAGATACTTGATGACTGGATCGTTTCCATGCAGGAACGCCACAGCTTATCCGTTGAACAATCACTTGCTGACTTAAAACAGAACAAATAAAAAAACAGCGTATTTATGGTAAAACATAGATACGCTGTAATTTTTATTATGACAACTTGTGGATAAACAAACCGCTCATAAGTTTGGGTTCGAACCACGTTGACTTCGGCGGCATTATCTGACCTGCGTCAGCAATGTCCATAAGATCATCAAGAGTTGTAGGATACATTGCGAAAGCAATCTTCATGTCTGTATTGACTCTTCTTTCAAGCTCAGACAAGCCACGGATTCCGCCGATGAAATCAATTCTCTTATCGGTACGTGGATCGTCGATACCGAAAATAGGAGCAATCACATTTTTCTGAAGAATTGAAACATCGAGCTGATCTACGGGATCGTTCGGGTCATATGTGCCCTGCTTTGCCGTAAGCTTGTACCATGTACCGTCAAGAAGCATTCCGAATGTATGCTTTGCCTCAGGTTTATAAGCCTCATTGCCTACACTTTCAACGTCGAACACTTCGCTGATTTTTGCAATGAATTCTTCACTTGTGTTGCCGTTGAGATCCTTCATTACACGGTTGTAGTCCATAATTTCAAGCTCGTTACGCGGAAAAAGCACCGCAAGGAAGAAATTGAACTCTTCTTCGCCGGTATATGCAGGATTCTGTTCACGGCGCATCTTGCCTACTCTGACAGCTGATGCAGCTCTGTGGTGACCGTCTGCGATGTACAGATAGTCAATCGCTGCAAACTTTTCAGTAAGAGTCGCAATTGTTTCAGGACAGTCAATCACCCATACTGTGTTGCTCACACCTTCAGAAACAAAATCATAGACAGGATCGTGCTCTGCCTTCCACTTTTCAACGAGGTTATTTATAAAATCGTCTTCACGGTAAGTAAGGAATATCGGACCTGTATTGGCATCACAATAGTCGACGTGATTGATTCTGTCAGCCTCTTTATCAGCTCTTGTAAGCTCATGCTTCTTGATCACATTATTGATATAATCATCAATGGCAGTACAGCCGACAAGTCCCGTCTGACTTCTGCCGTTCATAATCTGACGGTAGATATAGATACACGGAGTATCATCCATTTTACAAGTGCCTTCAGTTACAAGCTTATCCAGATTTTCTCTCGCTTTGAGATATACTTTTTCGTCGTAAAGATCAACACTTCTGTCAAGATCTACCTCAGCTTTATCTACATGAAGAAAAGAATAAGGATTACCTTTTACCATTTCTCTTGCTTCTTCGCTGTTCATTACATCATAAGGTAATGCTGCAACAGCTTCAGCTTTTTCAGGAACAGGTCTAACTGCTTTGAACGGTTTAAAAACTGCCATAAAAACTCTCCTTGGGTCAAATTTGCAACTACAATTTTACTATAAACAGATATTATTTGTCAATATAAAAGAACGGCCGCTTCTTTAGCAGCCGTTTATTCTTGTATATATTATTCGTCAATGCCAAGCAACCAATTCACGCTTACGTCAAGTGCAAGTGCGATCGCTTTAAGCTCATAGTCAGTTACACCTCTGAGCTGACCCTCAAGCTTTGAAAGACCTGATGCATTAAGATCAATTCCGCTGACCTGAAGCTGTGCAAGAAGATCTTTCTGCTTCATTCCGATTGCTTTTCTCTGTTTTTCAACCTTGGCACCTATTATATTCATATCGCCAAGCTCTTGTTTTCTTGTCCTCATTTAAACTCACCTCTAATATGAACAAAGATTACATATACATTTTAGCACTTTAGTTTAAATTTCTCAATAGTAACTTTATTTTTGGATAAATTTTCAGTGAATTAACCATAACATTGTAGTTTTTATAGGCAAAATTAGACAATTTTATAGTTTTGTATCATAAAAAGTTAATATTTGAACATTTTTCGTGTTTTGTATTATATTGTAAAATAAACCACTCTGTGTTATAATCAACGAAATAAACTTGAAAGCGGTGCTTTGAATGAATGATTTAAAGAAACGTAACCTTACAATGCTTACTGATTTTTATGAGTTGACAATGGCTAACGGCTACTTTCTCAACGGCAAAGGTGACGCCATAACTCAGTTTGATATGTTTTTCAGAACCGTACCTGATAACGGTGGTTTTGCAATTATGGCAGGTGTTGAGCAGCTTTCTCAGTATCTTGAAAATCTCGAATTTACCGATGATGACATCGAATACCTGAGAAATCGCGGCTTCGGAGAAGACTTCCTTGACTACCTCAGAAATTTTGATTTCAAGTGTGATATTTACTGTGTGCCTGAAGGCACACCCATCTTCCCCCGTGAACCGATCGTAACGGTAAAAGGCCCTGCTATTCAGGCACAGTTTATCGAGACTATGCTTTTACTCGCTATCAATCATCAGAGTCTTATCGCAACAAAAGCTAATCGACTTGTACGTGCAGCTCAGGGTAGAAGTATAATGGAGTTCGGCTCACGACGTGCACAGGGCTTTGACGGTGCCGTTTACGGTGCGAGAGCATCTTACATCGGCGGATGTACCGGAACTGCCTGTACGATATCCGACCGTGAATTCGGAGTACCCGCACTCGGCACAATGGCACACAGCTGGGTCCAGCTTTTCGATACGGAGCTCGATGCTTTCTGTGCTTATGCAAAAGCGTATCCCGACAGTTGCACTCTGCTCGTAGACACCTACGACGTGCTCAAGTCAGGTGTGCCTAATGCAATCGAAGCATTCAGACGAGAAGTGCTTCCTAAAGGCTTCAGACCGAAGGGCATACGAATCGACAGCGGTGACATTACTTATCTTTCCGTAAAAGCACGAAAAATGCTTGACGAAGCAGGATTTGAGGATGTCAAAATCATTGCTTCAAACTCCCTTGACGAATATATTATCAGAGACATGCTCCGTCAGGGTGCTGCGGTCGACTCTTTCGGAGTCGGTGAAAGACTTATCACAGCGTCATCCACTCCAGTTTTCGGCGGTGTTTATAAGCTCGTTGCTGTCGAAAGTGACGGAGAAATGAAGCCGAAGATCAAGCTCAGTGAAAACGTTGCAAAAGTTACTACTCCCGGTGCTAAAAAACTCTGGCGACTTTATGATAAAGAAACAGGAAAAGCTCTCGCTGACCTCATTACTCTTGATAGCGAAACTGTTGACGATTCACAGCCATACGAGCTTTTCGATCCTGACGTTACCTGGAAGAGAAAAACAGTCGATAATTTTATCGCACGACCTCTGCTTCAGCCTCTTTTCTTAGACGGCAAGTGCGTTTATGACTATCCTTCTATCGAGAACATAAGAAGCTACTGTGCAGAGCAGGTTGATACACTCTGGGACGAGGTTAAGAGATTTGAAAATCCGCACAACTATTACGTCGATATGTCTCAGGCTCTCTGGGATATGAAGAATGAAATGATAAACAAATATAAGCCGAGATAAAAACTATCATACAACAAAAATTACGGTCTGCATTTAAGCGGACCGTAATTTTTGTTTTAATTATAAACCGTAGCAGATATTGATCTTAGCTCGCAGAACATCCTTGATGCTATCAACAGCACCACGCATATATATTTTCGGGTCAAATACTTCCGAATCTTTTGCAAACTCCGCTTTGATACCGTTAGTATATGCCTGGCGAAGTTCCGTTGCAAAATTAATCTTGCTGATACCTGCAGCGATACAGTCACGAAGCACCTCGTCAGAAAGTCCCGATGCACCGTGAAGTACAAGAGGTGTATCAACTGCTTCGTGTATTTCTTTGATTCTCTGCACATTGATTTTTGGTTCACCCTTATAGATTCCGTGTGCAGTACCCACGCCTATTGCAAGCGTACTTACATTTGTACGGCGAACGAACTCCTCTGCCTCACTCACGCTTGTATACGATGCTTCAAGATCGGTGTCGCCTTCTTCCTTGCCGCCGATCGTGCCGAGTTCACCCTCAACAGAAACATCCATCGGGAGTGCAAAATCAGTAACTTCCTTTGTGTACTTTACATTGTCCTCAAAGCTCATCGCACTACCGTCATACATAACTGATGAAAATCCACTTGCAATACACCTCTGAGCAAGTGCAAGGCTGTTTCCGTGATCAAGATGCAAAGCATAATCAACGGGACAATCCGCCATAAGCTCACGCATCATGGCAGGATAGATAGCAACTCCGCCGTAGTTGAGTGTACGCGGAATCATCTGAACTATAACAGGAAGTCGCATTTCATGCATAATCTCAGATACTGCCATAGCAGATTCAAGATTATCAATATTGAATGCAGGGATAGCGTAGCCTTCATTAGAGGCTCTTCTCATAAGTCTTGCGGATGAAATAACCATATCCACACCTCACTTAACTTTTAAAATCAATTACTTTTCTGCTGTCAGAAATATAAACAAGACCTGAAACAACAGATATTAACGCAGTTATACCAAGTAAAACATTTGAGATGATCGCTAACGGCAGATTCAACTCAAACATCGCACTGACTTCGCCTATTATCATGATAGTAACGAGCGAAACCATCTGGAATACTGTCTTTATTTTACCACCAATATTTGCAGGTATTACAACTCCCTGCGCAGCGGCGATCAGTCTTACCGACGTTACGGCAAATTCACGCGTAAGCATAAACATTACGATCCAGATATTGCAGAGTCCGTCATCCATAAGAGCAAGGAAACCTGCTGTTACCAACATTTTATCTGCTATTGGATCGAGGAATTTACCGAAATTAGTAACAATATTATTCTTACGGGCAAGTCTTCCGTCGATAGCGTCCGTAACTGCACCTACAGCAAATATTATTGCCGAAACGAGCATTTTATGCTCATAATCCAAAAGATAAATAACCAGAAAAAGTGGTGCAATAAACATTCTGAAGACCGTAATTTTATTAGGAGTGTTCATTTATCTGACCTCACCGAGTAAATCGTATTCATCATAGTCAAAAATCGTTACATCGGCAAAGTCGCCGATTTCAAGATCTTTTGAACTGGTAAATTTCACAACCGAATCGATTTCCGGTGCATCCATATAAGTTCTGCCGATATAGCTGTCAGAGTATGAATCGTATTCTTCGACGATCGTTTTATATGTATTACCTATCTTTTCGTTGTTCTTTTCTTCCATAATCGTGAACTGATCCTGCATGATCACATCGCCACGATTCAATTTAACATCTTCTTCGATCTGTCCGTCCATATCATAAGCCGGAGTACCTTCCTGCGGCGAGAAAGAGAAACATCCGAGTCGGTCAAATTCCATCTCGTTGACAAACTCAGCAAGTTCTTCAAACGCCTCATCATCTTCACCGGGAAAACCTACAATAAATGTCGTTCTGATCACAACATCCGGAATTTCTGTTCTGAGCTTTTCAATTGTGTTTCTGATGTCCTCATTAGTTCCTCTTCTGTTCATCGCCTTCAGAATTCTGTCGCTGGCGTGCTGAAGAGGAAGATCGATATAATTTACAATCTTCTCCTGATCTCTGATGGTTGCAATAAGCTCGTCCGTGATTCTGTCCGGGTAACAGTAAAGAAGTCTGATCCACTCGATTCCGTCAACCTCACACAGCTTATTAAGCAGTTCGGGAAGCTTGAGTTCACCGTAAATATCAAGACCGTAGCCGGTAGTATCCTGAGCGATAACTACGAGTTCCTTTACACCTACTTCGGCAAGCTGCTTTGCCTCTTCGAGTATATTTTCCATCTTGCGGCTTCTCATATCCCCTCTTATAGACGGGATGGTACAGTATGTACATCTGTTTGAGCAACCGTCCGCAATTTTAAGATATGCCCAATGCTCCGGAGTCGTGAGGATTCGCTGACCGTCAAGCGGAAGTTCAGACTGCGGTGGGAAACTTTCGATAAGACCTTCGCCTGACATAACGTCATCTATTACCTTAAGAATATCTCCGTTTGCACCGATACCGACTACTGCATCAACTTCAGGTATCTCTTTTGCAATCTCTTCCTTATGACGCTGTGCAAGACAGCCGGTAACAATAATTTTCTTGACAATGCCCTCTTTTTTAAGTTCAACCGTGTCGAGAATATTTTCAATAGCTTCTTTTTTGGCATCGTCGATAAAACCGCAGGTATTGATAATTACAACGTCGCAACCGTCAACATAGTCAACGATTGAGTGACCTGCTTCATCCATAAGAGCAAGCATACGCTCAGCATCGACCTGATTTTTAGGGCAGCCGAGTGAAATCAATCCTATCTGATAACTCATAAAATCACCTTAGTATTCTTCATAAAATTCATCCGACGAAAATTCACTCATTGCCTGACGTATATCTGAAAAAGAGTAGCCGAGTCTTACAAGTGCTGCTACTGTCTTCTGACGTGATTTCTCGTCAACTAACTTATTATAATATTTTTTTCTGATAATATCAACTATTGTTTTAACATTATCTGTTTCGAATTCATTTTCATACTCTTCGATGACTTCATTTATGATTCCTGAGTCAATTCCACGCTTGTAAAGCTCGTTTCTGACACGGTTTTTACCGTACTTTTTTCTTTCGTACAGCTCACGGACAAGCATTTCTGCATAGCGACGGTCATTGACCAGACCTAAATCAGTCAATTTTTCCAGTGCAGAATCGACCGACTTTTCGTCATATTTCCTTGAAAGCTTGTTTCTCAGCTCCCTTTCCGAATGATCCCGCAGATCGAGACTGAACATCGCACTGTTAAAAGCAAGGCGGGAGCCTGCCGCCTCCTTAAAGGCAGCAAGGTCCCCGTCGTCAATTTCGTCACCTGAAATGAATCCGGATGAAAACCAGAAATCTTCATCAACCGTAAGCAGGTATTCACCATCGATATGAATATGTATTTTTTTACCTTTTCCCTGTTTCGCAGTAATTTTCATCAGTCATCAACCGCAATATCAAGCTTAGCCTTTGCAGATGCCTTGGTCACGGGTGCAGCAGGTGCTACGGGAGCAACCGGAGCTGCCGGTTTGGCTGTCTTTTTGTTTGAAGCCTTGCCCATCTGTGTAAGCTTATCCATATTATCTCTGATTTTCTGCTCGAGTTCAGCCATAAGCTCAGGATCATTTTTAATAAGTTCCTTTACGTTATCTCTACCCTGTCCGAGTCTTGTTTCTCCGTATGAGAACCATGCACCGCTCTTATTTACGATATCAAGAGCAACTGCAATATCGAGAATTTCTCCGACTTTTGAGATACCTTCGCCAAACATTATATCAAACTCTGCCTCTTTGAACGGCGGAGCAACCTTATTCTTTACGATTTTAACTCTCGTCCTTGCACCGATAAACTCATTGCCTGAAGCTTTGAGTGACTCTACTCGGCGTACATCCATTCGCATTGAAGCGTAGAACTTAAGGGCACGGCCGCCTGTAGTCGTTTCCGGATTACCGTACATAACACCTATCTTCTCACGAAGCTGATTAATGAATATAATAATGGTATTTGACTTATTGATAGCGCCTGCGAGCTTTCTCAGAGCCTGTGACATAAGTCTTGCGTGCTGACCGACGTGTGAGTCACCCATCTCACCCTCAATCTCCGATCTCGGAACGAGAGCTGCAACAGAGTCAACGATAACGATATCAATTGCACCTGAGCGTACAAGAGCTTCTGTGATTTCAAGTGCCTGCTCACCGTTATCAGGTTGTGCAACGAGAAGTGAATCTACGTCTACTCCGAGGTTTGCGGCATAAACCGGATCAAGAGCGTGTTCAGCATCGATGAATGCTGCTTCTCCGCCCGCCTTCTGTGCCTCTGCAACAGCGTGGAGTGCGAGTGTAGTCTTACCTGAAGATTCAGGTCCGTATATTTCAATAATTCGGCCTTTCGGAAGTCCACCGATACCCGTTGCCACGTCAAGGGATAAAGATCCCGTTGAAATGGCCTCAACGGTCATACCTGCATTCTGACCGAGTCTCATAACTGTACCCTTACCATACTGCTTCTCAAGCTGAGCGATAGCAGTCTCTAAAGCCTTCTGTTTATCTGCCATAATTATACCTCCGTAACCGCACAAATGTTCGATAGTTGTATTATACATTATGTAATCTAAAAAAGCAATAGCATTTTTCTAAAAATTTTTAAAATAAAATAAAAATTGTTTCGAAAAAAGGTTGATTTTTTTATAAATATCTGTTATTATACGAAATGTTGTTTAGTATTCGTAACTAAAAAAGGAGGTGCCGACTTATGGCAAAATGCGAATTCTGCGGCAAAGGTGTTTCTTTCGGTATTCAGGTTTCTCACTCACACAGACGTTCAAACAGAACATGGAAGCCGAACATTAAGCGTGTTAAGGCAGTGGTTGACGGTTCTCCGCGCAAGGTATATGCTTGCACACGTTGTTTACGTTCAGGTAAGGTAACACGTGCCGTTTAATGCACATGATGATACTGAGGCTGTCAGCAGCCAGCCTCTTTGTCTTTTTCACAACTGTAACGGAGGGATAATATGGCAAAGTTCATATCCTTTATAAATATACTCAGACGAAAGTTTTTCTTTTTCATCGTATGGCCCCTTGCCTTCAAATTCTTTTCATTAGATCCAATCGACGAAAAGCTTATAGTTTTTGCTTTCAGTAAAAACTATACTCAGATGCCTGACAATATGATCGGTCTTTACGAGTATCTCTCGAAAAAAGGATACAAATGTAAAATTATGCAGGCTCCGCAAAGTGCACTCAAGCGTATACTTTTCGATATCACTTTTCAGAAGTATTATGCTCAGTGCAAGTGTGTATTTGTTACGGACAATTTTGATCCGCTTTATGCACACAAGCCGAACAAAGGCACAAAGGTTATCCAGCTTTGGCACGCTTGCGGTGCTTTTAAAAAATGGGGGTATTCTACTCTCGACCTTGCCTGGGGTGGCAGCCGTGAAGATATGCTTCGCTTTCCCATGCACAACACTTATACGGATGTGTTTGTGTCTGCCGAAAGTGTCATACCCTGCTACGCTGAAGCATTCGGCTGTGACGAGCGTATAATCAAACCTTTCGGCACACCGAGAACAGATGTATTTTTCGACAAGCAGTTTGTTAACAGTTGTCGTGCTGCCGTTCTGAACAAATTCCCTCAGATCGGCAAAAGAAAGATCGTTCTCTACGCACCGACATTCAGGGGAAACTCACCCGAAGAATCATACAACGATCAGCCGCTTGACTACAAGCTTCTCAAAGAAACCCTCGGTAAGGACTACGCCCTTGTACTTAAGCTTCATCCGTTTACTGCAAAGAAATACAGACTGAGCGATGAGCAGCTAAAGGAATATGGCGATTTCGTTTTTGATGCTTCATCTTCGCTTGCGATAGAAACGGCACTTTGTGCGGCTGACTATCTTATAGCTGACTATTCATCGCTTATATTTGAATATGCTTTACTCAACAAGCCGATGATTTTTTACGCTTATGACCTTGACAAATACAACCGTGACAGAAGCTTTTATTTTGAATACA
>JAZRNG010000136.1:0-14426 GCA_045648065.1 Acutalibacteraceae bacterium | reverse complement strand
TGAAAGATCATTGTCCGAGTTGCGCTTATCCCAGAGATGATTTGCATTGTGGTTTGCCCACATAAGCATAAATTTCATATCCTTGTTGTTGCGAGCTTTGAGAAATCCGTCATTCAGACAGTTTTCAAGGAACGGACGGTTATCGTACCAGTACCAGTCATAGATAAAAACATTTACACCGTGAGAAACTGCACAGTCAATCTGCATTTCCATAATGCGGCTGTCAGCTTCATTGACGTATCCCCACGTGGGAATCCTCGGCCAACGGCAGCCTGTGTAACCTCTGTCAGTCATAGCCTTGACTGTCTGCCACTCGCCGTAGCCTTCAGGCCAGAAGATGCGTGTGCGCGGCTCGTCACCCGTGTATGACGGCCAGATAAATGCTGCAATATCGTATTTCATACCGTTTCCTCCTCGTTCTTCTTTTACGGATTCATAAGTATCGGATATTATCTTTTTCTTTTATAATTCAGTACAAGATTTGTACCATTCTTTTCTGCATTCACAAGCTCGAAATCTGCAAGGTTACTGTCGGTAAAAAGCGGTTTGTCATCCTTTTCTGCCACAATGGGTGCCACCACAAGGCTCAGTTCATCAATGACGTCTGCTCTCTGGAAGTATCCGTTCACCACACTTCCGCCCTCTAAGAGCAGAGTTTCACAACCGATAATGTTTTTAAGCTTAAAGAGTGCAAGTTCGACATCGATTTCGTCTTCACCTGCAATAATATACGGAATCTCCATACTCTCAAGATAGGCAAGATAACGTTCATCGACCTGCTCTGTGAGCACTTCAACGATCTGTGCTCCGTCATATCCTGGATCTCCGTCAGGGTCAATGATCCTGTTCGATTTCCACCCAAGCCTGCCTTTCGGATCAAAGGCGACAGCGTAAAATCCCGTCATATCGTCAAGTATGAAGTCATTCTTCGGTCCGCAACCGTGGCGTACAGGCTCATAACGGGATAAGTCAGGATAATACCCTCCCGTGAAGCTGCCCTCCATCGTGACACGACCGCAGACAAATCCGTTTGATTTCAGATTTCTGTTGATCTCATAATACACCTGACAAGCCTCTGCACATCCGTCTTTCGATAAAAACTCCCCAGTAACTTTTCCGTCAAGAGAAGCAACCATATGACAAATAATATACGGTCTGTTCATTTCAGTACTCCATTGATTTCAATTTTATGAGATGATTATATCATAATCTTACTCAAACATTCAATATTTCTCTTTCAGTTCTTCCTGATGTTATAATCTGATATCGGGTAAAGATCGTAATTTATATCGTAAATACAAAAAACCTCCGAAAAAACATCGGAGGTTTCTGTATTTATCAGCCTACAAACTTGATTGTAAGAATCTTTTTGCCTGTGATTTCGAAGTCTACGAAACCGTCTTCCTTCATTGTGAGCGTTTCGATGTCCTTCTCTTCAAGGCTTACGAGCTTAACCTCGCTCCACTTCTTGCCTGAGTATGCAGGAAGTTCGAATTCAGCCTTCTGTCTTTCAACAGGTGACTGTGCCTTTTCGATCGGAGCCATACCACCGTTGAGACGGATTGAAGTCTTCACAGCATTGTCTGACGGATTGAAGATACGAACAACATAGCCTTCACCGTCTTCGCTGAGCTTAACTGCGCTGACATTGAGCTTCTCGTTTTCAAGCTCAAGGAATGAGTGAACGAGACCGTTCTTACCGTGTTCTGTCGGTGCAAACTGTGCGATACCGAAGCTGAGGTTGAATCTCTCTGATTCGCCCCATACGTTGCCCTCTTCCCAGTCACCTGCGTGAGGCATAAATGCATAACGGTATGTGTTCTTGCCGATGCACTGTGAGCCCTTATCAACCTTGCTGTAGTCCTGCATATCTGATGTTACACAGATACGAAGCGGGAATGCACGAAGGAGTGAAAGGTAAACTGTACCGCACTCGTCATCGCTTGCTTCATAAGCCTTAAGACCTGTGTTGAGAAGTGCAACACCGTTTGTGCCGTCTGTAACGTCAACGAATGAATTCATCGGATGCTCTGTCATCGGGATTTCATCGTAGATTGAGTAGTCAAGCTTTGCTACCTGACGCTTAACAACGTCGAACTGACCCTGAGCGTATGAGAACTCTGACTTGATATCTGTCGGGAATGCTACCTGGAGGTAGTGATCCTCTGACTGATTGTCGATTGTTGTTTCGACTTCGAGGTACTTTGCACCCTTGCGAAGAGTTACGATATTGACAATCTTGCAGGGGTTAAGGTGCGGTGAACGTGTCTTTTCGTCCATGCTTCTTCCCTCAGGAAGTGCCCAGTCGATTTCAATCTTATATGCAACTTCGAGCTCACCTTCATGGAGAAGTGTGATCTTTGCTCTCTCGTTGAGAGTTGTGAATGTTTCGTCATTTTCAGGAACGATATGCTCCCAGGGGTTACCGATCTCACCTGTATCCTTGAAGTAACCGAGGCCTTCGTATGACTTGCCGTTAGCCTTGTCAAGAACGTTATATGTACCGTTTGCGTTGAATGAAACTCTGAGGTATTCGTTCTCCATAACCTGTGCTTTCTTGAGCATTGTTTTCGGAGTAGTTGCGCGAACGTTATAAAGCGGCTGAAGCTTGAGTGTTCTGTAACCGAATCCGGGGATATCCTTTACGTCAACAACGATCTTGTACTGCTGAGTATGAAGAACGTTTGCAACGTCGTTCGGATTCTGGATGATCTGTGCAACGTGCTTGTTTGTTGCGAGGATCTGATATGTAAGGACTTCGCCGTCTGTATCTGTGATCTTGAACGAGTCTGCCTTCCATTCCATCGGAAGCTCGATTGTCATCTGAACGCTCTCGCTTCTCTTGAACGGTGCAGGGTTGTAAACAACGATTGCTGCATCGTCACGTGTGAAGCCGTCAAGCTTGATGTCACCTGCAACGTCCATAAATGCACGCTCGTAAACGCAGTTTGAAAGCTCCTTTGACTGTCTGTAACGTGAAACAACATCCTCGTAAACGATGTCACGTCCGCAAGCACCGATGCTGTCGTGACCGTGGTTCTGAAGAAGATAGTTGTATGAAAGGTCGATGAAATTCTTCTGGAAGGGTGCACCTGCAAGAGCTGAGAAGACTGCAAGAGGCTCAGCGTAGTTCATAAGCTGAGTTTCTGTCTTGAAGTTATCCTGCTTGATGTATGTTCTTGCAGAAAGGATCCAACCCATAACAGGGCTAACGCTACCCTTTGTGAACGGCTCACGCATCTCGCCCTTGAGTACGGGTGAATTCTCGTCGAATTCGTCGATGATGCCCTGCTCCATTTCCTTGAGTGTGCTGTGGAAAACCTCAGCATTCGGAAGAACAGCATCAAGATCCTTGATCATATCAACCTCACGGATGTCCGGGCAGGATGAGTCATGACCGAGTGACCAGAAACGATGAGAAGTTGTCCAGTCGCCGTCCTGCTCACGCATAGCCTGCTCTGCACGGTCCTTGATATTTTCCTTGTGATACTCGAAGAACGGGTGAACGTACTGATAGTCGAGCTTCTGATTCTCGTTATCTACAAACTTGAACACACCGTTATTATCATTCCATACCATATCACGGTTGTTTTCGTTTGACTGATTGTAGTAAACAGGACGCTGAACGATATACCAGATATTGTAACGGGGACGCTTTGCAAGACGTGAAGCGTAGATACGTGTTCCGTCCGGGCTTTCCCAATAGAACTCTGAGCGAGGAGCTGTGTACTCGTTAACACCGCGGTAGAATGATGCGAAGTGGATATCAAAGCCTGCATAAATCTGCGGAAGCTGTGAGATCTGACCCCAGCCGAAGGGTGAGTAACCTGTCTTACTGATACCGCCCATTTCCTTACCGATTCTGTGACCGAGGAGAAGGTTACGGATAAGAGCCTCGCCACCGACTGTGAATTCGTCAGGAAGGCAGAACCAAGGACCTACACCGATCTTGCCCTCTGAAACGAGCTTCTTGAAAAGCTCCTTCTTCTCAGGATAAACCTCAAGGTAGTCCTGAACAGGCATAGTCTGTGAGTCAAGGTGGAAGTGTTTGTACTCAGGATTTTTCTCGATAATATCGATGAGCATATCGAGCATATAGCCGAGCATATACTGTGTTCTTCTTGCTGAGAAACGCCACTCTCTGTCCCAGTGTGTGTTGGATATAAAGTGGCAGCTTATTTTCTTTTCGTTATCCATTTGCTTATTCTCCTTCCGGATTTGTCTGTGCATTTTCCTCTGCAGAATCTTCTGCAGGCTGTTTTTTCAAGGTTTCTATGAGTCTGATGATACTTGCATCCACGTCGCTCTTATGAACATAATATGTGTCTGCAAGGCAAAGAGCAAAAAGTGAAAATGACAATACACTTAATGCCGTTTTAGCTGTAAACTTCTTCATCAACCAATCATCCCTTTATAATTTTTAATATATCTTCAAAGCTGTCTTCGTAGTAGTTGCAGACAGCCTTTGTGCCGCTTTCAACGATATTGCCGCCTGCAATACCGATAGTTGTGTAACCTGCAAGACGAACGGAGCAAGCTCCTGCACCGCTGTCCTCGATACCTACAACGTGGTTACGGTCAGCAAAAGCTTCACCGAGACCGACGATTGAAGTTTCTGAATAGAGCCACGGATGCGGCTTGGGTGAAAGCTCACCGAGAGTACCTACAGAACCCTTACGAAGCGGGAATCCTGCAGAGATGATCGCATCGTAGAAATCCTTCGGGTCGCCCATGCCGAGTGTCTTGAATGCTGAAAGAATTTCGGGCCATGCTTTTTCATAAAGACCTGAAGTAACAAGACCGATCTTCACTCCCATGCTCTTGAGCTCATAAAGGAAATCCTTTACGCCGACTGTCGGAGTGAAAGCACCATCCTTACCTCTGCCTGCCATGATTTCTTCCATCTCTCTGTGAGTGTGCTCGAAGTAGAAGTCACGAGCCTTGTCAAGAGAAGCACCGGGGCAGTATTTATCGATACAGTACTGAAGATGCTCGGAAACCGAGTGACCTGAAACGAAAGGCATATCAGCCTCTTCAAGCTCAAACTTCGGATTGCCGAGAAGACTTGCGATACTCATCTGAATGATCCAGATCCAGAACTCTTCGCTGCGAACAGTAGTTCCGTCAAGGTCCATAAGAACTGCCTTTACGGGCATATCAAGCTGAACAGGATGAACGGGATAGTATGTCGGGTAAGCGATCGCTGACTTAACACAAGCGAGAGTGTGTGAGCCGAAAGAAACAAACTCAACCTTCTGGTCGCCTGTTGCGAGAATGTCAACAACACCGTTTTTGCCTACTGAGAACTTGCCGTCCTCTGTTCTCTCAAGTACATGGAAGCCACTGTCTGCTCCGATGTCACCTAAATCCGGAATATGAATTGTTTTGTCAAGTAACATAATTAACGTCCTCTTTTTTCCCTAATATAGTTAATCACTTAATGTTAACAAAACATCATTTAAAAGTCAATGAGATTTTATGAAAAAAACTATGTTTTTTCAGGCTTTTATCAAGGTTTTATTTGTTGACTTTTTGTATGATAAAAAGTATAATTATTCTATTATTCTACAATTTTATTCACTATGGTAACGGTAAGGTGTGATATTGTGCAGAATGTGTTGATAATAAGCCATACAATGGAAATCGGCGGAGCTGAAAAAGCTCTGTTGGGTCTGCTCGGCAATTTCGACTACACGAAGTACAATGTCGACCTTTTTTTATATCATCACGAAGGCGAACTGATGCAGTTCATCCCGGAAGAAGTCAATCTTCTCCCTGAGAATAAAAGCTATGCCTCACTTGCAAAACCTGTTTCTCAGGTAGTGAAAAACAAAGCTTTCGGCACACTTATCGGCAGATACAGAGGTAAAAATGCCGCAACGGAATACGTTGTGCGCAACCACATAAAGGACGGCAGCTACGTCTATATCGACTACAGCCACAGATTCACGAAGCCCTTTATGCCGAAAATCTCCGACAAAGAATATGACCTCGTGATAAGCTTCCTGACACCGCATTATTTCGCCGCTGAGAAGTGCAAAAGCAGAAAGAAAATTGCGTGGATACACACAGATTATTCGCATATCGAAATTGATGTTTTTTCCGAGCTTGATATGTGGTCGGCATATGATTATATCGTTTCTATTTCAGAAAAGGTAACTGAAGGATTTCTTCAGAAATTTCCTTCTCTTGCAGACAGGATTGTCCTGATTAAAAATATGCATCCTGCAGAGTTTATAAAGGCTCAGGCAGACGAAGCTGATGTCAGCGAAGAAATGCCCGATGACGGTTACGTGAAATTCCTTTCGGTAGGCAGATACTGTGACGCCAAAAATTTCGACAACGTGCCCGATATCTGCTCACGGCTTGACAACGTGAAGTGGTACATCATCGGCTTTGGTCCCGATGAGGAGCTTATAAAAAAGAAAATTGCTGAAGCGGGAATGCAGGACAGAGTTATTCTCCTTGGAAAGAAAGCGAACCCGTACCCTTATTTCAAGGCTTGTGATTTTTACATTCAGCCGTCACGCTATGAGGGAAATGCAGTTACGGTAAACGAAGCGCTTATCCTCGGCAAAAAGGTTGCGATCACAAACTATGCAACGGCTGAGAGTCAGATTGAAAACGGTGTAAACGGCGTTATCGTTCCTCTTGAAAATGAAAAATGCGCTGAGGGACTTAAGTCTTTTATTGAAGACAAAGAGCTTCAGAAAAAGATACTTGAAAACATTAAAAATTCGGAGTTTTCCAATTCCGATGAGTTTAAAAAAATAATTGAGATTACGGAGGGTTAACTATGGACAAGTTGCTCGACAAAAGAATTCGAACAATGATAGAAGAGCTTCAGAGTTTTGTAACACCTGTTCGCCTTGATGTTACAGGTTGGAAGACCTTGCCTTGCGGATATAAGGAAGATAACACGGTACCTTCACCCGACCTTGACGGGTGGCAGGATTTCGGCAGGACTCAGACCTGGGGCGATCAGGCGGAAGAGCACCGTTGGTCCTATAATCATATTGATATCCCTGCAGAGCTTAAGGGTCAGGACGTTGAGCTTTACGTTTCAACAACTATGCCCGGTGACAGCCAGTGGGATCCCCAGTTTATCGTTTATCTTGACGGTAAAGAAATCAGAGGCATGGACTCCAACCACCGTTACATAAAGCTTGACAGCAATAAAGACGGCTACGATGTTCACCTCTATGCTTATTCAAGACCCTTTGGTGAAAGAGCATATTTTTATAGCCAGCTCTGCGTTTTCAACAGATCGGTTGAAAAACTTTACTACGATTTAAAGGTTCCGTATGAGGTTGTTGAATATCTTGACGACAGCGATAAAAACCGCGGAGATATCGTGCTTCTCCTTAACGAAGCACTCAATAAGCTCAACTGGTGCGCTCCGATGAGCGAAGAATTCCTCGCTTCCGTTGACGAAGCAAACAAGTTTATGGATGAAGAATTCTACGGAAAATTCTGCAAGGATCAGGATGTGAAGGTAAGCTGTATCGGTCATACTCATATCGACGTAGCTTGGCGTTGGACACTTGAGCAGACACGTGAAAAGGTTCAGCGTACTTTCGGCAGCGTTATCGAAATGATGAAAAAGTATCCTGAGTACAGATTTATGTCAAGCCAGCCGCAGCTTCTCAAATACCTCAAGGAAGATGCTCCCGATATGTACGAAGAGGTAAAACGCCTTGTAAAGGAAGGCAGATTCGAGCTTGAAGGCTCAATGTGGCTTGAAGCAGACTGTAACCTCTCAAGTGGTGAGTCGCTCGTCCGTCAGATTATGTTCGGAAAGCGTTTCTTCAAAGAAGAGTTCGGCGTTGACAATAAGACAGTATGGCTTCCCGACGTTTTCGGTTACAGTGCAGCAATGCCGCAGATTATGAAGAAGAGTGGCGTTGAAAACTTCGTAACTTCAAAAATCGCATGGAACGAAACAAACCGTCTTCCCTATGATACATTCACATGGCAGGGTATCGACGGCTCGAAGGTTTTCACATATTTCCTTACGGCTGTCAGAAGAAAGAAAAACTACGAGGGTATGTATTGGCGTTCAACTTACACCCCAAGGGCAATCCCCGCTTATGTTCAGGGCACCTGGGACAGATACGAGCCCAAGCCTCTCAATCACGATCTTCTTATGCCGTTTGGCCACGGTGACGGTGGCGGCGGTCCTGAGGATACAGATATCGAATACATCAGACGAATGCAGCACGGCATCAACGGTTGTCCGCAGGTCAAGTGGGAAAGCTCTGCAGAATTCCTTGAAAGGCTCCGCAATAAGCTTAACTCCAACAAGCGTCTTCCCACATGGGTCGGTGAGCTTTACCTTGAATTCCACAGAGGTACATACACCTCACAGGCAGCTAACAAGCGTAACAACAGAAAGAGTGAGCTTCTTTATCAGAACACCGAGCTTGTCAACTCAATGGCAGGTAAGCTCCTCGGCACAGAATATCCTCAGAAGGCACTCAACGACGGTTGGGAATGCATCCTTCTCAATCAGTTCCACGATATTATCCCAGGTTCATCTATCCGTCCTGTTTATGAGCGTTGCGAAGAAGATTACAAGTGGGTTATCGGCTCTGCGACTGAGCTTGAATCAAAGGCTTACAAATCACTTCTTCAGAATATCGGCACAAAGGGCGGCGTAGCTGTATTCAATCAGAACTCATTTGTTTCTGACGGCTATGTAAACCACAACGGCAAGACCTACCGTGTAAACGGCATCCCCGCAAAGGGCTACAAGGTTGTTGACCTTGCTGAAACTGAAGCTGCATACAAGCTCGACGGCAAGACTCTTGAAACAAGCAACTACATCGTTGAGTTCAACGACGAGTACGTTATCACACGTCTTTATGACAAAGTAAACGCTCGCGAGGTTCTCCGTGACGGCGGACGAGCAAACTACATCGAAGCATTTGAAGACTATCCGTATGAATACGATGCTTGGGAAATCTCAAAGTATTATACAGAAAAGAAATACGAAGTCAGTGATGTAAGCGAAGTTAAGTTCCTTGACGAAGGCTCACGTTTCGGATTTGAAATCACAAGGAAGTTCTACAAGTCAATCATTAAGCAGAAGATTTACTTCTACGACGGATCAAACAGAATTGACTTTGACACATATGCAGACTGGCATCAGGAGCACCTTATGCTTAAGGCAGCGTTCGACGTTGATGTCAACTCTGACAAGGCAACATATGAAATCCAGTTCGGTTCAGTTGAGCGTCCTGTTCACAAGAACACAAGCTGGGAGTCAGCAAAGTTTGAGGTATGCGCTCATAAGTACATTGATTATGCTGATTACGGCTACGGCGTATCTCTTCTCAATGACTGCAAGTATGGTCACAACATTGAAAACGGCACAATGAAGCTTTCAATGTTCAAGTGCGCAACTGCCCCTGACCCGGATGCAGATAAGGGTGAGCACTTCTTCACATATTCACTCTTCCCGCATGCAGGCAACTTCCGTGAAAACGGCACGATTCAGCTCGCTTATGAGCTTAATTGCCCGTTGAAGGCTTTCGACATTGAAGCTCAGGAAGGCTCACTTCCCGAAGAGTATTCATTCATTTCATGCAACGCTGACAACTTCATCGTTGAAACTGTCAAGAAGGCAGAGGTAGACGACGCTCTCGTTGTCCGTGGATATGAAAGCTACAATAAGCGTACAAATGTCAAGCTTGACTTCGGATATGATGTAAAGAAAGCATACATCTGCGACCTTCTTGAAAACAATATCGAAGAGCTTAAGGTAAAAGACAACAGCGTAGAATTTACAGCAAAACCGTTTGAAATTATCACAATCAAAGCATACTGATAAAGAGGTTTTTCTTTTGAGTTATATTAAAAGATCTGCAGTATTCTTCATCATAACAGTTGTTATCTTTACTCTTACTTTTCAGTCTTCTGCACAGCAGATCGATCCCGAAGAGTGGAGTGCGGTAGAAAAGGTTTACCTTGTCACCGACAATGATACCGAATCAAACTCCGGCCTTACAAACGCTCAGATAAAAGCTATCTATGATTATCCTTCTCACAGAATGCGAATTCTCTTTATGATAAAATTCGGAGCTTTTGAGCAGGAGGAAAATATCGGAATCCGTTTCAGCCTCAATGGCGGTGAAGAAATATCCCTGCACCTGAACGGAGATACCGAATATAATGAGGATAAATACTTCCTTGACTTTACTCACTTTACTGTACCGCCTTCAGGGGTTGTTTACGTCGAAGTGACGCTCGGAGTCAAGGAAGGCATCCCTGACGAGCAGACTCTCAAAGTCATTTTCATTGATCCTGATTCTCAGCTATCAAACACATACACGGTAGTTATGACTGACGGTGAAACATCTGTCACTTCTGAAGAACAGACTGCAAAGAGTGAAAAAACGACAAAAACAAAAACAAAAAAGAATACATCATCAGGTTCCGGATCAAAAGCTCAAACAGACAAGAACCTGAAAGATGAAGCGGAAAGTGCAACCTTTTCTCAAGAAGAGATAAGCAAAGTAACCATCCGCAAAGCCGTGGAAAGTGAGGATAATTCTACTTTCAGCGGAGAAAAAGTCTTATGTATATCTGCAGCCGCCCTGATCGCAGTTGCCATGCTTTTTGCAGGCGGTATGTATTTCCTTAAACGCAAAAATCACAGAGGGGACGAAGACTGATTATGAAAAAATACGGTTTATTGGGAAGGAAGCTGTTACACAGCTTATCTCCGGAAATTCACAGAGAACTCGGAAACTTCAGCTATGAGCTTTTTCAGATTGAACCCGAAAATCTTGAAGAATTTTTCACAAAAAAAGATTTCGCAGGATTAAGCGTTGTCTTTCCTTATAAGAAGGAAGCTGTAAAATACTGCGACGAGCTGACAGACGTAGCTCGTAAACTCAACTGCGTTGATACAATCACCGTTGACGAGTGTGGCAGACTCATCGGTGACAACTGCGAGTATGACGGATTCTGCCATATGATCAAAAAGTGCGGCATCGATGTGAAAGACAAAAAGGTCCTTCTTCTCGGCAAAAATGCATCCGTTATCCGCGTTGTCATAGAAGATATGGGGGCGAGAGAAATCGTCGATGTAACCGTTGACGGTAAGGTTAACTTTGAAAACATCTACGAGCATACGGATGCCGAAATCCTTGTCAACACGACACAGACAGGTATGTATCCGAACAACGGTGATAAGATTGTCGATGTAAAGCGTTTCCCGAAGATCGAAGGTGTGCTTGAGGTTATCTACAATCCGAGAAGAACAAAGCTCATCTGCGATGCGGAAGATCTCGAAATCCCGAACTCTGACGGTCTTTCAATGCTCGTTGCACGTGAGTACCTTGCAGAAATCCGATTCGGCAGAATTGAACCTGACGAGGAGCTTTTCAAGGCGACTTACAAAACAATGAGTGACCGCAGAAAGAATATCATCTTTGTCGGACTTCCCGGTTGCGGAAAGACTACGATCGCAAAGGTCGTTGCCGCAAAGCTCGGCAGACCGTGTATCGACGTAGACCGCCTGATCGAAATGAAAGCCGGTGTCCCCGTTTCTACAATCTTCTCAGCTTACGGTGAAAGATATTATCGTGAGCTTGAAACAGAAACTCTCCGCAAAATCACACGTAACGGCGGACAGGTAATTGCAACGGACAGCGGTGCCGTTATGAGTCTTGAAAATCAGTATTACCTTCGTCAGAACGGTTATATCGTGTGGCTTTCTCGAGACCTTAGTGAGCTTAAACTCAACGGAGTTTACCTTGCAAGAAACAGAGAAGCACTCGAACGAATTCACTCTGAGCGCTCCCCTATTTATAAATTCCTTGCTGATATCAACGTCGAAGTGACCGATAATGCAGAAAAAACCGTATTTGAAATAATCGAAAAAATGAATATCAAGCAGACCCCTCCGACCTTTTAAATAATTAACGCCCACTCAGCAGAGTGGGCGTTTTCTTATTCAAATCTGAGCTTTTCTACTCTTTTTTCGTATTCTGCAGGGGTAATGGTACCGTTTTTCCTCAGTCTGTTAAGCGATTCTATCTTCTCTGCCGCCGGTCCATACGCCTTTCCGCAGAAAGGACAGATATCCTTGTTAATCATATTTCCGCAAATGTCACATCGCCAACTGTGAGCCACGGGTATTTTCTCTATGACAGCCTCCTCACTCTTCTTTTTGGGAGACAAGACCCTTGATTCCGGCAAGAAAGAACTGCCTTTTTCTCCGGATTCAAGCTTTGACAATATCATTCTGTTAGTCTCAATCAGATCACCAAAGCCGTAAAGTACAAAAGAACCAACCCAGGAGGCCAGAGGCCCTGACACTGCTGTTAACAGCGCAGTAAGCAACTCTCCCCCTAGTAATAATACGATACTACCTAAAAATGATGCGACTATACCAATCCAACAACTGACAGTTGCAAGGGTTTTGATTTTTTCACCAATGTTGTCAAACATAAACTATACCTCTCATTTTTTTATTTTAAAATTTTGCAGAAATCGCTTCTGCTCAGGTGTAATGCGGTAACTTTCCACAGCTTTTTGTATCGTTTTGTTGTGTGTCCACGGCTCAAGCTTTCTTTCTTCAATGAACGGCAGGATTTTATCATAACGGTATGCAAGAGCAGTCGCAAAGTACCATGCGACCATCATTCTGACGTAGTATTCCTCTGACCTGATTTCAGCGACCTTCTGAGGATAAGAAACCTCAAAATCCTCTTCGAGAAAATGCACCATCAACATCTCTATTCCGAAACGAACAGTGTACGGTCGGTCACTTGCAATCCACTTTTCGATCTCGCAAAGCAACTCCCGGTGATGCTTTTTAAATGCAACAGGCCGCATCATATCGCACGTTGCCCAGTTATCCACAAAAGGCAGGAAGATATTCAACTTTTCCACAACTTCATTGAAATCTTTCATCGAAGAAATGATAAATGCATGAAGATTATTTTCCTCATAGTATTTGTGCGGAAGAGTCGCAAGGAAATCTTTTGCCATCTCCGTTTTTGAAAACTCCTTTGCGAACTTCCGAAGCTCAGGAGTACGGACGCCGATTACAAGGTCGCTGTCCACCGTCGGCATAAGCTTCGAATGAAACTCCTTGTATTTCAGATCCTGCAAGCTAAAAAGCTTTTCACGGACATATTTTTCTGTGTCTGTCATCTCAGCTGTTCCCACTCTTTTTCACGAAAACCTGTAAGTATTGTATCTCCGTTTACAATTATCGGACGTTTTACAAGCATTCCGTCACTCGCGAGAAGCTTCAGCTGTTCCTCTTCACTCATCGTTGGCAATTTATCCTTAAGCTGCATTGATTTGTAAAGAAGTCCGCTTGTATTAAAGAATTTTTTGAGAGGAAGACCGCTTTTCTCATACCATTCTTTAAGCTCATCGTAAGACGGATTTTCTTCTTTTATATGACGTGTTTCAGCCTCAATTCCATTATCATCAAGCCACTTTTTAGCCTTCTGACACGTTGTGCATTTCGGGTACCAGATCAATAACATTTCAACCACTCCTTTTCTAATATAGTATCACGTTTATTATCTCTTAGCAAGAAAAAACCTCGGAGTTTCCTCCGAGGTTTTGTGCCTTATTGTCAGATAGCGTTGTAAGTAAGCTCACCTGCATTGATCCATGCATTGTTTACTCTTATCTTTACTACGATAATGTTTTCTCCTGCGTGGTTAATCCATGCATAGCCGTTGTAAGTAAGTCTGCCGTCTGCTTCGGTCGATTTGTAATAGGTTGCTGTTGTGCTGTTATCCATTATAAATTTTACACCTGCTACGTCAAGACCTGTCACTACTGTTGCCGCTACCTTGCCCTGTGAGCCTTCCGTTGCCGCAAGACTCATCGAATATACAGCATCATCAAAAACGGGGTCTGCAAGCACTACCGTATATTTATACGGTGCTTCCCTGCTCCAATCTCTGCCGTATCTTGCGATTGCTGTAAGCTCTGTCTCTGCAGGTACGTTCATTTCGATTGTCCATACCTCGTAGCTGAGCTCTCTGCTCATTGAGCTGACTTCGTTTCCGTTTTCGTCGTAGCTGACGATTACCACCTTAACGTGATATCTGTCGTAAGTTCTTGTTCCTCCGTCAGGTTCGATTACCTGAATCTTATCAGGTCTGCCTGTTACTGTGAACATAAACTCATTTCTTGTGCTTTCTGACGGTGTATACTCTACATTCGTTACTCCGCGTGTCGGCTCTTCAGGCTCCGCTGTTACCTCCCCGTAGAGATTAATCTCTGTTCCGTTAAGGCTGAATGTGTAGACGCCTTCGTCATATGCCTTGTCTTCTACTACGATTGTAAGGTAACCGTTTTCATCCGTCGTTACGTTTTCTTTCGTATTGTTTGTCGCAACGTCGTTTGCTTCAAGTGTATACTTCTTGTTTGCTTCGCCTGTGTATACT
>JAZRNG010000135.1:0-5919 GCA_045648065.1 Acutalibacteraceae bacterium | reverse complement strand
GTAGGCAGTGATCTTCCTCTTAACGAGTGGCTGTTCAACAAGGTGTTTCCCATCGAGGACAAGCTTACTGCAGAAGAAATTTATTCAGGAACAAACCTCGCTTTACTCGAAATGCTCGCCTGCGGTACAGTCAGCTTTTCTGATATGTACTTTGAGCCTCAGGTAACAGCAAAAGCTGTTGCAGAATCGGGAATGAAAGCAAATATCACACGTCCCGTACAGAGCTTTGACCCGAACGAAGAAGCAAAGGATTCCTTCAGGATAGCTCAGTCTATCGCACTTTATGATGAATGGAACAAGGCTGAAAACGAGAGAATTCTTATCGACTTTTCAATCCATGCCGAATACACCTGCACAGAAAAAATTGCACGTGCTTATGCAGAGGAATGCAACAAGCGTAACGGACTTATGCATATTCATCTTTCCGAAACGGTTAAAGAGCACAATGAGTGCAAAGAAAAATACGGTAAAACTCCGACTCAGTGGTTTAATGACCTCGGTGCATTTGATTCAAGAGCGTTTGCGGCTCATTGTGTCACTCTTGAGGACAGCGATATGGAAATCATCCTTGACAAGGGTGTCAACGTCGTACACAACCCGTCAAGCAATATGAAGCTCGGCAGCGGTTTTGCAAGAGTGCAGAAAATGCTTGATATGGGTATCAATGTTGCACTCGGCACAGACGGTGCAGCAAGCAATAATAATCTTGATATGATGGAAGAGATGCACCTTGCATCAATCATCCATAACGGTTATATGCAGGACGCTACGGTTATGAAAGCCGATACTGTCATAAAAATGGCTACGCTCAACGGTGCTCTCCTTCAGGGAAGAGACGACTGCGGTGAGCTGAAGATCGGCAACAAGGCTGACATTATCGCAATCTCACTTGATGCACCTCACCTTCGCCCTGTCATTGACGAAAAGGCTCTTGTCACCTATTCCGCACAGAGCAGTGACGTTTGTATGACTATGGTTGACGGTAAGATACTTTACGAAAACGGTGAATATCTGACTCTGGATAAAGAAAAGATTTATTACGATATTGAAAAAGCAATCAGAAAACTTTATTGAGGTGAAAACTATGGAAAGAGCCGATAACGGACTCGCTTTTATGCTCCGATACGAAAACATTGCGTGGTATGAAGACGGGAAGGTACGTATCCTCGACCGTCGTGTTTACCCACGAAAGGTTGAATTTGTTGTCTGTAACACTCATCAGGAGGTTACACAGGCAATCCGTGATATGGTCACCCAGAGTGCAGGACCTTACACAGCAGCAGCTATGGGTATGGCACTTGCCGCATACGAATGCAGAAACATGACCGAAGACAAGCAACTCGAATATCTTCTTGCTGCGTCAGATAATATTTCACATGCAAGACCCACAACCGTTGCAAGAATGTCGCTCATCACAGGTGGTTGTCTTGAAGCAGCTAAAATCGCATTAAAAAACGGAACTGATGTCAGCGAAGCTATCGTTGAATACACAGTAAAAGCAAACAATCTGCGTTACGGCAAGGTCAATCTTATGGCAGAGCATCTTGTTGATATGTTTCCGCAGAACGGCACTGTAATGACTCAGTGCTTCGGTGAAACAATCGTAGGAATGATGCTCAAGGTTGCAAAAGAACGTGAAAAGAATATCCGTATTTTCTGTCCCGAAACACGCCCGTATTTTCAGGGTGCAAGACTTACTGCAACGGTCTGCAACGAGATGGGCTTTGACACAACCGTTATCACAGACAATATGCCTGCTTACGTTATGAAGAAAGAAAACGTTGATGTTTTCACATCTGCTGCAGACGCTATCTGCCTTGACGGTCACGTTGTCAACAAGGTCGGCACATATCAGATAGCTATTGCCGCAAAATATACAGGTATCCCCTATTTTGTTACAGGTGCACCTGACCACGGTCATCCTACTATTGATACTGTTAAAATTGAAATGCGAGACCCTGATTTCGTGCTTCAGGCTATGGGAGTCAAGACTGCTGCCGACGGGCTCAAAGGTTACTACCCTGCTTTCGACATCACACCTCCTGAGCTTGTCAGCGGTGTTGTTACGGACACAGGTATTTACACTCCGTATGATCTTCACAGCTATTTCAAAGACGGCAATATGGGCGAATACGAAATGGTGATCTGATGGACAACAGCAAAAAAATCGACCTCTTTGAAAATACAAAAATATCAAAGGCTGTTATAAAACTTATCGTTCCTACAATACTCAGCAGTCTTGTTATGATACTTTACAACCTCGCTGACACCTATTTCGTAGGACAGTTGAACAACCCCATCGAAAACGCTGCCGTTACCTTGGCTGCTCCCGTTTTACTTGCTTTTAACGCCATTAACAATCTCTTTGGTGTAGGCACTTCAAGTATGATGAGCCGTGCTCTCGGTGCAAAAGATTACGAAACAGTTAAAAAAAGTTCTGCATTCGGTTTTTACTGTGCACTCATATGCGGTCTTGTTTTTTCAGTTTTCTGCACTGTTTTTAAATCCCCCCTGCTCAACCTGCTCGGAGCAACTCCTGAAACAGCGACTGCAACGACGGGCTATATGAAATGGACGGTCTCTCTCGGCGCTACACCTGCAATTCTCAACGTTGTTATGGCATACCTCGTGCGATCCGAAGGCTCCGCAATACACGCCAGTATCGGTACTATGAGCGGTTGTGCTCTGAACATCGTGCTTGATCCGATTTTCATTCTGCCCTGGGGACTTGATATGGGTGCTGAGGGTGCAGGTCTTGCAACATTCATTTCAAACTGTGTCGCCTGCCTTTACTTCTTCGTCTTGATTATCGCAAAAAAGAAAAATACTTTTGTCTGCATTAATCCAAAGGAATTTAAACTCAGTAAACCTATTGTAAAAGGTGTGTGTGGTGTCGGAATACCTGCTTCGATACAAAATCTTCTCAATGTAACAGGAATGACTGTTCTCAATAATTTTATGTCAGGTTACAGTGCAGATGCTGTTGCTGCAATGGGAATTGCACACAAAACAAGTATGATCCCCATGTACATTGCAATGGGAATTTCACAGGGTGTCCTCCCACTCATAGGTTACAACTATGCATCGCGCAACATAAAGCGTATGAAGGACAGTGTTATTTACGCTACAAAGCTTTCGTTGATTTTTATTACTACTACAACTACAATCTACTGTGTCTTTGCAAGTGATATAATACGTCTTTTTATGGACAACGAAAACATTATCAGCTACGGTGCTGTCTTTATGCGAGGCCAGAGTCTTGCCCAACCGTTTTTATGTATGGACTTCATCGCTGTAGGTGTATTTCAGGCTTGCGGTATGGGAAAAAGGTCACTTATCTTTGCTTTTATGAGAAAAATCATATTGGAAATACCTGCATTGTTTATACTCAACGCACTGGTGCCAATGTACGGTCTCGCATATGCTCAGCTTTTCGCTGAAATCATACTTGCTACCTCCGCAATTTTCTTCCTTATAAAAATTTTCAGCGACCTGAAAAAAGAGAATCCTATACAATCACAAAACTAAAAAACGCTTCAGGGTATTACGTTACTCTGAAGCGTTTACTTTTATTTTATAAAACTTGAAACAAAGATTTCAATTCCGATTCCGATAAGTATCACACCGCCGAAAATCCCTGCTTTACCTGCGAGCTTTGTTCCGAATTTCTTACCTATTGCGATGCCTCCAAGGCATATTACAAAGGTAACTGCAGCAATAATCGCAGCACACACAAGAGCCATTCTGAGGTCATACTCCGCAATAGTGAATCCTACTGAAAGCGCATCAATTGAAGTTGCGACACCCTGCACTAAAAGAGCCGTTATGCCAATCTTTTTACAGTTACATTCATCGTTTGCACAGTCGTTTCCTTTTATGCCTTCAATAAGCATTTTTCCTCCTATAAACACAAGAAGAATCAGTGCAATCCACGGAATGAATTTTTCAAAAGCTTTGAAATACTGCACCATTGTGTGAACACAAAGCCAACCTATCAACGGCATAGCAGCCTGAAAAACAGCAAAAACACCGGCGATGCCGCCCATTTTTCCCTTTTTCATTTTCGGCTCATTAAGACCGTTTGCAAGCGAAACAGAAAAAGCATCCATCGCAAGACCGACACCCAGAAGTGCACTGTTAAAAAAGAAAGTAAAATTCATTATTCATCCTCCAAAATAAAAAAGTGCAGCAATTGCTACACCCGGTTACTTTCAGATATAAAGACACCATGTATAGCCATTGCGGATTATACATGAGTCTCGCGATTTAAAACAAGCCAGACCTTACGGTCAGTATGTTGACTTGCTACACACTTCCGTGCGCTCACTACTCCCTCATCAGAATTTCCGTGAGTGATTATATATTAATTTCATTAATTTGTCAATTATTTTCTGTGACAATAAACTTTTTAGATCTTGTTTATTCTGCAAAATTAATGTATAATATATAAATCCCTGCAAAACAAAGGAGAGTTTCTATGTTTATCACAAATGATATTAAATACATCGGTGTCAACGATCATTCTACAGATCTTTTTGAAGGTCAGTTTGATATTCCTGACGGCATCGCTTACAATTCATACGTCATTATGGACGAAAAAATTGCCGTTACTGATACAGCCGATAAAAATTTCGGTGACGAATGGTTTGCAAACCTCGAAGAAGTACTTAACGGCAAAGAGCCTGATTATCTCATCGTGCATCATATGGAGCCTGACCATTCAGCAAATATCGATGCATTTATGAAGAAATATCCTTCATCTCAGGTCGTTGCCACAATGAAAGCATTCAATATGATGGCCAATTTCTTTGGCAATGACTACTCCGGCAGAAGACTCGTTGTAAACGAAGGTGATACACTCTGCCTCGGCAATCATACCCTCACCTTCTACACCGCACCGATGGTACATTGGCCTGAGGTTATGGTCAGCTACGACTCAAAGGATAAGGTTGTATTCTCAGCTGACGGTTTCGGCAAGTTCGGTGCACTCGATGTCGAGCAGGACTGGGCTTGTGAGGCAAGAAGATACTACTTCGGCATCGTAGGCAAATACGGCGTTCAGGTACAGGCACTTCTCAAAAAGGTTGCTACTCTTGACGTTGAAATCATCTGTCCTCTTCACGGACCAATCCTTACAGAAAACCTTGGATACTATATCAATCTTTACGACATCTGGTCTTCATACGGTGTTGAGAGCGAAGGCATCGTAATCGCATACACATCTGTTTACGGTAACACAAAAGCTGCAGCTGAACTTCTCGCAGAAAAGCTCAAGGAAAAGGGGTGCCCAAAGGTTGTTCTCAACGACCTTGCACGCTGTGATATGCACGAGGCTATTGAAGATGCCTTCCGTTATGGCAAGCTCGTTCTTGCAACAACAACTTATAACGGTGATATCTTCCCGTTTATGAAGGATTTCATCAATCACCTTACAGAAAGATTTTATCAGAACAGAACCGTAGCATTTGTCGAAAACGGTTCCTGGGGTCCTGTCGCTGCAAAAATGATGCGTAAAATGCTTGAAGGTTCAAAAAACATCACTTTTGCAGAGAACATAGTCCAGATCAAGTCTGCACTCAGTGAAACAAGCATTGCTGCTATCGATGCTCTTTGTGATGAACTTTTAGGCTGATTTTGTTACTTGTAATTATTAAGAGTGGCTGAAAAGCCACTCTTTTTTAATTTTGTTTACAGTCCGTTAAATCCGGGGTTATCTGGGATCTTTCAATTTTGCACAATCCAGTTCTGTGTGCGTAGGGATGGGCCTCCCGGACCATCCGCGAAATCTGCTGAAAAACGGACGGTCGAGGACGCCCGTCCCTACGATTCCGATTGGATTGATTTCGTAGGGGAGCATATTATGCTCCCGCTAAATTCTGCACAAATTGGCGGGCAGATGATATCTGCCCCTACGACTTT
>JAZRNG010000134.1:0-2450 GCA_045648065.1 Acutalibacteraceae bacterium | reverse complement strand
GTCATATGGAATAACCGAAATGTTGCAAACTCCGACGGCTTTGATATTGCAGGAAGCAGTAATGTAGAAATTGACCACTGCTTTGTGTCTACAGCTGATGACGGCATTGTACTCAAAAATGCTATCTGGTGTGGCTGTGAGAAAGAAATGCACGGTATCACTGTGAGAAACTGCGAGGTTATCTCAAGAACAAACTGCTTCAAAATCGGCACAGAAACAACCTATGATGTTTATGATGTTACTGTCGAGGATTGCACCTTCCTGATGACAGACCTTTATCCCGGTGCTGTTTCGGGGGTATCAATCGAGGCTTGTGATGGTGCTAAGGTACACGATGTGAAAGTTAAAAATATAACTATGGACAGATGTACTTGTCCGTTGTTTATTCGTTTAGGTAACCGCAACCGAGCTGCAGAGGTTACTTCTGCAACTGCAAACAAAACAGAAATCGTCAAAGAGGCGGGTGATGAAAAGCCCGTAGACAAAAACATTTTTGACGGCAAGAGCGAAATGTATAATATAACAGTTGAAGATATAAAGGCTACAAATGTAGAGCTTCCTGTAATCGTTGCAGGTTACAAACAAAAGCTTAAGACAAAGTATTGTACTGATGTAACTCTCAAAAACTTCGATATAACTTATCGTGATGCCATAGAGATTAAAGATAACCGACTTTTTATCCCCGAATATACAAAGGTTTATCCTGAATGCTGGAGATTCAGAAATCTTCCCGCTTATGGCATATGGGCAAGACACTGCCGAAATCTCAAAATTGAAAACTTCACTTGCAGGGGTATAAAGGATGGCCACAGAAAAGAAAAAATCTTTATTGATTGCAAATAAGTAAGATGATTATCTTGTTAAAAAACAAAGTACCTGCCGTTCTGGTAGGTACTTTTACTATATTCACCATCTCCTGTCTTTCACATTGGGACAGTTATTCTTTTTAAACGCTGCTCTGAATTCCACATAGCAACCGCATTTCATACATACACCTGATATGAGATTGTCGCAACTTTTGCACTCGCTGAGCCTCTTTTCGTAAAGCTCATCGGGGGCTTGATCTTTTTCAGATAGCTTGTCAATTCGCTCCTTTATGCTTTTGAGTGTATCCTCTTCTGCTGCCTCGTGAAGCAGACATCTTTTACATTCTGCCATATTATTTAATCACGAACTTTGCAACTGAGCAGGGAGGGATTGTAGTTTTGAATCCATCTGCGAGGATTTCGTAATCGCTGAAAGCTTTTGTGTAGGCTACATTCTTGTTCTCAAAGCTGTTGTAGTCGTGGATGTCGCCTGTGAGAATTTCTGCTGAAAGATCTTTGAGATTAAAGTCTGCTATCTGACAGTGAATGTCTGCACTCTCATCAGCAGATGTGTTGACTACAGTTGCAATAATAGTACCGTCTTCTTTAACTGAAGCACTTTCTATAAGTTTAGGCAGGGTACCCTTGTCGGCAAGGTTGGGAGTAGTGATATATGAGCCGAGGAGTGTGTTTTCCTGATGGTCCTTATACATTTTGAAAATGTGATATGTGGGAGTAAGAAGCATATCCTCGCCGTCGGTAAGAGCCACAGCCTGAAGCACGTTTATAGTCTGAGCAATGTTTGCCATTTTGATTCTGTCAGAGTGCTTGTTGAAAATATTAAGGGTAAGACCTGCAACAATAGCATCTCTCATAGTGTTCTGCTGATAAAGGAAGCCGGGATTTGTACCCTCTTCAACATCGTACCAGGTACCCCATTCGTCAACTATCATAGCGATTCTCTTGTCAGGGTCGTAGCGATTCATAATATCACCGTGACGGCGTACGAGCTCTTCCATTTTGTAAGCTTTTTCGATGGTAGTATAGTACTCATCTTTGGTGAAGCTGAGAGCTTTACCCTTATTGCCCCAATCACCGGGGAGAGTGTAATAGTGAAGTGACAGGCCGTTCATACGCCACGCTGCTTTTTTCATAAGTACATCTGTCCAGTTGTAGTCGAAAGCGTTTGCACCGCAGGCAATTCTGAAAATACGGTTGTTGCTGTCATAATCACGGACATAGGTTTCATAGCGTCTGTATTGGTCAGCGTAAAACTCAGGGTGCATATTACCTCCACAGCCCCAGTTTTCGTTACCAACACCGAAATATTTTACTTTCCAAGGTTTCTCCCTGCCATTAGCCTTACGAAGATCAGCCATAGGAGATACACCGTCAAATGTCATATATTCGGCCCATTCGCTCATTTCCTGAACTGTGCCTGAGCCAACATTGCCGTTGACATAAGCTTCACATCCGAGCTGTTCACAAAGCTCAAAAAACTCGTGAGTACCGAAGCTGTTGTCTTCAACAACACCGCCCCAATGGGTGTTAATCATCTTTTTTCTGCTTTCTTTTGGGCCGATGCCGTCTTTCCAATGGTACTCATCAGCAAAGCACCCGCCGGGCCAACGCAGTACGGGAATG
>JAZRNG010000133.1:0-6154 GCA_045648065.1 Acutalibacteraceae bacterium | reverse complement strand
TTCTTTTCAACACAGCTAACGTTATGGAAATGGGTTGGCTCGATGAATATGAGCACATCAAAGCTGCGGCAATAATCTGGATTCCCGGTGAATTCGGTATGACTGCAGTTGCTCAGATGCTTAAAGGTGATGTAAACCCCTCCGGTAAGCTCGCTGACACCATTGCTTATAAAGTAAGCGACCATCCCTCAAACGTGTGCTTCGGCGATAATAAGTATGACGGATCAATTTCTGATTACTATGTTGAATACCTTGAAGGTATCTACGTCGGCTACCGTTATTTCGAAACATTTGCAAAGGAAAAGGTTCAGTATCCGTTTGGTTACGGACTTTCATACACCACATTTGAAAAAGAAATAGTTGACTACGACACTTCAGACGGTATAATTTCCGTCGATGTAAAGGTAACAAATACAGGTAACAGAAGTGGTAAAGAAACGGCACAGATTTATTACAGCGCACCCTACTACAACGGTGGAATCGAAAAAAGTTCGATCTGCCTCGGCGGATACGCTAAGACAGATATCCTCGCTCCCGGTGAAAGTCAGACTCTCACAGTAACTTTTGAAGCCGACGATATGGCGTCATATGATCACAAGAATACCCAGGCATGGGTGCTCGAAAAAGGAACATATGAAATCATTCTCGGTGAAAATGTCAGAGAGCATATCGACAGCTTTGACTATGTTGTGAACGCTGACAAGATCATGAAATACGATGATGTGACAGGCGCAGAAATCGTAAACAGATTCGATGATGTATATAACGGATTTTCCGTTCTTTCACGTACAGAAGGTACAGATAATTTCCCCGTATTCAGAGTTCTTGAAGCTACAAAGGAAGTTAAGACCGTTGATCAGCTCCCCGAACCTCAGACTGAGGGTGAAGTTCCGGCTATAGGTGTTGAATACGATGAGGTTATAACACTTCAGGACGTTTACGAGGACGAAAGCCTTTGGGATGCTTTCCTTGATCAGCTTACACTTGATGAGATGACTTATATGGTCATCGATGGCGGATACAATACAAGAGGCGTTGAACGTCTCGGCATCCCTCACACGTGGGACAACGACGGTCCGTCAAGCATCAAGGGTCAGAACGGTCTCGTTTATGATGACAGCGGTACTGCATATCCGTGTGCTACTGCCCTCGCCTGCACCTGGAACGTTGAGCTTGCCGAAACATTCGGTATCGGTGTAGGAAAAGAAGCGAAGGATATGGGTACAGACGTGTGGTATGCACCGGGTGCTAACATTCACCGTAACCCACGAGGCGGAAGAAACTTTGAATATTATTCAGAAGATCCCCTTCTTTCAGGTAAGATGGCAGCAGCGGTCATCCGCGGATGCAGCTCTCAGAATCTCGTTGTTACTATCAAGCACTTTGTCATGAATGATCAGGAGTCACACCGTGAAGGTGTCTTCACCTGGGCAGATGAACAGACGATGAGAGAAATCTATCTCAAGGCATTTGAAATCCCTGTCAAAGAATCAGACTGTAAGGGTGTAATGTCTGCTTTTAACCGTATAGGTCTTAACTGGTGCGGTGCAAGTTCGGCACTTCTCAATGATGTTCTCCGCAGAGAATGGGGCTTTGAAGGTTTCGTGGTTTCTGACTATTCATGGAACTTCACAGGCTCAGGTTATATGAGTCCTGTACTTGCAGTATATAACGGTAACGATACAATTCTTACAGGTATCTGGGCAGTAAATGTCGTTTCACACGTAGCTGCTGTCAAATCAGCATACAACAGAGATCCGGTAGGATTCGGTAACGCATTGCGTCAGGCATGTAAGAATCTCTGCATTATGAAGATGAACACTAAAGCCTTCCTTGAGCCTTATGAATATGACGGCTCTCTCGGAAGCTTCCTGGAAAGCCCTGATGAATGGGAATTTGAATCTCCGTACATCTGGTCAGGTATCAGGTACCTTCTCAACAACGTAGTAAACGTAATCATTTATCTTGTGGGTAAAATACTTTAATAGTTCGACAGCATCGATTCCTTACGGTTTCGATGCTGTTTTAATTGAAAAAATTATCAGATTGTGGTACTATATTGCAAATTATTCTTTAAGGGGTATTCAGGTGAAGACTGTTTTTTCTTTCATAAAAAAAGAAGCCGTACTTTTCATTTCGCTTCTTTGTGCGGCAGTTACGATGTTATTTGTTCCGCCCGACGCTCAGTATATCGGCTACATAGATCTGCATGTTCTTTCGTTACTTTTATGTCTTATGGCGGTTGTCGCAGGTTTTCAGAGCTGTGGGGTTTTCAGATGGCTTACATATGTGATACTTAAGCATTGCAAGAGCGGCAAGATACTTGGACTGATACTTGTGCTTCTGCCCTTTTTCAGCGCAATGCTCGTGACAAACGATGTGGCATTACTGGTTTTTATACCGTTTACCGTAGGTCTGCTCACCGAAATGAAACTCACAAAGGCAATCATTCCCATACTTGTTCTGCAGACAGTCGGTGCGAATCTCGGCAGTATGGCAACGCCTGTAGGCAATCCGCAGAATCTGTTTTTATACTCTGAGTATAATCTCTCAATAACGGAGTTTTTTAGTACTATGCTCCCTCTCACAGCTATAAGTCTTGTTACTCTGAGTATCGCTTCACTGCCCGTTCTGCCCAAAAAGCTCTCTGACATCAGACTTGATGCAGAAAAAATCAACAGTCCCGTTAAGCTGACAGTTTACGCTGTTCTTTTTATAGTCTGCCTCCTGACAGTATTTCACGTAATTCATTTCGGAATTATGTTAGGAATAATAATTATAGCTATAGCGATATCAGATCGAAAAATATTAGCAAAACCGGATTATGCCCTTTTAGCTACTTTTGTATGCTTCTTTATCGTATCCGGTAACCTCGGCAGAATCGACACAGTAAATATATTTTTAAAGAATCTGCTTGAAAAAAGCACTTTACTCACAGCTGCAGGAGCAAGTCAGATTATAAGCAACGTACCTGCCGCAGTACTTCTTTCAGAATTTACGGATAATTGGAAAGAATTGATTGAAGGTGTCAACATCGGTGGTCTCGGTACTCCGATAGCTTCACTTGCAAGTCTTATAACACTGAAGCTGTACCTTCGGTCAGAAAACGTACAGCCTGCGAAATTCATTCTTGTTTTCCTTGCAGTAAACGCCGTCGGACTTGCAATTTTATTGACTATAGCACTGATATTTTAAAAAATACCCTTTGAACAAGCTACTACAGCACAGTTCAAAGGGTATAGATTTATTTCACATAATCGATAACGTATTCATCTATTTTCATACTATCGCTTTCATCGTCATAAGCGATGTAATAAAACCGATATTTCCCGCTATCTTCCGGTAGTTTATTAATCTGTTTTGTATCGACATTATACACAATAAAATAACTACCCTTATAAAACTCGGAAAGTGGAGAAGTTATTCCTATGAGATCATTAGGCACACTCTTTAACCAAATGGAATTCTGTCCGATTTCTTTTTCAAAATTTTCAACATCAGCTTCGGCAAAGTAAACATCGCTGGTATAATAAATAAAACCTCTGCTACTCGTTTGCTCGCTGTCGGATAAATTCTGAGTATCGATCTGCTTTGATTTCGGAAAATCAATACCAAGAGCTTCTTCAACCTTAACTATTGCTGTATCGCTATGGTCATACATTTCAGCGGTCTGAAATGTACCTATACCGTAAATGCACAGAAGTACAGTAAAAATAATACCTGCAACGATATTCTTTTTACACCTATATCCTCGTTTTTTAAAGATTATGCCCGCTATCAGCGAAGCTACCGGAATCGGAAGAACAACAAAAAACGCCCATGGACTTTGAAAAAAAATATGACTTTCTGACATAATCGTTCCGATAATCATAGAGAAAAATAACGACAGAAGCGATGCAATAAACAATATCATGAGTATAGTTTTATACAACGTATATCTTTTTTCAGCCGTAACTGCATTTTCCTTAGAGTAATTCTTCATCAGGAAGAACATGCTGTTTGCTTTCAATGATTCTTTCCGCAGAACAAAGGCACCTCCATCAACTGAAAGCAAAAGATAATTACCCATATAACGAAGTTTATCAACCTTTTCAAAATTATACTGATACTTCGCTGTGAATTCCCCATTCTTTAAAACTGTTACTGTAAAATAATTCTCATATACATTGTATTCATACGCAGAACCAAGCAATCTGTTTTTAACCGTTTTGAAACTCCTGTAGTTAAAAGCGGCAGCTCTAATCAGCGAAAACGTTATCGCAACAAAAACACCGAATATTATTGCCACTCCCGGAAAAGTTTCCTGAGCATAATCCATAGAACCGAAGAAGAAAAAAGTGATTACTAATGTAATTATAAACCGTGTGATCAACGGTTTATTGATAAGCCTTGAAAGCTTATTAATCTCACTTTTTGAGTAACTCATAAAATATGATTCTAAAGGAATGTCCGTATCTTCTTTTATATCACCGGCACAACCCAAAAGTTCATCGACAGAAACCTCAAAGATTTCTTTTAACCTGATAAGATTATCGATCGTAGGAACTGTCTGATCCTTTTCCCACAAGCTGACAGTCTGTCTGCTGACCAAAAGCTTCTGACCTAATTCCTCCTGAGACAAGCCGAGTTTTTTTCTGTAAAAATTTATTCTTTCACCTGTTGTCACGAGTGTACCCCCTTTACGCTACATTATAATATCTGACAGCAAAAAAACCAAGCACTATTTACTTGATTTTGTCAAGTGGCACTTGCATCACTCATTTTATTGCTATAAAAAAAGAGTTCAGCCCAAAAAGCTGAACTCTGTCTGATTATATTAAGTTAAAACGCTCTGCCGTCAAATTCAATCTTACCGTCAGGAGTGATTACTACGCTGTAGGTATCCATCATATTCTGCCAGTTGGCATTATACTGCAGTACATAATTTCCATCGATAAGCTGTATAATCGGCTTCTCGGCACCGGTTGAGGGGTCTGAAATCTCAGCCGTAAGATTGGCCGTCCACAAAACTTCGCCCATCAGGTCAGTCTTCATTACTGCATCAGACTTTCCGGGTGAAACAAGGAGAATTCCGTCTTTTAGTTTACGGATGTCACACTTAGCTCCGACATACTTAGGTTCAGTTTCGTTTTCACCTGTTTTTGCATTGAGGATATACATACTGCCGTTAGCAACGAGATAGATATGATTCGCTGTATAGTCAAGTACGGCAGTCGTGGTTTTGTCAAACTCTCTGCTCCAAATCTTCTTCAGATTTCTGTCGTAGCATTCAAGCGTGTAAACCTCAAGGCTGTGGTCAAATATCTGAAGATAAAAATGCTCAAAATCTGCTGAAAATGTTATTTTTCTTTCGACAGGCCATTCACTCTTACAGTCAACAATCGAACCGCCCATACCTGCAAAAAATCTGTATTTTGTGAAATTGGCATTGCTTTGATTGTCAAGCTCAGCTGTATAGTACGAACCTTCAAAGAATTCATAATCAAAATCGCTGTCGGCCGAATCATCATTCTTGGTGTATCTTATCTTCACATCGTCGCCAAAAATGTACCTTGCCAGAGTACGGATTTCTTCCATTGAAAACATAGGTTCTGACCAATCAAGGTATGAAAAATATATGTATCTGTTAACAAGAACTGTCGGCACGGTATAGCTGATTCCGTCGACCTCGTATTTGTTTACATTATCGTATTTACCGTAAACATAAATCGAGTCGCCTTCCATTATGCGTGTCTGAGTCTGTGCACCCTTAATAACCGCATATTCCTTAGTGGGCTGATAGTAACCGTCCTCAGTCTCAAAAGCACCGTATTCTACGAGAAGAGTATACCCATTATCGTTACTATCGATAACCTTTGTTACATAGCAAAGGAAGCTGATCTGTGCACCTTTATATACCTGTGGATAACGCTGTAACGAGCTGTACGGAGCTTCAAAGTAGTCAGTGTCAAAATACTCAACAAGAAGCTTCTGCGTATCATTGAGTTTTACTCCGTCACCGCGGAGCTTGACGTTCATAAGACCGAGATCGTTGTCATTTTCGGCAGACTTTTTGACAGTATTCAGACCCTCAGCCTGAGCAGACTGACCCGGTTTATCCGTCTGATCCCCACTTTTCTTAAGCATTGGAGGTACGACAAGCACGCCTGTGATC